>CAYVAS010000007.1:0-71844 GCA_964449375.1 uncultured Iamiaceae bacterium | reverse complement strand
GGCGGCCAGGACCCGGACTTCTCGCCCAGCGAGGAGGACCAGATGGTCGCCCAGACCGAGATCTACGCCTACTGCGACGCCATCGCGGCCGATCGGCGGGCCCGACCCCGCGACGACATCATGTCCACCCTCGTCCACGCCGAGGTCGACGGCGACCGACTCGGCGACCAGGAACTCAACCTGTTCTTCGTGCTGTTGTGCGTGGCGGGCAACGAGACCACCCGCAATCTGATCAGCCACGCCATGATGGCGCTCATCGAACATCCCGACGCCCGGCGGGAACTGGCCGCCAACGTCGACGACGACGACCTCTGGAACACCGCGACCGAGGAGTTCCTGCGTTGGAACGGTTCGATCCACAACTTCCGGCGCACCACCACCCGACCGACCCGGATCCGCGACACCGACATCGCCGAGGGCGACAAGGTCGTGATCTACTACCACTCCGCGAACCGGGACGAAGCGGTGTTCACCGATCCGGACACCTTCGACATCCACCGCAGCCCCAACGACCACGTCAGCTTCGGCGGGGGCGGTACCCACTTCTGTCTGGGCGCCAATCTGGCCCGACTCGAGATCAGAACGATGCTGCGGGAGCTGCTCCGACGCTTCCCCGAAGCCGAGTACGCCGGACCGCCCAAGCGGTTCCGTTCCGATTTCGTCAACGGCATCAAGGAGATGCCCGTCAAACTCTCGGCCTGACCGGGCCGGCCGTCCCCCGACACAGGAGCATCGAACCATGCAGACCGATCTCGCCAGGAAGCTCGGCATCGAGTTCCCCATCTTCGCCTTCAGCCACACCCGCGACGTCGTGGTCGAGGTCTCCAAGGCCGGCGGCTTCGGGGTGCTGGGCGCCGTCGGGTTCACCCCCGAACAGCTCGCCACCGAACTCGACTGGATCGACGAACACATCGGCGACGCCCCCTACGGCGTGGACATCGTCATCCCCGGTCGTTACGAAGGCATGGGCGAACTCGACCCGGGCAAGCTCGAGAAGATGCTCGCCGACATGATCCCCGACGAGCACCGCCGGTTCGCCGCCAAGCTGCTCAGCGACCACGGCGTGCCCGAGATGCCCGACGACGTGCCCAACCGTGAGTTGATCGGCTGGACCGAGGCCACCGCCACCCCCCAGGTACTCGAAGCGCTGCGGCACCCCAACGTCAAGTTGATCGCGAACGCCCTGGGCACCCCGCCGGCGGACATCGTGGAGGAGATCCACGAATCCGGGCGGCTGGTCGCCGCGCTGTGCGGGTCCGCACACCAGGCCCGGAACCACGCGGACGGCGGGGTCGATGTCATCATCGCCCAGGGCACCGAGGGCGGAGGGCACACCGGCGAGGTCGGCTCCATGGTGCTCTGGCCCGAGGTGATCGACGAGGTCGCTCCCCTGCCGGTGCTGGCCGCCGGCGGGGTGGGGACCGGCCGGCAGATGGCCGCGGCGCTGGCCATGGGCGCCGAGGGAGTGTGGACCGGGTCGTTGTGGCTCACCGTGGCCGAGGCCGACATCCCGCCGGGCCAGATGGAGAGCTACCTGGCCGCCGGGTCCCGTGACACGGTGCGTTCGCGGGCCTGGACCGGCAAGCCCTGCCGGATGCTGCGCAACGCCTGGACCGACGCCTGGGAGAACCCGGAGAACCCCGAACCCCTGGGGATGCCCCTGCAATTCATGGTGACCTCCGACGCGGTCCGCCGCGGCCACGCCTACCCTGAGCAGGCCAAGGACGTGAACTTCAACCCGGCCGGCCAGATCATCGGACGGGCCAAGCGGGTCCAGCCCACCGGTCAGGTCGTGATGGACCTGGTGAACGAGTGTGTCGAGGCCCAGGAGCGCCTCGCCGACCTCATGAAGATCTGAAGCCGTCGGTCGCCGACTCGGAAGAAGTCGTCGGCTCAGTCCCCGGGACCGCAGCGCGTCCCGGGCGCGGGCAACGTGCGGTCCAACAGGTACGCCACGACCACGTCGTCGATACAGGCGTGGCCGCTGCCGAAGGACGTGTGGTCGTCGCCTTCCCAGGTGAGCAGTTCCGCCTCGGGAAGGACCTCCACCGCCTCGGTCGCGTTGGCATAGGGGGTGGCCGCGTCGCCGGTGCTGTTGACCACGAGCACACCGGGCACGCCCGTGAACTGCGACGGGCTGAGCTCCTCGAGCGGGTCCTGCGCCTCGGGCCAACCATGGCAGCCGGGCAGGCCCGCGGCTCCGAAGGCTCCGAACACCGGCATCTCGGCGGCCCATTCCTCGATGCGTTCGGGATCGCCGAAGAGCGTGTCGGCACGCTCGGTCTGATCCGCGCAGTTGATCGCCTGGCGGGCTTCGGTCGAATGGTTCCAGGTGCCGTCCAGTTGGCGGCCCGTGAGCAGGTCACGGAGCATGAGCAGGGTGCCCCCGTCGGGGTTGTCGGCGCGGGTCGCCATCGTCAGGCCGCTGCGCAACAGCGTCCAGGTCGCCTCCTGGTACAGCGCGGCGGCGATCCCGGTGACCGCTTCGACATGCCCGAGGGTGCCCTCCCGGTCGTGGCGGACACCGGACTCGTCGGGAAGTGAATAGGACGCCTCGATCCGTTCGCCGCCGGCCAGCCGGTCCAGGAACGCCAGCAGCGTCGCCCGCGGATCCTCCCCACCGAACCGGCAGGAGGAATCGGCGGCGCACTCGTCGAGGAAGCGGTTGATGTTGTCCTCGAAGGAAGCCATCTGATCCTTGGTGCTGGTGACCGGGTCGGTGCCCGGCAACGCCACGCCGTCGAGGACCACGGCACGAACCCGGTCGGGGAAGGTCCGCAGGTACTCCAGGCCGATCGTGGTGCCGTAGCTGAAGCCCACATAGGTGAGCGCATCGTCGCCCACGGCGGCCCGGATCGCGTCGAGGTCGGCGACGGTCGCCGAGGTACCCACCTCGGCGATCACCTCGCCGTGCTCATCCAGGCACCGCTGGAGCTGGTCCTCGAACTCGGCCTCCAATTCGGCCCGCACCGTGGCCGAGGGCGGGTAGATCAGAGGTTCGGGATCGGTGAAATCGCTCTCGGTCAGACAGGTGATCCCCGCGGAGTCACCCGTGCCCCGGGGATCCCAGGACACCAGGTGGAACCGGTCGAGCAGTTCGGAGGGAAAGGTGCCCGTCTGCAGGAACATCGGCAGAAACTGCGTGCCCGGTTCTCCCGGTCCGCCCGGGTTCATCAGCAACGAGCCGACCGGATCCGATCCGGAGGCCGGCTTTCGGATCAACGCCAGCTCGATCGTGTCCCCGTCCGGATCGTCCCAGGACAGGGGCACCTCGAGGGTGGCGCACTCGAAGTCGGATTCGCAGCTCTGCCAGTCCAGTTGCGCGGCGTCGACGGTGCCCTGGTTCGGCGCCGTGGATCCCGGGGACGCCTCCGGCACGGTACGGCTGCAACCGGCCAGCGCCAGGACCAGGATCAGCGCGGCGGCGACCGTCTGGCGGGTCCGGGGCGATGGCATCCACGACACCGTACGCCATGACGGGCCGGTTCAGGCGGTGGTGGCGCCGTCGATGCGCAGGTCGGCGCCCTTGAGGTAGCGGGCCTCGTCGCTGGCCAGGTAGGTGATGGCCGCGGCGACCTCGTCGGGAGTGCCGGCGGCGTCGAGGGGCATGGTGCGGGCCAGCAGGGAGCGGTCCGCGCCCTCGGGAAAGGCGAACGCGCCCATGATCGGCGTGTCGATCGCACCGGGGGAGATCGAGTTGACCCGGATCCCGCGCCCGGCGTACTCCACCGCCAGGGCCCGGGTGAGCGACAGGATCGCTCCCTTGGAGGCGCAGTAGGCGGCCGACCAGGCCTGGCCGATGTGCGCGGCCGTCGAGGCGGTGTTGATGATGACCCCGCCCGTACCGGCGCGGTCCGGGTCGACCATCGCGGCCAGCGCGGCGCGGCACACCAGGAAGGTCCCGGTCAGGTTGACGTCGATGATCCTCTGAAAGTCCGCGAGCTGCACCGCATGGGAGTTCTCGAAATGCAGGATCCCCGCCAGGTTGACGACCACGTCGAGGTCGCCGTGGTCGGCGATCGCGCCGTCGACGAAGGCGCGCACCGAATCTTCGTCGGAGACGTCCAGGCGGGTCGCGGTGATGCCCGCGGCGCCCCGGACGGTCTCGGCCATGCCCGCCTCGTCGACGTCGCCGATCCGGACCTGCGCTCCCTGGGCGGCGAAGCGCCGCGCGGTCGCCCGTCCGATCCCTGAGCCGCCGCCGGTGACGAGAACCGACCGGCCGGTGAACGATGGTTGCATGTCGAATCGGTGGTCCTGGTCGCCGGTTGGGTCACCGGATGTTTTACCCGGTCCGCGCCGTCGCCTACGGTTCGCGGCACCGCCCGGCGGCGATCGCAGCACCGCCGATGTCCATCCCAGGGAGTAGACGACACGTGTTCGAATGGTCCGACGAGCAACTGATGCTCCGCGACGCGATCCGGGGCTTCATCGCCGACGAGGTCGTGCCCCACATCGACGAGCTCGAGCACGGCGACATGCCGCCGTACGACATCGTCCGCAAGATGTACGCCACCTTCGGCATGGACGCCATGGCCCGCGACCGCTTCGCCAAACAGATCGCCTTCGACAAGGCGGTCGCCGAGGCCGAAGTTCGAGGCGAGGACCCACCCGAAAAGCCCGAGCGCACCGGTGGCGACGGCGGTTCGGCCGCGATGACGATGATCCCGATCATCGAGCTGTGCCGCTACTGCCCGGGCATCGTCACCGCGATGGGCGTGAGCTTCGGACTGGCCGCCGGCACGATCATGAAGAGCGGCACCATCGAGCAGAAGGAACGCTGGGGCGCCGAGCTGCTCACGATGGAGAAGGTGGGCGCCTGGGCCATCACCGAACCCAATTCGGGTTCCGATGCGCTGGGTGGCATGCGGACCACGGTGCGTCGCGACGGTGACGAGTACATCCTCAACGGCAACAAGACCTTCATCACCAACGGCCCCTACGCCGACACGCTCGTCGTCTACGCCAAGCTCGATGAGGGCGACGGCACCGACATCAGAGACCGTCCGGTGCTCACCTTCATCCTCGATTCCGGGATGGAGGGTCTGACCCAGACCAAACCGATGCGCAAGATGGGGCTGCATTCCTCGCCCACCGGTGAGTTGTTCTTCGACGACATCCGGCTCGGGCGGGACCGCCTGCTCGGCGGTGCCGAGGACACCTCGGGCAAGGGACGACAGAGCGCCAAGTCCAACTTCACCACCGAACGTTCCGGGGTGGCGGCGATGTCGCTCGGGGTGATCGAGGAGTGCCTGAAGATCTCGGTGGACTACGCCCGCGACCGAACCCTTTGGGGGAAACCCATCGGGGACTTCCAGCTCGTGCAGCTCAAGCTCGCCAAGATGGAGGTGGCGCGTCTGAACGTGCAGAACCTGGTGTTCCGCCACATCGAGATGTCCGCGGCCGGCAAGTCGCTCACCCTGGCGGAGGCGTCCGCGATGAAGCTGTACGCCGCTCAGGCCGCCAGCGAGGTGGCGATGGAGGCGGTCCAGCTTCTCGGCGGCAACGGTTACATGTCCGAGTTCCGGGTCGAACAGCTCGCCCGAGACGCCAAGGTCTTCCAGATCTACGCCGGCACCGACGAGATCCAGGTGACCCACATCGCCCGGGACCTGCTGGCCGGGAGTCGCTGAGACGACCTTCGTCGTCTACACTGACAGACCACTGCAGGGGAGCTCGGGACAGCCGGGCTGAGAGGGCGTCCGAGGACCGCGACGCCGACCCTTCCACCTGATCTGGGTAATGCCAGCGAAGGGAAGCGCCATGAAGCCTCCAATTCGTGAACCGGACACCGAAGCGAACTTCGCGTCGGTGATCGTGGTCGACGGAGATCCGCCACGTCGCGGTTGGGGTCGGCTCGTGGCTCCCGGAGCCCTGGTCATCGCCGCCGACGGTGGCGCCCTGCACGCGCTCGCCGAAGGGGTGCCGGTGACCGAGGTGGTCGGTGACCTCGACTCGCTCACCGACGCCGAGGTGGCCGCGCTCGACCGCGCCGGCACCCGGGTCCACCGCCATCCGCGCGACAAGGAATCGACCGACATCGAACTCGCCGCCCGCCTGACACGCACGCGTGCCGGAGACGACTTCGGCGACCTGCTCGTCGTGGGCGGCCACGGCGGACGCCTCGATCACGCCCTGGCCAACATCGGCGTGCTGGCAGGCCCGGAGCTCGCCGATTTCCGCACCACCGCGCTGTTGGGCGACGCCGTGGTCCGGGTGGCCGCGCCTGACCAATCCGTGGTGGTGGATGGTCCGCCCGGTGAGGTGGTGTCGCTGATCCCCGTCGACGACCAGGCCACGGGCGTGGCCACCCGCGGGATGCGTTTCGAACTGCACCACGAGACCCTGGTGCCCCGACGCACCCGCGGCATCAGCAACCGGCTCGCGGCGCCACCGGCCACGGTGAGCGTCGAGTCCGGCCGGGTGCTCGTCATCCAGCCCGACGCCGTGCCCCGTCTGCTCGCCTGTGGAGGTCCGCACCCATGAGCTCCGAAGCGCCGAAGTCCACCGTGATCGCCGAGATCCAGTGCATCCCCAGCCCCGCCGGGACCCCCGAGGTTCCCTACGCCCACGTCCACGACGCCATCGAGGTGATCCGCCGCTCCGGGCTGGCCTACGAGGTCGGCCCCGTCGGCACCTCGATCGAGGGCGAACCCGACCAGGTGTGGCCGCTGCTCAGAAAGGTCCACGAGACCTGTCTCGCCGCCGGAGCGACCAAGTGCATCTCGGTCGTCAAGGTCTTCGAACAGACCGATGACGACCCGGCCACCATGGCGAGCCTCACCGACCGGTACCGCGACCAGTGAAGCAGCGTCTCGCCACGGTCGCGGCGCCCCTCGGCAGCATCGTCGCGTTGTTGATCCTCTGGCAGGGTTGGGTCCGACTGGGCGACGTGGCCCCCTGGATCATGCCCGCGCCCACCGAGGTGGGCTCCGCCGCATGGAGTGGCCGGAGCGCGCTGGCCTCCCACGCGCTCACCACGCTCACCGAAGCGGTGCTGGGCCTTGCGATCGGCACGGCGGCAGGCCTCGGCGTCGCGCTGGTGATCGCGCTGGTGCCCGCGATCCGACGTGCGGTGTGGCCCCTGGTGGTCACCTCTCAGACCATCCCCATCATCGTGCTCGCCCCTCTGGTGGCGATCTGGTTCGGTTACGGCATCACCCCCAAGGTGGTGTTGGTCGCGCTGATCTGCTTCTTTCCCGTGGCGGTGGCAGCCGTGGCCGGCATGGCCGGCGCGGACCCAGAACACGTCGAGCTGGTGCGTTCCTTCGGCGCGACCCGCATCGACGAACTGCGCCACGTCCGCATCCCCGCATCGTTGGGAGGCGTGGTGGCCGGGGTCCGCATCGCCGCCGCCTACGCGGTGGGCAACGCCGTGATCGGCGAATACGTGGGCGGCACCTCGGGGCTGGGCATCTTCATCGACCAGGCCCACCGCTCCTACCGCACCGACCGCATGATCGCCGGCGTGGCGGTCATCGCCGTGGTGAGCGTCGTCCTGTTCACCCTCGTGGGGTGGATCGGCCGGCAGCTCACGCCCTGGCAGGAGCACGACCATTCGGACCGCAACCAGATCGGAGGACATCTGTGATCCACCCCCTGACCGCCTTCCGTCGCGCCGGCCGGCCCCGAGCCGGCGTCCTGGCAGCCCTGGTGGCGCTGGCAGTGCTCGTCGCGGGCTGTGGCAGCGGCGACGACGCCGCCGACGGGGGCGACGCCCCGGGCGCCACCCGGAAGGTCCAGGTGATGCTCGACTGGTCACCCAACACCAACCACGCGGGCATGTACCTGGCCAAAGCCGAAGGCTTCTACCGGGACGCCGGGCTCGACGTGACGTTCCTGCAGCCAGGAGCGACCTCGGATCCCAACCAGGCGGTCGCCGCCGGCACGGTCGACTTCGGAATCAGCGCGGGTGAACAACTCGTGACCGCCCGGGCCGAAGGGGTCCCCGTGGTCTCGTTGGCCGGAATCATCCAGCACAACACCTCCAGCCTCATCAGCCTCGAATCGACGGGCATCGACCGCCCCGCCGACCTGGCCGGGCACACCTACGGCGCGTACGGCGCGTCCTTCGAGGAGGCACTCGTCGACGCGCTGGTCGCCTGCGACGGCGGCGATCCCGACGCGGTGACCTTCACCCTCGTCGGTGACTCGGACTACCGCCAGGGGCTCACCTCGGGACATTTCGACACGGTGTGGGTCTTCGACGCCTGGGACGTGATCCGCCTGCGCGACATCGACGGCCTGGAGATCGCCCGCATCAGCTTCGCCGACCACCTCGACTGCATCCCCGACTGGTACACCCCCATCCTGGTGACCAGCGAGGCGATCATCGCCGACGATCCCGTGCTGGTCGAGGACTTCATGGAGGCCACCGCCCGGGGCTACCGCGCCGCGATGGCCGACCCCGCCCTTGCCGCGAACGCTCTCCTCGAAGGCGCGGAGGGCCTGGACCCGGAACTGGTGGGACTGAGCATGGAGTACCTGTCGACCCGCTACACCGACGACCCCGAACGCTGGGGCCACCAGGACCCGGCCGTGTGGGAGCGCTTCGTGGCATTCTTCGAGGACAACGGAATCATCGACGCCGGACTGGATGTCGACGCCGCCTTCACCAACCGGTTCCTCCCCGGCACCGACTGAGCCACGGGTGCTGCAGATCGACGGGCTCGTCCACCGCTACGACGGCGCGCCCGTGCTCGAGGTGGAGCACCTGGAGGTACCCGAAGGTGCCTTCGTGAGCGTGGTCGGACCCTCCGGTTGTGGCAAGAGCACCCTGCTGCGCGCCATCGCGGGCGTCCTGGCCCCGTCGGAAGGATCCATCCGGCTCGACGGGGCTCCGTTGCCCACCGAACCCGGCCACGCCGGGTTCATGCCCCAGCACGACCGGCTCCTGCCGTGGCGGACGTGTCTGGACAACGCCGTGCTGGCCGCCGACATCCACGGCCGGGACCGGGCCGCCTCGCGGGAGCGGGCCCGCGAACTGTTCGACACCTTCGGGTTGGCAGGCTACGAGGACGCCTGGCCCCATGAGCTCTCCGGAGGCATGCGGCAACGCCTCGCGCTGCTCCGCACCGTGCTCACCGGTCGGCGACTCCTGCTCCTGGACGAACCGTTCGGCGCATTGGACGCGATCACCCGTCGACGCATGCACCGATGGCTCCAGGAGGTGCTCGCCTCCGAGCCCCACACGATCCTGTTCGTCACCCACGACGTGGAGGAGGCCCTGGTGCTCTCGGACCGGGTGGTGGTGCTCTCGGACCGGCCAGGGCGGATCATCGGCGACACCGTCGTGGACGATCCCCGGCCCCGACCCCATACGCTCATCACCGAACCCTCCTTCATGCGCCGCAAGGCCGAGCTGCTCACCCTCCTCGACGCCGGTGGTGTCTGAACCAGCAATGGCCAGCTCCGGCACGCCGCGGCAAGACTCTCCGGGGACCATGGAGATCTCCGAGACCGCCCTCACCGGAGCCGAACCCGAAGCGCTCTACGACCTGGTGGCCGACCTGGCGAATTATCCGGGGTGGCTCGCCATCGTCGCCCGTGCCGAAGCCCAGAGCGGGCCCGAGCGCGACCCGCGCGGGTCCTGGATCGTGGACCTGCGCGGCCGGGTCGGTCCCTTCGCCAGAGCCAAACGGCTCCGGATGGTGCGGGTGGTCGACCAGCGACCGGCCCTCGTGCGCTTCGAGCGCATCGAGGATCCGAGGCGCGACCATGCGCCCTGGTCGCTCCAGGCACGGGTCGAGCCGATGGCCGAGGGCACGCGCCTGTCGATGAATCTGCACTACGGCGGCTCGCGGTTCGCACCGGTGCTGGCGCCGATCCTGCGGGAGGAGATCCGTCGCGGCCGCCAGGAACTGCTCCGCCGGTTCCCCCTGCAACCGAAGACCTAGGTCCCGGGATTCATCGGCGCGCCCGGGTCCACCAGCGACCGCCGTGGTGACCGACCTGCAGATCCAGCCCGAAGGTCGCCGACAGGGTCGCGTCGGTGAGCACCTCGGCGATCGGACCGGCGACGGTGACCGCACCCCGGGCCAGAAGGAGCGCGTGGGTGAAATGCTCCGGGATCTCTTCGGTGTGGTGGGTGACCAACACGATCGGGGGAGCGGACGCCGAGGCGGCCAGGTCACCCAGGCGACCCACCAACTCCTCCCGGCCACCCAGGTCCAGGCCCGCGGCGGGTTCGTCGAGCAGCAACAGCTCGGGGTCGGCCATCAGGGTGCGCGCGAGCTGTACCCGCTGGCGTTCGCCCGCCGACAACGTGCCGAAGCGGCGGTCGGCCAGGTGGTCCACCCCGAGACGGGCCAGTTCTGCAGCGGCCTTGGCACGGTCGTCGTCGGTGTAGGTGTGCCACCAGGGCTCCAGGGCCCCGTGGCGCCCGGTCACGACCACCTCCAGCGCCGTCAGTGCGCCCCGGAGCTGATCTGCGAGGGCCTGGCTGGCCAGCCCGATCCGGGCGCGGAGCCGCCGAACGTCGGTACTACCCAGGGTTTCACCCAGGACCCGTACCGTCCCCCGGGTCGGGTGCAGGTACATCGACGCGATGCGCAGCAGGGACGTCTTGCCGGAACCGTTGGGCCCGAGCACCACCCAGTGTTGACCCGGGATCACCTGCCAGGTCACGGCGTCCAGAAGTGCCCGTTCCCCGCGTTCCACGGTGACGGCGTCGAGGTCGATCACCGGCTCCACTATCCGGAGCAGGCTAGGCGGTTCTCCGCGAGTCGGGACGAGGCGAATAGGGTGACCCCCGTGCACATCGGAGTTCTCGGAGCAACCGGACCGGCAGGCAGCGCGCTCGGCGCGCGCCTGTGTGACCTGGGCCACCGCGTGACCCTGGGGTCCCGGGACCCCGCCCGGGCCGAAGCGGTCCGTCAGGAGCTGGTCGACGCCTGGCCGGACCGGGACCTTTCCGGCCTCGAGGGCGCCGACAACGCCGGCGCGGCCGCGGCCGAAATGGTCGTGGTTGCCACCCCCTGGGACGGCGCCGCGCCCACGGTGGCCGGGTTGGCCGAGGCACTCGAGGGCAAGATCGTGATCTGTATGGCCAACGCGCTGACCCGGGTCGGCAAGGAGTTCCAGGCGCTCGTCCCACCCCGGGGATCGGTCGCCGCGGATGTGGCGGCGACGATTCCCCGCTCACGGGTCGTGGCGGCGTTCCACCACGTTCCCGCGCGTGAACTGGGCACCCTCGACGCCGAGGTGGATTGCGACGTTCTGGTGTGTTCCGACGACCCCGAGGCGACCGCGACCGTGATCGAACTGGCCGGATCGATCCCGGGGATGCGGGCTCTCGACGCCGGACGCCTGACCGCCGCGAGCGCGGTCGAGGCACTGACCGCGGTCCTCATCGGCATGAACGTCCGCTACAAGGCCCACCTCTCCATCAGGCTGAGCGGCCTGGAGGGCGCTCCCGGAGCCGACCGGCGTTGAGCCAGGACGGTCCGCCACGATCGGACCCGGATGGTCCCGGTGCGCCGATGCGCTTGTACGACACGGCCCGCGGAAGCGTCGTTCCCTTCGACCCGGGTCCGGTGGTCACCATGTACGTGTGCGGCATCACGCCCTATGACGCCACCCACGTGGGACATGCGGCCACCTACCTGACCTACGACATCCTGCAACGACGCCTGCGCGACCGGGGCCACCAGACCCGGTGCGTGCGCAACATCACCGACGTCGACGACGACCTGCTGCGCAAGGCCCGTGAGCTGGGTGTGCACTATCTGGACCTCGCCGCCGGCGAGATCGACCGTTTCGACGCGGACATGGCCGCCCTGGGCATGCTGGAGGTCTGGTCCGAACCTCGGGCCACCTCGGCCATCCCCGACATCCGTCGCTTCATCGGTGACGTGCTGGACTCGGGCCACGCCTACCAGTCGGGTGGCGCGGTCTACTTCGACGTGTCCAGCTACCCGGACTTCGGCAAGGTCTCGCACCTGGATCGCGCCACCATGCTCGAACTGGCCGCCGAGCGGGGCGGCAACCCCGACGACCCGAACAAGCGGGATCCGCTGGACTTCGTCCTCTGGCAACCCAGCCTGCCAGACGAACCCGCCTGGGATTCGCGGTGGGGACCGGGTCGGCCCGGGTGGCACGTGGAGTGTTCGACGCTGGCGCTGCGCGAACTCGGCGAGACGATCGACCTCCACGGGGGTGGCGCGGATCTGATCTTCCCGCACCATGAGTGCGAGACCGCCCAAGCCGAGGCCGCCACGGGTAAGCCCTTCGTTCGCCACTGGCTCCATCAGGCGATGGTCCGCATGGACGGAGCCAAGATGTCCAAGTCGCTCGGCAACCTCGTGTTCGTGTCGGACCTGCGCGCCCGGGTGGACCCGGCGATCATCAGGACCGCCCTGTTGGACGCCCACTACCGCACCGAATGGGAGTGGTCCGAGGCGGTCCTCGACCGGGCGGTCGACCGGCATCGCAGCTGGAGCGCCGCGGAACCCACCGAGGACCGTGAGGTGACCGACACGGTTCGAGCGGCGCTGGACGACGACCTGGACACGCCGGGCGCGCTGGCGGCGATCGACGAGGCCGCGGACGGGGGAGCGGGCATCGCCGGAGCCACCGCACTGTTGGGCATCGACCTGGACCGCGCCACCGGCTGACCGACGGGTGAGGGACCCCTTCCTGGGCAGGGCGCGGTCGGCTAGCATTCGTGCTCGGGTCTCACCTGTGAGAGGAACGTCGTGGCCGAACGGGAAGTCGGACAGCTCTACCGGGTGGCTCGGAGCGTGCTCGAGCCGACCTTCCGGTTCCTGTGGGACTTCCATTTCACCGGACAGGAGAACGTCCCCGAACACGGCGCGGCGATCTTCTGCCCGAACCACACCTCGGTGCTCGATTCGTTCTTCATGCCGCTCGCGCTGCCCCGACGCGTCACCTATGTGGGCAAAGCCGAGTACCTCGACGACTGGAAGACCCGCAAGCTGTTCCCGGCGTTGGGCATGATCCCGATCGACCGCGCCGGGGGCAACGCCTCCGAACGCGCGCTGGCCGCGGCGACCCGGCTGATCGAGGCGGGCGAGTACTTCGGCATCTATCCGGAAGGCACGCGATCCCGCACCGGCCAACTGTTCCGGGGCCACACCGGCCCGGCGCGCCTCGCGCTGCGCACCGGTGCGCCGCTGATCCCGGTGGGCATCCGGGGCTCCCGGGAGGTCATGCCACCCGAGGCCCGGTTCCCGCGCCTGTTCCGCCCGGTGTCGATCACCTTCGGCCGTCCCATCTCGGTGACCCGATACGCAGGACGGAGCGACGACCACATGGTGCTCCGGGAGATCACCGACGAGTTGATGTTCGAGATCCGGACCCTGACGGGCCAGGAATACATCGACCGGTACGCCACCCGATCGGACCGCGCCCTGGTCGTGGCCCACACCGCGAAGGTCGCCGAGGGACCCCCACTCGTGGAATCCTCCCTCGCCCAGGCCGCCACCGCCTGAGCTTCCGGCCCAGGCGCCCGAACCGAAAACGGATCCGGCGGGGCCTCAAACTACGATGCTTGCCTGATGCCGACGATCACGCTGCCAGACGGGTCCGAACGACGACTTCCCGACGGGGCCACGGCGGCCGATCTCGCAGCGGACATCGGCCGGCGCCTGGCCGCCGACGCCGTGATCGCCGAGGTCGACGGCGTCGAACACGACCTCGATGTGACCCTGCGCGACGGCGACCGGGTGACGGTGCACACCGCGCAGAGCGACCGGGGGCTGTTCACCATCCGCCACTCCACCGCGCACGTCCTGGCCCAGGCGGTGCTCGACCTGTACCCGGGCGCGACCTTCGCGATCGGCCCTCCGGTGGAGAACGGCTTCTACTACGACTTCCGGCTCCCCGACGGCCCCGACGGCACGCCGGGCACCTTCGGCCCCGAGGACCTGGAACGCATCGAGGCCCGCATGCGCGAGATCATCGCCGAAGCCCAGCCCTTCGTGCGCGACGAGCTGCCCGACGACGCGGCACGCGAGGTGTTCGCCGAGCACCCCTTCAAGCTCGAGATCATCGACGGCGAGGATCCCACCTCGGCGACCGAGCCGGGCCGGGTCCGCACCTACGAGAACCCGCCCCCCGAACCCAAGCAACCCCGGCAGTTCCCCGGCTACGACGGCTTCATCGACCTGTGCCGGGGCCCGCACGTGCCCGACACGAGTCGTTTTCTGGGGCACTTCAAGCTGATGCGGGTCGCGGGTGCCTACTGGCGGGGTGACGAGCACCGGCCGATGCTGCAACGCATCTACGGCACGGCCTGGGCGACCCGCGCCGACCTGGAGGCCCACCTGCACCAGCTCGAGGAGGCCGCGGCGCGGGACCACCGCAAACTCGGCACCGAACTGGACCTGATCTCGTTTCCCAACGAGCTGGGTGCCGGGCTGGCGATCTGGCATCCCCGGGGCGGGATCATCCGCAAGGAGATGGAGGACTACAGCCGCGCCCGCCACGTCGAGGGCGGCTACGAGTTCGTGTACACCCCGCACCTCGCGAACGGCAAGCTCTTCGAGACCTCCGGGCACCTGGCGCACTACCACGACGACATGTACCCGCCCATGGAGCTCGACAACGGCGAGTACTACCCCAAGCCGATGAACTGCCCCATGCACGTGCTGGTCTACCAGAGCCGCCAACGCTCCTACCGGGAGCTTCCCCTGCGCCTGTACGAGCTGGGCACGGTGTACCGCTACGAGCGCTCGGGGACCCTGCACGGGTTGCTCCGGATCCGCGGCTTCACCCAGGACGACAGCCACATCTTCTGCCAACCCGATCAGGTCGTCGACGAGATCGCGTCGCTGCTGGAGTTCATCCTGAGCGTGCTGCGGACCTACGGCTTCGACGACTTCGAAGCCAAGCTGTCGACGCGCCCAGAATCCAAGTCGCTGGGAACCGACGAACACTGGGACCACGCGGCCGCAGCCCTGCGTTCGGCGCTGGAACGCGAAGGGCTGCCCTACACCGTCGACGAAGGCGCCGGTGCGTTCTACGGGCCCAAGATCGACATCGACGTGCGCGACGCGATCGGGCGGACCTGGCAGCTCTCCACGATCCAAGCGGACTTCACCACCCCCGAGCGTTTCGGCCTCGAGTTCGTGGCCGCCGACGGTTCGCGCCAGCGGCCGATCATGATCCATCGGGCGCTCTTCGGGTCGGTGGAGCGGTTCTTCGGGGTGCTCCTGGAGCACTACGCCGGTGCGTTTCCCACCTGGTTGGCGCCGGTGCAGGCCCGGGTGCTGCCGGTCCGTGACGACCACGGTGACTACGCGACCCGGGTGCAGCAACGCCTGCAGGCCGCGGGGATTCGGGTCGACGTGGACCCGGCCGACGAGAAGCTCGGCAACCGCATCCGAAAGGCGAAGACCGAGAAGATCCCCTACGTGCTGGTCGTCGGAGACGACGACGTCGCCAACGACACCCTCGGGGTGAACCCCCGCGGCGGTGAAGTAGAACGCGACGTTCCCGTCGCCGAGTTCGTGTCGGCGGTACAGACCGAGATCGCCCAACGCGCAGGCGGGCCACAGGTGGCGGCGTCCGCCTCGTGAGCATCGAGCGCATCTGGGCCGGGTGGCGGACCACCTACATGTCCACCGTGACCGACGGCGGTGGCCGGGCTCTGGCCCCCGACGCCGAGGGCCGTTCGCTGTTCCAACGGATCTACGAGTCGGGAGAGCCCGACGAGGTCACCCACATCCTGTGGCGGAGCGAGCATTCCTTCGCCATTCTGAACGCGTACCCCTACAGCAGCGGCCACCTGATGGTGCTGCCGATCCGCGCCGTGCCCGACCTGGAGGGCCTCGAACCCGACGAACACCGTGATCTGTGGGCCGGGGTGCGTGACGCGGTGGTCGCGGTCAAGACCGCCTACCGGCCCGACGGGGTGAACGTCGGCGCGAACCTGGGCCGGGGAGCCGGCGCCGGCGTGCCCGACCACCTGCACGTCCACGTCCTGCCCCGCTGGGTGGCCGATTCGAACTTCATGACCTCGATCGCCGAGACCCGGGTGCTTCCCGAACCGCTCGATCTCACCTGGGAGAAGCTCCGCGACGCCTGGCCCCTGGACGATCAGCGGTGAGCGCCGGCCGACCCGACGAGGTCGAATCCGCCGCCGATCCCACCGAGGAGGCCGCCCCCGCCGAACCGGGCCCCAACGTGTTCGCCGACAACCGGCGCCGGCGGATCCCCGGGGTGCTCTACGTGCTCTTCGGCGCCGCCTCGATCGCCGCCTGGGGGATGCGTGCCGGGCACGACCCGGTGATGCTGAATGCCGGAATGGCCCTTGCGGGGGTGCTGCTCGTGGCCTTCGGGATCTATTCGTTCGCCACGGGACGGCGCCTCGACGTCGACGAGGAGGCGGCCCTGCTGATCGCGGCAACCGCCGTGCAACGGCCCATGGGCCACGCGTCGGCCCAGATGGGCTGGCGGGGATGGTCCTCGCGTCCCACCTGGCGGATCCTGTGGTACTCCGCAGAGGACCCGCCCCGCCACCGTGGCCTGGTGCTGGTCGACGGGATCGACGGTGAGGTCCTGGACCTCCTGGTGGAGCCCAACCCCGAGTCCGGGTCCTCGATCGACTGGCGTCTCGGAGACCAGGGGGCCTGAGCATCCCGCCCGAACCCGGCTGAACCATCGCTGGGGGACCATGGTTACCGGGGAGTGGCGCGGTAGGCTGGAGCGGTTCCCCCGAGGAGTCCCACGATGTTCGACGGCCATTTCCGAGCGCAGGCGGAGCAGCGCCTTCGACCCATCGGATCGAACCTGCAGCGAACCGGCATCCGTGCCGATCACCTGACCGCGTTCGGCATCGCGATGGCGCTGGGCGCAGCCGTCGCCATCGGTGCCGGTGCCCTGCGCCTGGGACTGCTGCTGCTGGTGCTGACCGCGGTACCCGACGTGCTCGACGGTGCGGTCGCCAAGGCCTCGGGCACCGCCTCACCCCGGGGCGCGTTCTTCGATTCGGTCGCCGATCGGCTGACCGATGCGCTGCTGCTGGGTGGGGTGGCGTGGTTCCTGGCCACGGGACACGGAGGGCGGATCGCCCTGCTGCCCATGGCGGTCCTGGGCCTTTCGATGCTGATCTCCTATGAACGCGCAAAGGCCGATGCGTTGGGCTTCGACGCCCGGGGCGGGCTCATGGAGCGAGCCGAACGCATGATCGCTCTGGCGTTCGGGCTGCTGTTCTCGAACCTGCTGATCGGTGTGCTGTGGGTCATGCTGGTCCTCACCGCGGTGACCGCGGTGCAGCGCTTCGTCAAGGTCTGGCGGCAGGCCTCGGTTCCCCGGCCGCGCCGCACGGCACGGCGCGGACGTCGGCGCAGTCTGGACCGCGCCGGTCGTCGTCGGTCCTCGGGCTCGTTGCCCTGATCGGCCTCGACGCGTCTCCTCCGTCGTCGTGACCCCGTCCGGGCTCGGTTCCGAACCGCTCGCGCTCACCGGAGTGCGCGCCGCCTCGGCGCTCGTGCGACGCCTTCCCCGGCGATCGCTGCCCCTGGTCGAACGCACCGTGGGACACCTCGCAGCGGCCGCCCTGGACAGCCGGCGTGCCCAGGTCGAACGCAACGTCCGGCGGATCTACGGGCCCGATCTGGCGCCCGCGGCGGTCGACGAGATCGTCCGCGAGGTGTTCTCGTCGTACGTGCGCTACTGGATCGAGTCGTTCCGCCTCCCGGACCTGTCCGCGGAACAGATCGACGCCGGGGTGACGATCACCGGCTTCGAGGTCGTCACCCAGGCACTGGCCGAGGGCAACGGGGTCATCGTGGCCCTGCCGCACCTGGGCGGCTGGGAATGGGCGGCGTTCTGGCTGGCGGTGGTCCACGACATCCCGGTCACCGCGGTCGCCGAAGCCCTGGAGCCCGAGGAGCTGGGGGAGTGGTTCCTGTCGTTCCGCAACGACCTGGGCATGGAGATCCACCCGTTGGGTCCCGGCGCGGGCACCGCGTGCGTCAAGGCGCTGCGCGAGAACCGGGTGGTGTGCCTGGTCTGTGACCGGGACCTGGCCGGCGACGGGATCGAGGTCGACTTCTTCGGCGAGACCACGACCCTGCCCGGGGGTCCCGCCACCCTGGCACTGCGGACCGGCGCACCGCTGGTGACCGCGGCGACCTTCTTCGAAGGGGACCGCCACCGCTTCGTCGTCGACGATCTGGTGGACGTGTCCCGGCAGGGCCGCCTGCGCGAAGACGTGGCCCGGATCACCCAGGACCTGGCGCACCGCCTCGAGGCGCTGATCCGCCAGGCTCCCGAGCAGTGGCATCTGTTGCAGCCGAACTGGCCCAGCGACCGCACCGGGTGATCATCGTCGCAGCCAGCGTTCTGCTTCGTGCAGGCGACGTTGGAGCTGTGCTTCGGTGGCGTCGGCGATCCGCCCGACCCCGGCCAGGCGGTTGAGTTCCGCGTTCACCTGCGCGTGCGAAAGGTTCGCGTGACGGACCAGGTCGGCGGCACGGGCCGCGTTCAGCCGCCGAAGCTGGTCACGCCGGCGACCCGACGTTGCGCCGGTCACCGCACCGCCTCGGACCCGGTCGGTCCCCGGCCCCGCCCGGGGAAGCGGCGGAAGCTCGACCACCCAGCCTTCGTCGCCCCCGTTGCCGCGGCCCGTCCAGTCGGGGGTGGGGCCGGTCCGGGCCGTGTCCACCGCGCCCAGCGGGGTGGCGGAAACGGCCGCGAACAGTGACATCTGCTCCTCACGATGCTCGTCGCCGGCAGGATCGGGGTCGTCGGCGACCCGCCGTCGGGAGGCAGCGACGAGCCGATGCCGCCGCACCCGGGCGATGCGTTCCGCGTGCGCCTGCAGGCGCCGGTCCGCCGGCAGGTACATCGTCGCCACGAGACCGTCGTCGTCGGCGCGGGCGCGAACCAACCGACCCACCGCCTGACGGAAGAACAGCTCGGTCGTGGTCGTCGTGGCGTACACCCCGACGGCGAGGCGGGGGATGTCGACCCCCTCCGACACCATCCGGACCGCCACCAGCCACGGATCGCTCGACGTGGCGAACCGGGCGATGCGGGCCGAAGCCTCCGGGTCGTCCGAGGTCGCCACGACCGCGGCGACGCCGTGGCGGTGACGGAGCAGTTCGCCGATGGCCCGTGCATGGTCCTGGTCGGTGGCGATCACCAGCCCGCCGGCGTCGGCTCGACGGCGACGCAACGCCACCAGCCGGTTCTGGGCCGCGTCGAGGACCGCGGGAAGCCACCGACCCTGGGGCGACAACGCGGTCCGGAGCCGCTGGGAAGCCAGGGTCGTGGCGAGCGTGTCCGCGAAGGAGGCCTGTCGCCGGGCCCCATCGGCGTCGATCCATTCCATGTCGCCGTCCAACGCAGGGAACTCGACCCCTCTGATGACCCCGCCGTCTGCCAGGGCGTCGCCGTAGTCGTACTCGAAATCGGGGATCGCCTCGTCGAGCGCGTAGCGGACGAAGGGGATGGCGTGGGAGTCCGAGCGGAACGGCGTGCCCGACAACGCGAGGCGCCACGCCGCGCCCGCGAAGGCGTCGCGGATGCCCTGGCCCCAGGCACGCTCGTCACCGGCGTGGTGGATCTCGTCGAGCACGACCAGGCCCTCGGCGGCCAGCGGTGCGATCGCGTGGGCCGAAGCGGCGACCTGCTGGTAGGTGGTCACCAGACCGTGCAGGTCGGCGGGGAGGGGGCCATCTCCGGGCCGCCACCGGTCCTCGAGGGCCAGCCCGAAGTCCGCCGCGGCGTGGACCCATTGGGTCTTGAGATGCGCGGTGGGCGCGACGACGACCACCGTCCGCCCCGGGTGCGCGGCCATCTGTTGGCGCAGCGCCACCAACGCGAAGGTGGTCTTGCCCGCGCCGGGTGTGGCCACGGCCAGGAAGTCGGGTCCCGTGTGGGCCTCCAGTCGCGTCAGGGCGCGCTGCTGCCAACGGCGGAGCCGGACCGTGGTGTTCACGCGTGGGTCAGATACCGGGTCAGCACCCGACGCAGTCGTTCGTGGTCACCACTTCCGCACACCTCGCGCACCGAGTGCATCGCCAGTTGGGCCACCCCCACATCGACGACCGGCAGAGCGAGATCGGCGGACATGGCAGGTCCGATGGTCGACCCACAGGGCATCTCCGAGTGGGACACGAACTCCTGAACCGTCACGTCGGCCGCGTCACAGGCGGCCAGGAACGGTGCGATGCTCCGCAGGCTGGTGGCGTACCGCTGCTGGGCGTTGTACTTGATGACCGGGCCGCCGTTCAGGCGGATCGGATGGATCGGATCGTGACGCTCGGCGAAATTGGGGTGGGTGGCATGGGCCATGTCCAGGGACAGCGCATGCGAACCGGAGGCCAGCGCACCGGCCTCGTCGCGTCCCGCGGCCAGGCCGGTGGTGATCCGGTCCAGCACGCCGGCCAGGAACCGGCCGTTCGCGCCGGTCGCCGAGACGCTGCCCACCTCCTCGTGGTCGACCAGGGCCACCACGGCGATCACCTCGTCGACCGGTGACGCGTCGATGAGCCCCGCGATGGCCGCGTGGCACGACAGCAGGTCGTCGAGGCGCGCCGAGGCCAACAGCTCACCGTTCCGCCCGCAGATTCGGGCAGGCGTCAGATCGAAGGGCGCAAGTTCCCACGCGCGCACCTCGGCGGGGGCCACCCCGGCCAGCTCGGCGACGTGGTCCGTGAACGATCCTGTGGAGTCCTCCAGACTCCACAGGAGCTGCAGGTGCTGCTGGCGGTCCAACTTGAGGCCCTGATCGTTGACGCCGCGGTCCAGGTGGATGGCCAGTTGGGGAATCCGCAGCACCGGGTCACGGTCGATGACCGGACGGATCTCCAGGTCGGCACCCCGGCCCACCAGCACGGTGCCCGCCAGGCCCAGATCCCGGTCGAGCCAAGAGTTGAGCAGCGGTCCGCCGTAGACCTCGACCCCCAGACGCACACAGCCCGCCGAGACCGACTCGGGCCGGGGCTTGATCCGAAACCCGGGACTGTCGGTGTGGGCCGCTGCGATCCGGACCGGGGTGTCGGCTGCCACCCCCGCCCCGGCCTGGTAGGCCACGAGCGATCCGTCGCGTCGCACGTAATGGCGCTGGACCTGCTCCGGGTGAACCGCGGACCGATCGGCATCGGTGAACCCGGCCGCCTCGAGCAGCTCCACGGCGGCTTGGACCGCGTGCCAGGGCGCCGGCGCTGCGTCCAGGAACGCCCGGAGCCCGGCGGTGGGGTCCTCGGGGACGGCGTTCACAGATCCTGATCGTCGACGTCGTCGGCATGGCCGACGACCTCGATGGTGCCGGCCCGGAGCAGCTCATAGAGCACGCCGCACACCTCGAACGCGCTCTGGCCGAGCACGCCGATGACGTCCGCTGCGCTGCGGCGCCCGTCGAGCTGGGCGAGAATCTGCCACTCGTCGGCGGTGATCGTGATGCCGTCCCTGCCCCCGGGGAGTTCCGCGCTCAAGGCGGGGATGATCCCGGTGGAGGGGATCAGCTCGGCGATGCGACGCCACTCGTCCCGGCGTCGTTCGGCTTCGGTGAGGACCTCGGTGTGCCCCATACGGATGGCCGCGCCGAGCGGGTCGGTCTGGCCGGTGTGGAACTCGAAGGACTCGGCGCCCACGGCCACCACCTCGAACGCGGTGGTGATGATCTGCTCTCGCGCCACCGCAGCGACCCGGTCGGCGTCGACGTCGAACAGGTCGGTGAGGATCTCGTGGAGCACCTGGGTTTCCGAGGTGGCCGCCACCGCGCCGTCGAACTGTTCGGGAGTGGCGATGCCCTGGCGCTCGAGCAGTTCACGGGGCTGGGGGGTCCCCGGAGAGGTGCCGTAGGAGATCTGACCATCGGTGATCCACAGGGTGGCGCCCACCGGCTCACTGAAGGTGAGGCGCCCCGTCGAGGCCGTCGCCGTGAACAGCTCGAACAGCTCGGCGAGCTCAAATCCGTCGAGGCTCCCGGATAGTTGTGCTGGTCCCTCGGACACCTTGTCACCCCCGGCCGGCACGCCCGCGTCGGCTTCGACGATCGTGGTCATGGAGCACCAAGGTAGCTGACCACGCGGGCGCCACGGCGGCACCGGGTCCGCACCTCGCGGTGACACTCCGGAAAGCCCGGAGAGACTAGGATCCTGGGCGCTACCCCGCGAAGGCCGGGGTGTAGTTCGTTTGGCCCGATTCTGCCGGCCAGGGCGCTGCCTTCCTCAAGGTTGTCCGGAGACAGCCGAATGGAGGGCACCAGCGCGAGACGGTATTTCGGGCCCTGCGAGCGGCACTCTCGGGTGTCACACCGGGGTGTGAGGAGACAGCAAGGCGTGCTCGACAAGCTCAACAACCTCAAGATCCGGACCAAACTCATCGCGCTGCTGCTGTTTCCGGTGGCGGCCCTCCTGATCTTCGCGGTCATCGGCTTCGGTGAACGCAACGCGACCGCCGAACGGGCCACGGTCGACGAGGACATCATCGCGGCTGCGGCGGCCACCGCCGAACTGGTCGAGGCGATGGAACTCGAGATGATCCAGGGGGTCGTGTCCGTGTCGCGCGCGGGGGGCGATCCCACGGCCGCGCGGATCCCAGAGGAGACCCAGGCCGTCACCGACGAGGCGATCGAGGCGTTCAAGACCGCCAACGAGAAGCTGGACCTGACCAGCGCCGACACCGACGTGACCAGCGCGTACGAGACGCTCGAGGCCACCCTGACCAGCTTCACCGGCTATCGCGACCAGCCCGCCTCCGAGTGGCCCGATCAGCTCGCGAACTACCGCAACGCCACGATCATCCACTTCGTCGACTACGTCCAGACCCTCGCGGGTCTGACCTCCAGTCCCGAGGTCGTGCTGCCCCTCGAGCAGCTCACCTCGCTGCTGGACTACAACCTGCAGACCACCGCGTTGGCCACGATGGCGATCCCCACCCAGGCTGAGGGCCCGGGGATGTGGAGTGGACCCGAGGCACGGGACACCAGCAACCAGGTACTCGTGTACAACCAGGCCGTCGACCAGGACAAGGCCGACGCGGTGCTGACCCGGGTCGCCGGCGGTTCGAGCCCGATCAAGACGTACTTCAACCGCAACATCACCGTGCCTGCCACCCTCGACACGGTGATGACCGTCGACTGGTCGACCCAGCAGGCCATGAGCGGGAACTCCTTCGAGGCGCCGCTCACCGAGATCGACTTCCCGTCCGCCGCGGTGCCCATCGAAGAGGTGCAGGTCTACGCGGACCAGCTCTCGGGGGCGACGACCGACCTCACCGACCGGACCAGCGCCCAGATCGAGGCCAGCCGGGCCGACGCGGTGCGTGCCGCCCGGTTCTACGTGCTCGCGGGCGGCCTGGGGATCGCCATCGCCATCGCCGCCGCGATCTGGATTTCCCGGTCGATCACCCAGCGCCTGAACCGACTGACCGGTGCCGCAGACCGGCTCTCCCATGAACAGCTTCCCCGGCTGGTCGACTCACTGAAGAACCCGGCTGAGGAGGACGTGAGCTACCTGACCTCGTCCTTCAGCGAGATCGACGTGAGCGGAACCGACGAGATCGGTCAGCTCGCCACCGCGTTCAACCGCATCCAGGGCGTGGCCGTCGAGGTCGCCACCGAACAGGCCCAGTTGCTGCGCAAGGGCATCGGCGACATGTTCATCAACCTGGCGCGCCGCAACCAGGGCCTCCTCGATCGTCAGATCGAGTTCATCGACCAGCTCGAATCGGCCGAGGAGGACCCGGACCAGCTCGAAAACCTGTTCAAGCTGGACCACCTCGCGACCCGGATGCGGCGGAACGCGGAGTCGCTGCTGGTGCTCGCCGGTGCCGAACCGAGCCGTCGCCGGGGCAAGCCGGTGCCCCTGGCCGACGTGGTTCGGGCCGCGGTCGGCGAGGTCGAGGACTTCGCCCGCATCGACATGCTCCAGTTCGACGAGGTGCTCGTGGCGTCCAACGCCGCGCTGGACATCGCGCACCTGCTCTCGGAGTTGATGGAGAACGCCACGAACTTCTCGCCGCCGGACACCCGTGTCGAGGTCGTGGGCCACCGCACCAAGGCCGAGGGGTACGTCATCTCGGTCACCGACCACGGTATCGGGATGGCCCCCGACGCATTGGCCGAGGCCAACGATCTCCTCGCCCGGCCCCCCTTGGTCGGTCTTGCGCTGTCACGGTCGCTCGGTTTCATCGTGATCGGTCGACTCGCCGCCCGTTTCGGAATCGCGGTGCGGCTCATGCCCTCGCCCTCGGGTGGCACCACCGCGATGGTGTCGCTGCCCCCGTCGCTGATCACCGATCAGCCCCGGACCGCCACCGAACCCGCCGCGCTCACCGACCGCGACGCCCGACCCGCGCCGACGGCACCTGCCGCCCAGGCGCCTCCGGCGGTCGCCGAGCGCACCGAACCCGCGACGCCGCCGCGGCGCCGGCCCAAGACGCCCGCGGGGACCGGGGCACCCCCGGTGGCGCCACCTTCCCCAGCCCCGCCGTCCACCGAGTCGATCCCCAAGCGGACCCCGCGGGCCACCCCGCCGGCGCAGCCGGCGGCAGACAACGGGGCGCCACCCCGTGCCCCGGCTCCGACCGCCCCCACGGCCTCCGAGCCAGCGCCGACCAGTCCCGAGCCGGTGGCGACGTCCAGCGGGCTCACCAAGCGGGTGCCGCGCAGTGCCGGTGCCCAGCGTGCCGTTCCTGGAGGCGACGGGGAACGGGCGGCCACGCAGAACCGACGTTCGCCCGACGAGGTACGATCGATGCTTTCCCGTTATCGGAGCGGTATGCAGAAGGGCCGCGACGCCGACGAGTCCCCGAGCCCCGATGGCCTGACCCCCAAGGACGGTGGGTAGATGTCCGAACTCTCCAGTGACGCACGCAACATCAACTGGCTCGTCGCGAACTTCGTCGACCGCGTCGCGGGCGTCCAGGACGCCGTGGTCGTGTCGTCCGACGGGCTGCCGATGGCCGTGTCCGCCGGCATGGACCGCGATGGCGCGGATCGCTTCGCCGCGGTCGCCTCGGGTCTGATCGGTCTCGCCTACGGCGCGGCGGGCCGCTTCGGAGGTGGGGCGGTCACGCAGGTGATCATCGAGATGGAGCATTCGTTTCTCTTCGTCACCGGGATCAGCGACGGATCGTCGTTGACGGTGCTGGCTGATTCGAGCTGCGACGTGGGACTCGTCGGCTACGAGATGGCGGTCCTCGTCGAGCGTTGTGGTTCGGTGCTCACTCCCGAGCTCCGGGCCGAGCTGCAAGGGGCACTGCCACAATGACACCACCAGACGACCACACCACCGGCCGACTCCGGGTCAGACCCTACGCCATCACCGGCGGGCGGACCCGCTCGACCACCGACATCCCCCTGGAGACGATCGTCGTCACCACCAAGAAGGGGGAGTCGGCCGCGCCGCGCCTGACGATGGAGCGCGCCCGGATCGTCGACATGTGCCACACCCCCTTGTCGGTGGCGGAGATCTCCGCCTATCTGCACGTCCCACTGGGCGTCGCCCGGGTCCTCATCGGTGACATGACCGAAGAGGGGCTCGTGGAATTCAACCGTCCACGTCCCGCCGGCGACCGTCCGGATCTGAAACTCCTCGAAAGGGTGCTCGATGGCCTCCAAGCCCTCTGACAACCACGGCTCTGCCGGAGGCGCCGGTGCGGCGCCGATGCCGGTCAAGATCGTCGTCGCCGGCGGGTTCGCCGTCGGCAAGACGACGTTCGTGGGGTCGATCTCCGAGATCGACCCGCTGACGACCGAAGCGGCGATGACGAGGGTGGCCGAGGACGTCGACAACGTGGGCAGCGCCGAGGCCAAGACCACCACGACGGTCGCCATGGACTTCGGGCGCATCGGCCTGGGCACCGACCTGGTGCTGTACCTGTTCGGTACCCCGGGTCAGGACCGGTTCTGGTTCATGTGGGACGACCTGGTGCGGGGCGCCATCGGCGCCGTGGTGCTGGTCGACACCCGCAAGCTCGAGGAGAGCTTCCCGGCGATCGACTACTTCGAGGAGCACCAGGTGCCCTTCGTCGTGGGCGTGAACTGCTTCGAGGGCAAGGTCGCCTACGACCCCGAGGAGATCCGTGAGGCCGTCGCGGTGTCGGGCGACACCCCGGTGCTGCTGTGTGACGCCCGCGAACGCGCCTCGACCAAGATGGTCCTCCTGGAGCTGGTCCAGCACGCGCTGGCCCGGGCAACGGCTGCGGCGGTCTGACCCACCCGGAGCGCACCGACGCAGCTACGACGGTGGGGGACCGACCCACTAGGGTCGTGTCCTCGTGGCGGGTCAGCTCTGGCCTGCGTCGTCGGTACGGGAGCAGATCTTGAACACACCCGCAACGGACTTCGACACCGCCTGGGCGTCGGTCGCCGATGTGGACGGCTGGATGTCCCACGACCAGGCACGACGCCTCTGGGACCGGGCCTCGGAGGTCACCGACGGTGGCCAGATCGTGGAGATCGGCAGCTTCCGGGGCAGGTCGATGATCATGCTGGCGAGCGCGGCCCCCGACAAGACCGAGATCGTGGCCATCGACCCGCACATCGGTACCGACCGGGGCC
This sequence comes from uncultured Iamiaceae bacterium, assembly GCA_964449375.1. Classification (GTDB taxonomy): domain Bacteria; phylum Actinomycetota; class Acidimicrobiia; order Acidimicrobiales; family Iamiaceae; genus JAFDWI01. The sequence goes on along the minus strand of CAYVAS010000007.1, from coordinate 45,362 downwards.
CACAGGAGATCGTGACGACCGCCGAGCTGGGACAGGACGACAACGAGGTGTTCCGGGCGAACCTGGCGCGGGCCGGGGTGGCCGACCGGGTCCGCCACGTCCGGAAGCTGTCCGCGGAGGCCCTCGGCGACGTCGAGGGACCGATCGACCTGCTCTACATCGACGGTGCGCACCGCTACGGCCCCGCCCGGGCGGACATGGTGGACTGGGGTCGCCGGGTGACCGACGGGGGCGTACTGCTGGTGCACGACTCGTGGAGCTCGATCGGCGTGACCTTCGCGCTCCTGCGGACCTACCTGTTCTCCCGCGAATGGCGCTACGTGGGCCGGTCACGGTCGCTGGCCGAGTACCGTCGCGGGCCCATGAGCGACGCCGAGCGCCGGCGCAGCCAGCTCCGTCAACTCGGTGAGCTGGGATGGTTCGCCAAGAACGTGCTCATCAAGGTGCTGCTCACCCTCCGGCTGGGACGGGTGACCCGACTGCTCGGGCACGACGGCGAGACCTGGCCGTACTGAGCGGGAAAGGACCCATCCGTTGAGCGCGCCAGCCGAACCGGTCCGCACCCTCGTGGTCGCCCCGACCTACATCGAGGCACCCAACATCGAGTTGTTCCTGGAGACGGTCCGCCGGGTCGTACCAGAAGCCGACATCCTGGTCGTCGACGACAACTCGCCCGACGGCACCGCGGACCTCGCCGAGGCCAAGGGCGCCGAACTGGGCCGGGTCCAGGTGCTGCGTCGCCCCCACAAAGACGGTCTGGGGAACGCCTACCGGGCCGGATTCGGTCAGGGCATGGACCAGGGCTATGACCGGCTCGTCCAGCTCGACGTGGACGGCCAGCACGACCCCGCGGTGATTCCCGAGCTTCTCGCCCGACTCGACGACGGGGCCGGGGTGGCGATCGGGTCCCGGTACGTGGCCGGCGGGAGCACTCCGAACTGGCCGCTGCATCGTCGACTGCTCTCCAAGTGGGGCAACGCCTACGCCACGTGGCTGCTGGGTCTGGCGATCCACGACGCAACCGCGGGGTTCCGTGCCTACCGGGCCGACGTGCTCGAGGCGATCGACTTCCGCGACACGATCGCGAACGGGTACGCCTTCCAGATGGAGGTGGCCTACCGACTGGCCGCGTGGGGCGGCCGGATCGACGAGGTGCCGATCGCGTTCACCGATCGGGTGCGGGGCCAGTCCAAGATGTCGGGGAAGATCATGGCCGAGTCGATGCTGCTGGTCACCCGCTGGGGCATCCGGGACCGGTTCCGGGCGCTGACCCGTCGGTCTCCCGAGCCCAGCTGAGACCCTCCACCCGAAATTCGGAGCGAAAAGGCGACATGGCACCCTTTTCGCTCCAGATTTCGATCAGGAGTCCGGGTCGACCCGGCCGTGGGCCTCGAGGGTCTCCCGGCTGATCACGGGGGCGTCGCGACCGGTGCCGTGGCTCCCCGCCGGCCGCTCGACCCGGGTCGTGGGCCCGGAGGCCTCCTCGTGATACTCCTCTTCCACGTTGACCTCCCACACGTCGTGGGAGGTGCCGGTCATGATGTTCTCGACGGTCAGCATCGCGGTGAACATCGAGTGGTCCTGGTTGTTGTATCGGAACATCCCGTTGCGTCCCACCGGGTGCACGTTCGCGGCGTGCTCGGCCAGCCAGGCACGCAGCACGTCGACATTGGCGCGGTAGCGGTCGTCGTAGATCGGGTAGGCCTTGGGCTGGCGCACCACGTACCCCTCACGGATCTCGGAGATGTGGGCCAGGCCCAGGCGCTCGAGCTCCTCCTTGGCGCGCTGGACGAGGTCTTCGTCGGCCATGTTCCACTCGTCGTCGCCCTCCCACACCGTGTACTCGAGCCCCAGGGTGTTGAAGCCCTCCTTGACCATGTAGGGCGACCAGGAACCGAAGTTCTGGATGCGCATGGTGCGGACGGTGGGGTCGTGGATGTAGATCCAGTTGTCGTCGAAGTCGACGCTGGTCTCGGGGAGCACCAGGGCCACGATCAGGTAGTCCCGGTAGCGCAGATCATCGGCCGCGGCGCGGACCTCGTCGGGGACCGGCGGATCCATGACCTCGAGCAGCTCGGAGATCGGCATCGACGAGATGACCTCGTCGGCCGGGTATTCGGTGGTGGTGCCGTCCGCGTGGGTACCGGTGACGCTCACGGCCCGACCGTCCGCGTGGCGGATCCCGGTCACGGCCGTTTCCATGGTCACCGTGGAGCCCTTCTCCACGACGGTGTCGCGGCAGACCTCCCACATCATGCCCGGTCCGTACTTGGGGTACTGGAACTCCTCGATGAGCGAGGTGATCTCCTTCTGGTTCCGTTTGGGGGTCAGCGCGTTGACGATCGCGTTGCCCAGCGACAGCCCCTTGACCCGCTGGGCGGCCCAGTCGGCGGGCATCTCCGACACGGGAACGCCCCAGAGCTTCTCGGTGTAGGTCTTGAAGAACGTCCGGTACAGGCGCCACCCGAACCGGGCCACCAACCAGCCCTCGTAGTTGGTCTGGTCCTTGGGGGGACGGATCCGCGCGGCGACATAGGACGCCACGCACCGCACCGCCTCGACCGGGCCCAGGTTGATCAGGGCGTTGCTGGCCTTGATGGGGTAGTCGAAGTACTTGCCCTCGTAGAAGATCCGGCTCTTGCGGGGACGCATGAGGAAGTCCTCGGCGGGCAGGATCTCGTGCCACAGGTCGTCCACCTGCTTCACCTTGGTGAAGAACCGGTGACCGCCGATGTCGAAACGCCACCCGTCGCGCTTGGCGGTGCGCGAGATGCCCCCGATCTCGTCGGTCACCTCCAACACCGTGGAGGGCACGTCGTACTTGTGCAGCTGGAACGCGGCGGTGAGCCCGGCCGGGCCCGCCCCGACGATCACGACTTCTGGCACGCCCTCGGATCGCGTCGAGGCGGATTCATCTGGATGTGTCATTGAGTACCTGTGAAGACGTTGGACGCACCGATGCTAGTGGCGGGGGTTGCCGGTGACGCCTTTCCGGTCCCGGACCCAGGCGACGTAGGTGTCCACCGCCTCGGGGTTGGCCAGCGCGCCGGCGGCCAGTGCCTCGGCGGGCGGGGCGCCGTCGAGGATCCTCTTGACGGGAATCTCGGTCTTCTTGCCCGACAGGGTCCGGGGGACCGCGTCCACGGCGACGATCTCGTCGGGTACGTGACGGGGGGAGAGCTCCACGCGCAGTCTCTTTCGGATCTCGGCGATGAGGTCGTCGTCGATGTCTCTTCCGGCCGCGGGGACGACGAAGGCGATCAGCTCGTCGACCCCGGGCTGGTCCAGGTGCACCACCAGCGAGTCGGCGACACCGTCGATCTCGTCGATCACCGCATAGAAGTCCGCGGTGCCCAGGCGGACCCCACCCCGGTTCAGGGTCGCGTCCGAGCGGCCCGAGATCACGCACGACCCATCGGGGGCGATCGTGATCCAGTCGCCGTGGCACCAGGTGTCGGGGTACCGCTGGAAGTACGACGCGCGCAGCCGGGAGCCGTCGGGATCGTCCCAGAGGGTCACGGGCATCGAGGGCATCGGGGTCTTCACGACCAGTTCGCCTTCGACGCCGATCACCGGCTCTCCCGCGGAGTCGAAGGCGTGGACGTCGGCGCCCAGAAAACGGCAGGGGATCACCCCCGCGCGCACCGGGAGCAGCGGCGCGCCGCCCACGAAGGCGGTGCACACGTCGGTGCCGCCGCTGATCGACGAGATGGGCACGTCGTCGAACTCCTCGGCGATCCAACGGTAGGACGCCGCGCCCAGGGGCGCGCCGGTGGAGCCCAACCACCGGAGGGACCCCAGGTCACGACCCCGGGACGGTTGCAACCCGCGGTGCCGGCAGGCGTCCAGGAACGGCGCGGAGACCCCGAAGGCGCTGATGGAGAAGTCCTCGGCGAGCCGCCACAGCACACCCAGATCCTCCGAGCCCGGGTCGCCGTCGTACAGCGCCAGCGTCGCCCCCACGGACAACCCGGAGACCAGATAGTTCCACATCATCCACCCGGTCGTGGTGAACCAGAAGAACACGTCGTCGGGGCCCAGGTCGCCGTGCAGCGCCAACGCCTTGTGGTGTTCCAGGGTGATGCCGCCGTGGGAGTGCACGATCGCCTTGGGCAGCCCGGTCGTGCCCGACGAATACAGCACCCAGAGCGGATGCTCGAAGGGCACCTGGAGCACTCCCGGGTCCTCGGTGCCGTCCAGGTCGGCCCAGGCCGTGCTGCCCGGTGGACCCGATGAGGTCGGATCCAGGTAGCCGAGGTGCACCACCGCCTCCAGCGATCCGAGCGCCTCGGCGATCGCCCGCACCTCGTCGGAGCGGGGGATCGCCCGCCCGCCGAATCGGTAGCCGTCGATGCCGAAGAGCACCTTGGGTCGGGTCTGGGAAAGCCGGTCGAGCACACTGCGGATCCCGAACTCGGGAGCGCACGAGGTCCAGGTCGCGCCCAGCGACGCGGTGGCGGCGAAGGCCACGATCGTCTCGGGGATGTTGGGGGCGTAGGCGGCCACGACATCGCCCGGGCCCACCCCGAGCCCGGCCAGTCCCCGGCGCACCCGGGCCACCTCGGCGCGCAGTTCCGCCCAGGTCACGGTCACATCCGCGCGGGTCTGGGACCGGGCACGCAGCGCCACCGCATCGTCGGGTCGGCCGGCTCCGGCCAGGAGGACCTCGGCGGCATTCAGCGATGCACCCACGAACCAGCGGGCCCCGGGCAACCCGGTGGGAGAGTCCGGTCCCGGGTCCAACACCGTCGATTCCCCGGCGACGGGCAGCTCGAAATGGTCCCGGAGCGCCGCCCAGAACGCTGCCGGTTCCCGGACCGACCACTCCCAGGCCTCCTCGTAGGAGCCGAGAGCGCCGTGTCCCCGGTCCCGTGCCCAGGCCAGGAACCGTCCCATACGGGTCGCGGTGTGGGCGTCGGCGCTCGGACGCCACACGATCTCGTTGTCGAACGGGTCGGGATGCACCACCGGTGGCCACCTCGTGATCTGGGGCGGAAAGCTCCCAGCGTACGCCGATCGACGGATCCCTCGGAGGCCACGGTCCCGGCGCCGTCGATCCCCGTCGTGGTCGGCGGTTGCCTCTAATCTCTGGTCCTCATGGCCTCTTCGACCTCGACCCCGATGTCTGGACGCGCCACCGCCGCAACCGATCCAGGGGGCCGGGAGATTCTCGGAGACGAGGTGGAGGACCGGGCCTTCCCGGCGCGGTCGGGCCGGTACCGGCTGTTCGACCTGGCGGGTCTCGCCGGGCTCGCGGTGGTGGCGGTGGGACTGCGCTTCTGGACGACCTCGCCGATGTGGCTGGACGAGGCCCTCACCGTGAACATCGCCTCGCTGCCGCTCGACGAGATCCCCGACGCGCTGCGTCGCGACGGACACCCGCCGCTGTACTACGTCCTGCTGCATGGTTGGATGCAGCTCTTCGGCACCTCGGACACCGCGGTACGGGCGCTGGCCGGGGTCTTCGGGGTGGCGACGATCCCCATGACCTGGCTGGTCGGCCGGCGGGTCGGCGGCCGGACCGTGGCCTGGGCGGCGGCGGCGATCGCGGCGGCGCTGCCCTTCGGGATCCGCTACAGCACCGAGAGCCGCATGTACTCACTGGTGATGTTGGCGACCCTGGTCGCCGTCTGGTGCGCCGACGTCGCGTTCCGACGTGCCCGCCCCGGGCCCCTGGTCGGGCTGGCGGTGGCCACCGGGGTCCTGTTGTGGAGCCAGTACTGGGCACTGTGGTTGGGCCTGGCCGCCGCGGTGCTGGTCACCGCCCGACTGGTCCTCCAGCTCCGTGCCGGTCGGCGGGACGCCGCCCGGGCCACCGCCTGGGTGCTGGGCGCCCTGGCAGCCGGTGCGGCGACGTTTCTTCCCTGGGTTCCCACCTTGTTGCACCAGCAGGCCCACACCGGGACCCCGTGGTCGACGCGGAGCATGCCTCCCGCGGTCCTGATCGACACGGTCAAGGCCCTGGGCGGCGGCGTGAACGCGACCAACGAGGTGGGCGGCTGGTATGTCGCGGCCCTGATGTTGGTGGGCGTCTTCGGGGTCGGGGTGGCATCGGGCCGCATCGAGTTCGACCTGCGCACCCGACCCCACAGCCGCCCTCTCACCTGGCTGGTCGGCCTCACGATCGCGATCGGCGTGGGCACGATGCTGGTGTCGAACACCGCGTTCCAGCCGCGGTACAACTCGGTGTGGGTGCCCCTGGCGGTCGTATTGGCCGGGATCGGGGTGACGGTGCTGCGCGGCCCACTGGTGCAGCGGGCCGCGCTCGCTCTGGTGCTGATGGCCTCGGCGACCGGCTGGTACCTGGTCGCCACCGTGCCCCGCACCCAGGCCGCCGACGCCGCAGAGGCCATCGGCCGGCACGCCGGACCGGGCGACGTGGTGGCGGTCTGTCCCGATCAGCTCGGGCCTGCGCTGGCCCGCCAGCTCCCGCCGGATCTGGTGCTCGGATCGTTCCCCCATTTCGGTGATCCGGAGTTCGTGGAGTGGACCGACTACACGGCCCGCACCGCCAGCCAGAGCCCCGAGGACTTTGCCGCGACGCTCCTTCAGCGCGCCGGAGAGAACCGGCGCATCTTCGTCGTGTGGAGCGAGAGCTACACCACCCACGAACGGGTGTGCACCCAGATCGTCACCGCGCTGACCGGTCACCGACCCGACAACCTGCAGATTCTCGACGCGAAGGCCAGGTTCTACGAGAGCGAGAACGTGACGGTGTTCGAGCCGGTCGTTCCATGACCCCCACGCCCATGACCGCACAGCGGCGCCACCGTTGGCTGGTCGTGGGGCTGGCCTTCGTCACCTCCCAGTTGCTCACCGTCGTCGCCTGGGTCATGGCCACGGTGGTGACGCGCCATCTTCTGGGCGCAGACCATCGACCTGCCCAGTACCACGGGGTGCTGGGATGGGTGTCCTGGGACGGTGGGTTCTACCGGATGATCGCCGAGAACGGCTACACCGCCGAGAGCGTGGAGGCGGTCCGGTTCTTTCCCCTCTACCCGTTCCTGGGTCGGGTGCTCTCCTTCCCGCTGGGCGGGAACACCGACCTCGCGCTGCTGGTGCTCGCGAAGGTCGCGGTGGTGGTCGCCGCGTGGGGCATCCACCGCCTGGTCGTGGTGGAGGGAGCATCGGTGGGAGCGGCGGACCGGTCGGTGTGGTTCTGGATGCTCTTCCCGGGCGCCTTCGTGCTGGCCTGGGCCTATTCGGAATCGCTCCTGGTGGCCCTCGCGGCGTGGGGGATCTGGGCGCTGCGACGCCAGAAGTGGTGGCTGGCCGCCGCGTTGGGTCTGGCCGCGGGACTGTGCCGGCCCGTGGGAGTGGCGCTGGCCGCGGCCGCTGTGGTCGAGGTGATCCGTCACTGGCCCCCGCGGCCGCGGGGCCGCCTGGTCGCCCAGGTCGCCGCGGTGGTGGCCGCTCCGGTGGGAACCATCGCGTTCTGCACCTACTCGGCGGCGCGGGGCTTCGGATTCTGGGCCCCGGTGCAGATCCAGGACGAGCTGCGCAACACCTCCACGCCGCTGCACCGCCTCTGGACCCTTCCCGACACCCTGACCGGCGCCGACGCGTTCACCACCGGGCTGCATGTGCCGTTCGTGCTCGGCTTCCTGGTGCTCGCCGTCCTGGTGTTCTTGCGGCTTCCGGCGACCTACGGCGTGTACGCCGTGGTGGTGCTCGCGGCAGCGCTGTCGGCGGAGAACCTCAACTCGATCGAACGTTACGCCACCAGCGCGTTTCCGCTGGCGATCGCCGGCGCGCTGGTACTGGAGGGACAGGAACGCCTCACGCCGGCGGTGTACACGGTCGGTGGGGCGCTGTCGGTGGGACTGTGCGCGTTGGCGCTCACCGGCGCGTTCGTTCCCTGAGCGGGCTCGTTGGCGGCCACGCGCTCGATGCTGGCGATGTCGGTCGTGCGGAAGCTTGCGACCCGGGTCGCCCACGAATCGATCATCCCCGCCCCACGGCGGGTCGCGAAGAACGTGGTCAGGGGCCCTTCGGGCGCGTAGGTGTCGGCACCTCGCACCAGATGGGCGGTGGCGTCGGTGGCCAGGATCCGAAAGGTGGTCGACATCGTGGGCTCCTCGTTCACAGCAGGGTCTCGTGTGGGCTCCGTGGGCACGCTACGCGTGGCGGCCTGTGGGAAGGAAGAGGCCAAACCCTGTGCATTCCCGGTGGGTCTCCGGTGGAAACGTCGTGGGTGCGCGGTGGACACGGCACCGATGTGCCACACTCGCCGGTGTGGGTTCCGAGGCTTTCCCCGATGATCTCGTCTTCGACTGCCCGCGGTGTTCCCGGGGGGTGGTCGCCCGGTTCTGGGGGCCTTGTGAGGCCTGTCGGGGCGAACTGCGGGTCGTGGTGCGGGGTGAGGCCCACGAGTTCACCGCGACGGCCTACGAGCCCAAGATGAACGTCACACCCAACGCGGTAGCGACCAAGGACTGACGCCGGCGCCGCGTCGGCCCTGGTCAGCTCAGAGCCCGGGCGGCGGCGTAGTCGGGCTTGCCGCTGGGAAAGCGGGGAACCAGATCCACGAACACGAAGTCCTTGGGGACCTTGAACCCGGCGATGTGGGCGCGGGCGGTGTCGGCGAGGACGGCGGCATCGGCTTCGGCGTCGGGGTGCAGCGCCACGATCGCCACGACCTCGGATCCCCAGCGTTCGCTGGGACGGGGGACCACCAGCACGTCCGCGACCGCGGGGTGCTCCTTGATGGCCCGCTCGACCTCCTCGGCGAAGATCTTCTCGCCGCCGGAGTTGATCGTCACCGACTCCCGGCCGTGCAGTTCGATCCGACCGTCGGCGGAGACGCGTGCCCGGTCACCAGGCACCACGTAGCGGGAACCTTCGATGGTGGGGAACGTCGCCGCGGTCTTCTCCGGGTCCCCCAGATAGGCCAGCGGCACCCGGCCGCCGGTGGCCAGCCAGCCCAGCTCGGGTTCGCCGGGTTCCAGGAGGCGAGTGCGGGTCGCGTCGACCACGACCGTGTCCGCGTCGCGTCCGAAGCTTCCCGCGAGTTGCTCACCCGGGCCGGTGGTGTGGATCGCCTGACGGCCGGCCTCCGAGGAGCCCAACACGTCGAGGATCCGGATCTCGGGCAGGTGGGCCCTGAGGCGCTCGGCGACCGGGCGCGACAGGATCGCCCCACTGGAGATCACATGCCGCAGCTCGGTGGGCACCGGTGCCCCGGCGTCGAGTGCATCGCACAGGGGCCGCGCGAAGGCGTCGCCGACGATGACGGTGGCGGTGACGTCTTCACGGACGGCCACCGCCAAGGCTTCGTGCGCGTCGAATCGCAGCACCTGGTCGGGCAGCACCACGGTGCCGGCGGACAACCAGGTGCTCAGCGCGTTCCAGTGGGCGGCCCCGTGCATGAAAGGTGGAAGGGGCATCGACACCAGCCGGCGGCGACCCGCCCGCCGGAGCACTTCGTCGGGCCCGTCGAACTCGGTGCCGTCACGATGGCGCATGCCCAGGGCTTTGACGATGAAGTCGCCCTGGCGCCACAACACGCCCTTGGGGGCACCGGTGGTGCCTCCGGTGTAGAGCACGTAGCGGTCGGAGGGGTGCTGGTCGGTGCGCGGCGGCGCGTCGCCGTCGGCGGCGGCCAGCGCGTCGGCGAAGTCGAGCGCGCCTGCCAACAGCTCGTCGCCGGCCCCGTCGTCGACCCGCAGCAGCAGTCGGGGCGGTTCGATCCGTTCGAGGACCTCGGCGAGCGTGTCGGCGAAGGACCCGTGGTAGACCACCGCGGCACAGGCCTGGTCGGTGAGCACCTGGGCGAGCTCGTCGGCGACATAGCGGTAGTTGACGTTCGTCGCGCACGCCCGTGCCCGCCAGGCACCCAGCATCGAGACCAGGTACTCGGTGCCGTTGCGCAGGTACAGGGCGACGTGATCGTGGGGGGAGCGGTGGGCGGCGACCTCGTCGGGATCCTCACGCAGGCCCACGTCGTGCGCGGCGAGCACGTTGGCGAACCGGTTGGCCCGTTCGCGGACCTCCTGGAGGCTCCACCGTCGGTCGCGCCACACCAGGGCTTCACGGTCACCGAAGGAGTCGACGATCCGGTCGAACAGGGTGGTGTAGGCGATGTCCATGGTGGGTGGCGGGAAAGGGAGCGTCCTCTAGCTCTTGGACGTCTCGGTGATCGTCACCGAGCGCATCACGTCTCCCACCTGGATGCTCTTGGCGACGTCCAGGCCCTCCACGACGTAGCCGAACAGGTTGTAGCTGGGCGCCAGCTTGGCCTGGCAGTCGTCGATGCAGATGAAGAACTGCGACCCGTTGGTGTCCGGCCCCGCGTTGGCCATGGCGACCGCTCCGTCGGTGTAGGCACCCTTGACCGGCTCGTCGGCGAACTGGTAGCCGGGCCCACCGCGGCCGGTGCCCTCCGGGTCACCGCCCTGGATCACGAACTCGGGGACCACCCGGTGGAAGGTCAGGCCGTCGTAGAAGCCGTTGCGGGCCTGCACGACGAAGTTGTTGACCGTGTTGGGCGCCAGTTCCGGGTCCAGGTCCGCCACGATGTCGCCGCGGTCGGTGGTGATGGTCGCCCGGTAGACGGTGTCGGTGTCGATCTCGAATGCAGGAGGATTGGCCATCGCGCCATCCTTGCACATCGATTCGCCGATGCCCCCGGTCGACCTCGCGGCGGAACTCGGGTCGCCTGGACCTCAGGCGCCGGCGGTCGCCCTCTCCGGTGCCGCCAGTGCAGCTTCACTCTGTTCGCCCACCAGGGGGAAGTGGCACGCCACGAACTGGCCGTTGCCCACCTCACGGATCTCGGGTTCGACCTGGGCGCAGACGTCCTGGGCCCGGGGGCAGCGGGTGCGGGTTCCGCACCCGCTGGGCGGGTCGATCGGCGAGGGCAGTTCTCCGGCCAGGGGGGGAGTGTGGTCGCGGTTCGGGTCGTACTCGGGAGAAGGGATCGATGCCAGCAATGCCGCGGTGTACGGGTGGGCGGGGTTGCCGTAGACGGCGTCGGGGGAGCCCGTCTCGCACATCTTGCCCAGGTACATCACCGCCACCCGGTCCGACACGTTCTTGACGACGGCCAGGTCGTGGGCGATGAAGATCAACGTGAGCCCGTAGCGCTCCTTCATGTCCTCGAGCAGGTTCAGGATCTGCGCCTGTACCGACACGTCGAGAGCGGACACCGGTTCGTCGCAGATGAGCACGTCGGGGTCCAGGACCAGAGCCCGGGCGATGCAGATGCGCTGGCACTGGCCTCCGGAGAACTCGTGGGGGTACTTGCCCATCGCGACGTCGGGGTCGAGTCCGCAGGCGTCGAGGACCTCACGAACCTTGGCGGTGCGTTCCTCCTCGGTGCCGATACCCCAGATCTCCAGAGGCTCGGCCACGATGTCGCCGACCTTGCGTCGCGGATTCAGCGACGAGATCGGATCCTGGAAGATCATCTGCATTCGACGCCGTTGACGGCGCAGCTCCCGCCGGTTCAGTTCGGTGAACTCGATCCCGTCGAAGGAGACCGAGCCGCTGGTGGGCGGGGGGAGCTGGACGATGGCCCGCCCGGTGGTGGACTTGCCGCACCCGGATTCGCCGACCAGGCCCAGGGTCTCACCCTTCTGCAGGTCCAGGCTCAGGTCGCTCACCGCGTGGACCTTGCGACGGCGACCGGCGGGGAACTCCACGACCAGATGCTCCACGCGCAGCAGCGCCTCGTCACGCAGGTGGGCGACGCCGGAACCGCTCATGCCGAATCCTCCGTTCCGTCAGGGCTCTCGGCGGGCGGGTTCTGCGCGGGTGCCTTCGGGGGAGGCGGCGCGGTCACCGGGGTACCGCCGTCGTCGCCGGCACCGGTGGCGGCGCTGGACGAGTTGACTGGGAACCAGCAGCGGTAGTGATGGCCCGGAGTGGCCGATTCGATCAGAGGGGGTTCCTCGACCCGGCACTTGGGCTGCACGTAGGGACACCTCGGTGAGAACCGGCAACCCTTGGGCGGGTTGATCAGGTCCGGCGGGCGACCCTCGATGACGTTCAACTTGGTGTGGCTGGACTGGTTCAACTTGGGGATGGCCCGCAACAGCGCCTCGGTGTAGGGCATCCGCACGTTGGTGAACAACTCCTTGGTCGGCGCAACCTCGACGACCTGGCCCGCGTACATCACCGCGACCACGTCGGCGCGGCCCGCGACGACCCCCAGGTCGTGGGTGACCAGGATCATCCCCATGTTGCGTTCCCGCCGCTCGTGGTCGAGCAGGTCCAGGATCTGGGCCTGGACGGTCACGTCCAGGGCGGTGGTGGGCTCGTCCGCGAACAGCAGTTTGGGCCCACACGCCAGGGCCACGGCGATCGTGACCCGCTGGCGCATCCCTCCGGAGAGCTGGTGGGGGTACTCGTCGATCCGCTGTTCGGCTGCCGGGATGCCCACCGCCTTGAGCCCGGCCAGCGCGGTCTCCCGGGCCTCGGCCTTGGACATGCCCAGGTGGTACCGCAACGACTCGGTGATCTGACGGCCGATCTTCATGACCGGGTTGAGCGAGGTCATCGGGTCCTGGAAGACCATCGCCATCTCGGTGCCCCAGAGGCGCCGACGCTCGTTCTCGGGCATCGCGATGATGTCGTGACCCTGGTAGCGCACCTCGCCCCGCTGGGTGAGGTTGCTGGCCTGGAGCAGTCCCATCGCCGAGCGGCTCAGCACGGTCTTGCCCGATCCGGACTCGCCCACGATGCCCAGTGTCTGGCGCCGGTTCACCTGCAGCGAGACGCCGTCCACGGCGCGCACGGTGCCCGCGTCCATCTCGAAGTGCGACTCGAGGTCGTCGATGGCCAGCAAGGGCGCGTCGGGCACGGGTTGCAGGCCGAGTGATTCCAGGCCGGTCCGCGGCGCTCCGGTGGGGGTCGCCACCCGTTCGCGGCTCACGGGGCGACCTTCCCGGCCGCTGCCACCTGTGCGATGAGGTTCACAATGCTGCTTCCTTCACGTCGAACCGTTCGCGGAACCGGTCGCCGATGTAGTTGAACGCCAACACCGTGAAGAACATGACCAGAGAGGGGATGATCACCACGATCGGCGCCTGGTTGATGACGTTGTACCCATCCTGGATCATCGTTCCCCAACTGGGCGACGGCGGCGGCACCGACAGGCCCAGGAACGCCAGACCACCTTCCGCCACGATCGCGATCGCCACGGCCAACAGGTAGAACGCGAGGACGGGCAGGGCCACGTTCGGGAGCAGCTCACGGAAGATGATTCGTGCATTCGATGCCCCCATCACCCGGGCCGCCATCACGAACTCGCGTTCGGAGAACGTCAGGGTCGCGCTGCGCGCCAGGCGCGCGAACCCGGGCGTGGCCACCACGGCAATCGCCACGCACACGTTGAACAACGACTGGCCTCTGAAGGCCACGATCGCGATGGCCAGGATCAGCGCCGGGAAGGCCAGGGCGATGTCGACCACCGTCATCATGAGGCCTTCGGTGGCGCCTCGGAAGTATCCGGCGACCAGGCCGATGAGCGTGCCCAGGATCATGCCGACGCCCACGGCGACGACACCCACGAGCAGGGCGACCTGGGCACCGGCCACGATCCGGGCGAAGGTGTCCCGACCGGCCGAGTCGGTACCCAGCCAGTGCCGGGTGCTCGGGTAGGCGTTGGTCTTGGAGTCCAGGGTCGGGTTGGGGCAGTCGGCGACGGCTTCCGGCGGGGGCGTCACGCCCTCGTTGGCGAGTTGCTGGGCGTGCTGGGGAGAGTCGGCGAGCGCCAGGTCGTAGAGCTGGGCCGCGGTCCCGCTGATCCCGGTGTTCTCCATGGTCGCCGCATACGTCGAGCAGGCGTCGGGTTCGGTGGTGGACTGCAGAGGCAGCACCGGCTGGAACACCGCGCCGAAGACGATGAGCCCGATCCAGCCCACCGCCAACCAGAACGAGAAGCCCAGAGGCTTCTTCTTCTTTCGGCTTCCGTTCGCGGTCGACGCTTCGGTGGCCTCGTCGTCCGGTTCCACCGGTTCCAGGGTGATGGTCTCAGGCATGTCGGATCCTCGGGTCGAGGACGCTGTAGAGGATGTCGGTGATCACGTTGACCGTGACGTACACCGCCGCGATCAACACCACCACCGCCTGGATGGTGGGATAGTCCCGGATGTAGATGCTCTTGGTGATCAACTTTCCGATACCCGAGATCGAGAACATGACTTCCATGATGACGGTGCCGCCGATCAGGGTCCCCACGTTGATGCCCAGCACCGTGAGCAACGAGAACGACGAGGGGCGCAGCGCGTGCTGCAGCAGGATCCGCCAGGTGGGCAACCCCTTGGCGCGGGCCATGAGGATGAAGTCCTCCTGGAGCGTCGCGATCATGTCGGAGCGCAGCAGCCGCTGGTAGACCGCGGCCATGCCCATCGCGAGGGCGACCGCGGGGATCGCGAGGGTCTTGAGGTTCTCCCAGACCCCGTCGCTCCAGGGGACATAGACGGACTTCACCATGTCCAGCCAGGTCACGAAGATCAGGATCAGGAAGATCGCCAGCACGAAGTTGGGGATGGCCACGAACAGGAAACTGCCGGCGGTGACCATCCGGTCGCCGAGACGGTTCTCTCGGTACGCGCTGTAGATGCCCAGGGGAATCGAGATGACCAGCGACAGGATCATCGCCAGGATCATCAGCTCCAGGGTCGGAGGGATCGCCTCGGCGATCTGGGGCCACACCGGACGGGGTTGGGTGTCGAAGGTGACCCCGAAGTCGCCGGTGACCGCGTCGCCCAACCAACTGAAGTACTGCACCAGGACCGGTTCGTCCAGACCGAGTTGGTTGCGGAGAGCGTCGGCGGCGATGACGCACTCGTCGGCTTCACACACCGACACGATCGCACCCGGTGCCTCGGTCCCCTCCGGGTGGACGACGCTGTCGGACAACTCGTCGCAGTCGACGGTCTCACCCAGCAGCGACTCGCCGCAGGGCACCATCTGGTTGACCTTGTCCTGGAGGATGATCGCGGTGGGATCACCCGGGATCTCGTGCGCGAGCAGAAACGTCAGCAGCGAGACCGCGAACACCGCACCGACGAGCCGGAGCAGCTTGAGTCCGATCTGGCGGGCGAGCTTCACGCGGGCAGATCCCGGGGTGTCCACCGGCATCCGCTGGAGGCGGGGGGGTGGCTGTGCTGCTGTCGACGCATCTGTTGATAGATCCCCTGAAGTATCACTCTCGTACAGAACCGGCCCGGTGGGGCCGAGATCATCACCGGCCCGGTCCCGGGTCGACGCCCGACATCGGCGAGTATGTGAAAGCTGGCACGGTAGAGCCGTCGGGCGGGAGTGTCAAACGCCACTGGGACCGGACTGTACCCGGTCGGTGACGCCGAGTGGGCGGCGCCGGCGGCGGCTCCATAGAATCGTTTTTCGAGCCATGTCCACCCTCGAACCCCGCGCCGCCCTCGAGAAGATCCAGGCCCATCTTCAGGCCGCGCGCGTCGACGAAGCGGTCGCCCTGTCGGTGCGCACGATCGAGGATCTGGTGGCCGCCGAAGCGGTCCGTTCGGCCACCACCGTGCTCGCGCACCTGGCGGCGCCGCTGGTCGCTGCGGGACACTGGTCGACGGTGGTTGCACTGCTGGACACCGTGCTGGATGCGGCGTCGACCCGGACCCATCCCCAGACCCGTGGGCGGCTCCTGGCGATCCGCGCCGGGGTGCTCCGGACGCCGCGTCGGTTCACCGAGGCGCTCGCCGACCAGAACGAGGCGATCGAGCTGCTCGCCGACCGGGCACCCGAAGACGTGGTGACCACCCTGGGTCACGACCGGGCGGTCCTGCTCGCGGACCTGGGCCGCGCGGATGAAGCCGTGACCGGCTTCGTCGCCGCTCGCGAAGCGTTCCTGGGGATCCGTGACCGGGTGGGCGTGGCAGCCTGTGACCACAATCTCGGATTCGTCCTGCACGACCTCGGAGCCCTCGACGACGCTGCGGAGTACCTCACCGAGGCCCGGGACATCTTTCTGGCCATCGACATGCCCGAGGAGGCCGCGTCGTGCGACCAGAACCTCGGCGTGATCTTCTACGACGCCAACCGTCTGGCCGAGGCCGGGCGCCGCTTCGCGGTGGCCCGACACCGTTTCGCAGAGTGCGACGCGCGCCACAGCGCAGCCGAGTGCGACGCGAACATCTCCACCCTGCTCACCACGATGGGGCGCACCGACGAGGCCGCCAGATACCGCCTGCGCGCCGAGGACGCCGGGGTGGGCATCCCGTCTCCCCCGGGCACCTCCACCCAGCAGCCGGCGGTGGTGGCCGACGCTGCCAGTGAGGATCAGCTGCCGTCGAGGGCCGGGACGGCCTCGGCGTAGTCGCGCATCGCGCGCAGGACCGCCTCCACGTAGCTGCCCGAGAAGTTGTACGACAGGACCGCCCGACGCAGGCCGGCCACGGTCGACAGATCCACCGAGTTGCGGCACAGATAGGCACCCGCCGAGGCAGCCGCGTCGTAGAGGTTCTGGATGTCGGTGACGTCGTCGCCGTCGCCGTCGATCGCCACACTTGCCCAGGTCGAAGGCAGGAACTGCATCGGTCCCTGGGCCCGCATGTAACTGCCGTCGGGATTCCGGATCTCCTCGTTGCCGTTGGTGCCGTCGAGCGCCACCCCGGTGATCGGGCGGGTGAGGGTCCCGTCGGGTCGCAATGCAGCCCCGCCGTGGGTTCCCTGACCGGACTCGATGCGACCGATCCCGGCCAGCAGCGACCAGTGCAGATGGCAACCCGGGGTCCGCACCCGCGCGATGCGCTCGGCATTCACGTAGGCATCGAGGGCCACCAGTGGCAGGTCGGTACCGTCCACGAGCGCAAGCGCCCGGGTGTCACGGAGCCGCAAAAGGGCCGCCCGCAGCTCCCCGCTGGCCGTTTCGATCGCGGCCTCGGCGGAGGCCCCCTCCGCGGCAGTCGCCTCACGCTCGGCGGTGTTCTCCACCAGCGCCGCACGGTTGGCCTCCAGTCGGGCGCCGACCCGGTCCGCGACCTCGATCTGCTCGACGAAGTCGGCGTGGGTGGACGATGTGACCGCTTCGCGAAGTCGCAGGGGGGTGCGGTCCTCCAGGTAGGCGTCGGTGTCGAAGGTCAGTGCCGCGTCGGCCGCGGCGGTGTCACCCGCGCCCACGTAGGCCTGCAGCGCGAGCTGCTTGAGCAGGGAGCGCAACTCCGCGATGGTGGCCCTGGTCCGCTCCAGCTTCTCGGAGTCGGAATCGATGAGCGCGACCAGCTCGACCCGTCGGGCCTCGAGCTGTCCGGCGCGGGTGGTTGCCGCCGCCAACCGTTCCTCTCCCGTTGCCAGGTCGGTCCGCGCCCGGTCGGTGGCTGCCACCGCCTGCTCATAGGGGGCCCCGGACACCGGGACGTCGTCGAGCTCCGGTGAGATGTGGGCCACGCCGGAGGGCCGGGTCGGGTCCCCGGGCTCCCCCGGCAACGAAGCGGGCGTGGCGGCGCCGATGCATACGAGCCACATCAGCGCAGCGGACGCGGCCAGCCGCCGGTAGGTCGCTCCGCCGGTGTGGAGATTCGGGCTCATCGTGACGGTCGCACTCCCTCACCCTGACGGGGTCGAGGCCACCTTCCAGGATGGCAGCTGTCCCCGGTGTGGGCCAGACTGTCCCGATGGAACCCCGTGTGACGATCTCGGTCGATGCGGGCATCGCCGATGTCCACCTCAACCGTCCCGACAAGCTGAATGCCCTGGACACGCCGATGTTCGACGGTCTGATCCAGGCGAGTGAGACCCTGGCGGCGGACTCCTCGGTCCGGGTCGTGGTGCTCTCGGGAGCCGGGCGGGGGTTCTGCGCGGGTCTCGACGCCTCCAGTCTCGGCGCCATCGCCGGCGCTCCCGTTCAGGAACCCGACCCGGACTTCGCCGAGGCGCACGAACGGTTCGCCGCGTTGGCCGGTCCGATCACCGAGCGACTTCCGGGACGGATCACCAACGTGTTCCAGCAGGTCGCCCACCAGTGGACCGAACTCGAGGTACCGGTGATCATGGCCGGCCACGGTCCGGTCTTCGGCGGTGGTCTGCAGATCGCGCTGGGCGCCGACATCCGGTTCACCGCTCCCGATGCCAAGTGGTCGGTCCTCGAGATCCGCTGGGGGCTGCTGCCCGACATGACCGGGATTCCCCAGCTCGTCCGTCTCTGTGGCCTCGACGTGGTCAAGGAACTGGCCTTCACCGGCCGGATCTTGAGCGGCACCGAGGCGGTGGAGGCCGGCATCGCCACCCACCTCAGCGACGACCCACACGCCGATGCGATGGCACTGGCCGAGGTGATCGCCGGCAAGAACCCGCAGGCGATCCGGGGGATCAAGGCACTGTGCAACGCGGCGAGCCACCGCTCACTGGCCGAGTCGTACCGGGAGGAGTCCCGACTGATGGAGGAGTTGATCGGGTCCCCGAACCAGGTCGAGGCGACCATGGCCCACCTGGAACAGCGCGACCCGGTGTTCGTGGACCCCTGAGACCGGCCCGTCTCAGGAGCCGTCCGAAGCCCACACGCCGCGGGCGACCAGCACGTCGCGGAGCACGCCGGGACGATCGGTCATGATCCCGTCGACGCCCAGGTCGAGCAGCTCGTGCATCTCGTCGGGATCGTCGATCGTCCACACGTGCACCTGCAGACCGCGGTCGTGTGCGGTCGCGATGAAGGCTTCGTCCACGATCGGCACCGCGCCCATCGCCCGGGGCACCTGGGCGCAGCCGGCGGTGGTGCCCGGCGCCGGGAGCCGCCAGGACGCACCCCGCAGCGCGGCGACGCCCCGTGGCCCCAACGCGGTGCACAGCCGGGGACCGAGCAGGGCCCGCAGCCGGGCCAGGCGCCGGTCGCTGAAAGCACCGACGCACACCCGGTCGATGCTGCCCGTCCGGCCGATGACCTCGGCGAGCGCATCGACAGCACGGTCGTGTTTGGGGTCGATGTTGACGCGGAGCTCGGGCCAGGTGCCCAGGATGTCCTCGAGCAACGGAATCGGCTCACGGCCCTCGACCAGGAGCTTCTGGATCGTTGCGTGGTCGGTCGATTCGATCGTGCCGGTGCCGTCGGTGAGCCGGTCCAGATGGCTGTCGTGGAAGGCCAGGAGCACCCCGTCGGCGGTGAGGTGCACGTCGGTCTCCACGTAGCGGTACCCCAGTGCGACCGCGTGCTCGAAGGCGGGCATCGTGTTCTCGGGCCAGTCACCGGCTCCGCCCCGGTGCGCGAAGGCCAACGGGCCCGGTTGGTCCAGCACGGGCCATGCGCTCGCCGGCATGGTCAGCCGGTGTAGGCGGGCGTGGCCCTGACCGGCTGTGCCGGGCCGGCGGGCGGTTCGGTGTGCCCGTCGGCGGTCCCCACCCGACCCGGGTCCTGAGTCGTGGTCGGTTCCCCGGTCGTGGGCGCCGGGGTGGGTTCTGGCGCGGTCGTCGACGGGCCGGACGGCGTCGGAGCGGGTGTGCTCAGCGTCGTGGACGGCACGCCCGGGGCCGTGGATGGCGATGTCAGGATCGGGCCGACTCCGGTGGGGACCGGCTCCGGGACCGTGGTCGTCGGCGGCACCCAGGCGTCGCCACGTCGGGCCAGCAGCTCCATGAGCAGCGCCGGCCGGGACACGTTGAGTCCGTCGACGCCCATTTCGAGCAGCTCACCGTAGAAGTCGGTGTTCTGTTCGGAGCGGTGGTTCATCCAGACCCACACCGCCAGCCCGGCATCGTGCGCGCGTTGGACGAACTCGGGCGTGACCACGGTGATGAGCGTCCCGCCGAGGTCGTAGGCGGGGGGCACCTGGAGCATCTGGGCGTCTTCGGGGACCGTGCCCGCAAGGAAGAAGTTCGTGACCTCGCCGAGGGTGGCCGCGGTGGACACCTCGGGCGCCACGTTGCGGAACGCCTCGATGATCGGGTCGGCGAAGGCCGAGACCACGGTGCGGTCGGTCAGGCCGTGGTCCGCGATGAGTGCCGCGGTCTTGGAGGCGAGCTGCCCGTAGTCCGGATCCTCCTTGATCTCGATCGAGTAGTAGGTGTCACCGAAGCGTTGGAAGACCTGCTCCAGGGTCGGCACGCCGAAGTCCTCCGGGGCGTATCCCGGGGGAGGGGCGACCGCCCCGGTCCGCACTCCCCGGTAGGGGTACTCCGAGGCGGGGAGCCCGTGACAGACCCCGCAGTCCGGACTGAACCAGTGGGCCGCGTCGAGCGCTCCGAGCTCAGCCGCGGTGAACGAATCGACCCGGCCGGTGCCGCTGGTGGTGCGGTCCACGGTCTCGTCGTGGATCACCACGGGCACGCCGTCGGAGCTCAGTCGCACGTCCAGATCCAGCACGTGGACCCCCGCCGCGTCGGCTTCGCCGTAGGAGAACAACGTCTCCTGGGGCGTCTCGTCCTCGCCACCGGCATGCGCGACCGCGACCACCCGCCGGTCCAACCAGGGATTGTCCGGGCCCGGCGAGGGCGACGCCCCGCTCACGGGGACGACCGCTGCCGACACGATCGCCGTGACCAACAGTGATCCCAGGACGGCGACCAGGACAGGACGGGACCGGGAGAACATGGAACGGGGACCTCCGGGGTCGACGAGCACCTGGCCCGACCCTAACCCGCGGACGGTCCCTCGGATCAGACCTCGCGCAGGTGGGCGGATTCGTTTATCGAGCCGAGCACGTAGCGCTTGCCCGACCAGACGATCCGGGACACGCTGGTGTACTCGGGAGCGAAGAACAGCACCCGTTCGGTTCGGATCACATCGGCCAGCAGGGCGTTGATCACCCCGCCGTGACACACCAGCGCCACCCGCTGCGCGTCGAGGCCCGCCACGTGCCGTTCCAGCGCGGTCACCACCCGCTTCTGGAACGCCAGGCGGCGCTCGGCGGCTTCGGGGCCGAACCAGTCGGCCTTGAGGCGTTCCAGATGCGGGTCGCCGTCTTTGAGTTCCTCCAGCGGGACGTAGGCGTGCGTGCCGCGGTCGAACTCGCAGAAGTCCTCGTCGGTGACGTTGACCAGATCGAACGCGTCGGCGAGGTGCCCGGCGGTGTCCACCGCGCGCAGCATGGTCGACGAGATGAGGTGGTCGGGTGGCTCGTGCTCGAGCCACTGGGCGAGCGCGGCAGCCTGCTCATGGCCCTCGGGTGCCAGAGGCGGGTCGACGGGTCGGTCGCTCTCCACCCGGAGGGGGAGGCCGTGACGAATCAGCAGCAGTTCCATGATCGAACCCGCCACGGTAGTGGGAGGGTACCGTGGGCGGGTAATGGCAGCAGTCGACCATCCGGAGCAGTGGCCCGGCCTGGTGGAACGTCCGGCCCGTGGCCCGGGTGAGTGGCCCACCGACGTCCTCGCCGTCCTGGTGCACGGCGCGATGGACCGCGGCGCCGGTATGGCCCAGCTCGCGCGCCACCTGCGCTTTGCGACTACCCTCCGCTACGACCGGCGTGGCTACGGCCGCGCGGCCGGCTTGGGCACCGGGGGACTGGTGCATCACATCGACGACCTCGTCGCGCTGGTCGCATCCCGCCCGGCAGTGCTCTTCGGCCACAGTTTCGGGGGCCTGGTCTGCCTGGGCGCGGCCGCCTCGGGTCGCCTGGACGTGCGCGGCGTGGTCACCTGGGAGGTACCGACCCCGTGGATTCCCGGGTGGAAGGGCTGGTCGCTGCCCGATCCCGGCGACGACCCGGACCCCGACGGCGCCGTGGCCGAGACATTTCTGCGTTCCGCCGCCGGATCCGCTGCGGTCGACGGCCTGGGTTCGGCGACGCTTGCGGCGCGCCGGCGCGAGGGACCTGCGCTGCGCGCCGACATGGACCCCCGGCTGCGCGCGGGACCGCCCTTCGACCCGGCCCGCATCCGGGCACGCGGGGTGTTCGCCGTCGGAGGCTCCTCGCCGGACCAGTACCTCGCCGGGGCGCGCTGGCTCGCCGAACGGGTCCGGAATGGGCAGGTCCGCGTCGTGCCCGGCGCAGTTCACGGCACCCCCCGAACCCGGCCGGCCGAGGTGGCGGCAATGCTCGTCGAGGTGTCCCGGGACTCCATCTGGCGGGCTGGTCGCGACGACGGGAACGGAGGCACCGATGCGGTCGCTGTCTGACATCTGGCCCCGCCACGACCGTTCGGCACGGCCTCCCCGCACCGCGTTCGTCCTCTCCGGGGGTGCGGCCATGGGCGCGTTGCAGGTGGGGATGCTGCGGGCCCTGATCGAGCGGCGCATCCTGCCCGACGTGATCCTGGGATGTTCGGTCGGAGCGCTCAACGGGATGGTCCTGGCGGGCAGTCCCACCCTTGCCACGGTCGGACGGATCCAGGACGTGTGGCTGGACCTGATCGACCGGGAGCTGGTGCCCACCGGCCTGTTGCCGTCGCCGGTCCAGCTCGTCCGACGGGGCGAATCGATCTCCTCCAACGACACGCTGCGCGCGCTCATCTCGGAGGTCGTACCGGCAGAAACCTTCGAGGACCTCGAGGTGCCCTTCGAGTGTGTGGCCACCAACATCGACGCCGGCACCGAGCACTGGTTCACCAGCGGTGACCTGGTCTCCGCGGTGCTGGCGTCGGCCTCGATCCCGTCGGTGTTCCCTCCCGTGGAGATCGACGGGGTGCGCTACCTGGACGGCGCGATCGTCGACGACGTGCCCATCCAGCGGGCCGTCGAGGCGGGCGCGACCCGTATCTTCGTGTTGCAGGTGGGCGGGGCGGGCCGGCCCCGGCCCGAATTGCGCCGCCCCCTCGACGTCGCCTTCCTGGCCTACTGGATCGCCCGTCGTCACCGGGTCCACGAGGACCTCGCCCGCATCCCCGACGACGTGGAGATCGTCATTCTCCCGCACGGCGATCCGGCGCCGGTGCGCTACAACGACCTGTCCTCGAGTGCCCACCTGATGGACGTCGCCTACCGGGCCTCCAGCGACCAGCTCGACGCCCGAATCGACGGGCGGATGCCGCCGACCTTCGGGCCGATCCTGGTGTCGGATCTGATCGCCCCGCCCCCGGTGGACGATCTCACCGGTGCCGATACGACCGAGAGCGCACCGGCCGACCCGGGTGAGTTCGAGCGGGCCCAACGACTCCTCGCCGCGGCGCGGCGGCTCATCGGAATGGGCACGGACCGTGACGCAGCCGACGAGATCGAAGCCGACGAGGCCGACCTCATCGCGACCCAGGCGGGCCTCGACGTCGAGGCCGACGTCCGCTCGGTCGACGCTCAGGAGCTGCGTCGGCGGCTCACCGAACGCGCCGAGTCGATCGGCCCGGCGATGCGGGCGCTCATCGACCGGGTCCTCGAACGCGGTGCCCGACCCGAGCCGGCCGATGCCGACGGCGCATCTCGGGCACCGGTCGACACCGCTGCCGATCAGTCCGGCGAGAAGTAGACGCTCTTGACCTCGGTGTAGTTGTCGAGGGCACCCATGCCCAGCTCGCGGCCCAGACCGGACCGCTTGTAGCCACCGAAGGGGGCCTGGACCCGCACCGAGGAGTTGGAGTTGACCGACAGGGTGCCGGTCGCCAGCTCGCGGGCGACCCGGATCGCCCGGGTGGCGCTGCCGGTCCACAGCGAGCCGGACAGCCCGTAGTCGCTGTCGTTCGCGATCTGCACCGCGTCGGCCTCGTCGTCGAAGGGAATCACGGTCGCGACCGGTCCGAAGATCTCTTCGCGGGCCACCCGCATCGTGTTGTCCACCTCCGCGAGGACACAGGGGGTGAGGAAGAACCCGTCGCCGTCGGGCCGGTTTCCACCGGTCACCACCTCGGCGCCCTCGGCGGTGCCGATCCCGATGTAGTCCTCGGAGGTCTGCCGCTGCGCCGCGGAGATCAACGGTCCCATCTGGGTCGCCTCATCGGCGGGGTCGCCCACGGCCAGGGCGTCGGTGGCCGCCGCGAACGCGGCCACGAAGTCGTCATAGACCGATCGCTCCACCAGGATACGGGACCGGGCACAGCAGTCCTGGCCGGCATTGTCGAACACCCCGCCCGGCATCCGGGCTGCGGCCAGCTCCAGATCGGCGTCGGCAAAGACGACCGCGGCCGACTTGCCGCCCAGTTCCAGGGTGACCCGGGTGATGTTGTCCGCGCTCGCCCGCAGGATGGAAGCGCCCGTGGTCGTCTCACCGGTGAAGGAGACCTTGGCGATGCGCCGGTCCGCCACCAGCGCGTCACCGACCACGCCACCGGGTCCGGGCAGCACGTGGACCGCCTCGGCGGGAACGCCGGCCTCGACCAGCAGATCCCCCAGGGCCAGGGCCGAACGGGGAGTGAGCGAAGCGGGCTTCAGGACGATCGGGTTGCCAGCCGCCAGGGCCGGTGCGACCTTCCAGGCGGCGATCATCAGCGGGAAGTTCCACGGCACGATCAGCGCGCAGGGCCCCACCGGTTCGCGCAGCGCGACACTCAGACCGTCGTCGGCGATGGGGAGCACCGCACCGTGGTGCTTGTCGGCGGCGCCCGCGTAGAACTCGAAGGTGCCCACCGCGGCCGCCACGTCACCGCGGGCGCTGGAGATCGGATGGCCGGCGTCCTGGCGCTCGTACGCGGCGAACTGTTCGACGCGTTCGTCCAGAAGGGCCGCGACGCGGGCCAGGATCCGGCCGCGGTCGGGAGGTGGGACGCGGGACCAGGTGCCATCGGCGTGCGCGCGCTGCGCGATGTCGAGCGCGGCGTCCACGTCGGCCCGGCCTGCCCGGGCGACCGAACCGATCACCTCGCCGGTGGCGGGGGCGTGGACGTCGAAGGTCGCTCCGTCGGCGGCGTCGCGGCGGTGGCCGCCGATGATGAGCTGGTCGGTCATGCGCCGTTCCTCGCTGTCGGGGCCTTCGGGCCGGGGCCGTTCCCGTCGGTCGGGACGGGACATTGTACGCTCCCGGTCCGGCAGCACGAATCGACGATCCCGGATCACCAAGGACGACAATGGGACGATTGGATGGAAAGGTGGCGCTCATCACCGGCGCCGCCAGTGGCATGGGGCGGGTGGCGTGTCTGCGCTTCGCCGCCGAGGGGGCCCGCATCGCCGCTCTGGACCTGGACGACCCGACCGAGACCGTCGCGGCGGTCCGGTCCGCAGGCGGCGAGGCGGTCGGGCTGGCCGCGGACGTGGCCGAGGCAGCCTCGGTGGAGGCCGCCACGGCGGCGGCCGTGGAGGCCTTCGGTGGGATCGACGTGCTCTACAACAACGCGGGCATCTCGCCCGGCGACGACGGGGACACCACCGACACGCCGGTGGCCACCTGGGAACGCACGCTGGACGTGAACGTGAAGGGATCGTGGTTGTGCGTGCGCGCCGCATTGCCGCACCTGCGGGCCTCCGGGCGCGGCTCGGTGGTCAACGTCGCCTCCTTCGTGGCGTTCATGGGCGCGGCGACCCCCCAGATCGCCTACACCACTTCCAAGGGCGCGGTGCTGGCGATGACCAGAGAGATGGCCGTGTGCGAGGCTCAGCGAGGGGTGCGCGTCAATGCCCTGTGCCCCGGCCCGGTGCTGACGCCGTTGCTCGAGAAGTTCCTCTCCGACGAGGCCGAACGGCGGCGTCGCCTGGTGCACATCCCCATGGGCCGTTTCGGCACCGCGGAGGAGATGGTGAACGGTGCGGTGTTCCTGGCCTCGGACGAATCCTCGTTCATGACCGGCCAGGCGCTGGTGATCGACGGCGGGATCACCGCCGCCTATGTGACTCCGGAGGCCCCACGGTGAGCGAACGACGTGGAATGCTGAGCCTGGACGAGCTGCGGGCCGCCGTGGACGATGGGTCCATCGACACCGTGGTGGTGGCCTTCAGCGACCTGCAGGGCCGGCTGGTCGGCAAACGGGTGACCGGCTGGTTCTTCCTCGACGAGATCGTCGAAGGCGGCATCGAGGCGTGCAACTACCTGTTGACCGTCGACGTGGACATGACCCCGCTTCCCGGCTACCGCTTCGCCAACTGGGAACAGGGCTACGGCGACATCACGCTGGTACCGGACCTGGCCACCATGCGGATCGTGCCCTGGCTCGAGGCCACCGCGATGGTGCTGTGCGACGCGGTCCACGAGCACGACCGCACTCCGATCCCCGAATCGCCCCGCCAGATGCTGCGCCGCCAGGTGGAGCGGGCCCGGGCGGCCGGTTTCGAGGCGGCGATCGGCGCGGAGCTCGAATTCTTCCTGTTCCGCGACAGCTTCGACGAGCTCGCCGAGCGTCGGTTCGTCGACCCCCGCCCGCACTCGGACTGGATCGAGGACTACCACATCTTCCAGACCACCCGCGACGAGTACGTCATCCGGCGGATCCGCAACGCCATGGACGCCTGTGGGATCCCCGTGGAGTTCTCCAAGGGTGAGGCCGGCTACGGCCAGCACGAGATCAACCTGCGCTACGCGGACGCCCTGGAGATGGCCGACCGGCACGCGATCTACAAGAACGCGGTGCGCGAGATCGCCGATTCGGAGGGCCGCTCGGTCACGTTCATGGCCAAGTACTCAGAGGACGACGTGGGCTCGTCGTGTCACCTGCACGTCAGCCTCACCGACGTCGAGACCGGTGAGCCCAGCTTCGATTCTCCTGCCGGTACGAGCGCCGCCTCGGTCCGGTTCCGCCACTTTCTGGGAGGCATCATCGCGGCCTCCCGTGACCTGACGTTGTGCTGGGCACCCACGCTGAACTCCTACAAGCGCTTCGCCCCCGAATCATGGGCCCCCACGGCGGTGGCCTGGGGGACCGACAACCGCACCTGTGGCTACCGCATCGTCGGCCACGGCACCGGCACCCGGCTCGAGTCGCGCATCCCGGGCGCCGATGCGAACGGCTACATCGCGTACGCCGCGCTGATCGGCGCCGGTATCCGCGGGATCGAGTTGGGCATCGAACCCCCGCCGCCGGTGGAGGGCAACGCCTACACCGCCGAGGTGGAACGGATCCCGTCGACCTTCGTCGAGGCGATCGAGGCCTTCGAGTCCAGTACGGTCGCGCGGGAACTCTTCGGCGACGACGTCCACCATCACCTGACGAACTCGGCCCGGCAGGAATGGCTGGCCGCCAACCGGGTCGTCACCGACTGGGAACGCCGCCGCTACTTCGCCCAGTTCTGAGGAGCCCACCCGATGCCTCCCGAGCGCCCGCTGGTCGCGGTCACCTCCCGGCGGATCCCCGCCGAACGGATCGACCACTGGCTCGAGCCCGCCCAGGCTCTGCCCACCTACTACCTCGACGCGCTCCACGAGGCCGGGGCGATCGGTGCGTCGGTGATCCACCAGGAACCCGACTCGGTCGACGTCGAAGCCTTCCTGAGCCGCTTCGACGCGTTGCTGGTCACCGGCGGCCTGGACGCCGACCCGGCTCTCTACGGGCAGGAACCGCACCCCGCCACCGGGCCCTGGGACACGACCGCCGACCGCTGGGAGATGGCGCTCATGGCGTGCGCGCGGCAGGCCCGCATGCCGCTGCTCGCGATCTGCCGGGGCGCCCAACTGTTGAACATCGCGCAGGGCGGCACCCTGCACCAGCACCTGGACGATCTGCCCGGAGTGGGATCCCACGGCATTCCCGACGGGGGAGGCGGCACCGCCAACCCGATCCTGGTCGAGCCGGGCACGCGGTTGGCCGAGGCGGTCGGAACCGAAGGGGTGGTGGGCCGGTGCCACCACCACCAGAGCGCCGACCAGGTGGGCGCCGACCTGGTGGTGTCGGCCCGGACCGTGGACGGGATCATCGAGGGGCTGGAGATCCCAGACGACCACTGGACCGTTGCGGTGCAGTGGCACCCGGAGGACTCGGCCCGTTACGACCCGATCCAACAACGCCTCTTCGAGGCGTTCGTCGCCGCCGTCGCCACCTGAGGGCCCGGTCCGTTCTCCACCCACCTGTTCTAAGGTGACGCTTCATGAGCAACGACGGCAAGGTCTTTCCCGAACACGGACTCGATGCGGCCGAGGTGCTCGAACAGATCGAAGCGCTCCGCGACGGCGATCTGGACTGGCGCTCGGGTCGGGCGTTCAGCCTGGTCTACAACCCCGCCGACGACGCCCACGAGGCGCTGCTCGAGCGGGTCGCCACGATGTTCCAGCACGAGAACGCCCTCAACCCGCTGGCGTACCCGAGCCTGTTGCAGATGGAACTCGACATCGTCGCCATCGCCACCGGCCTGTTCGGCACCGCGCCCAACGCGGGTTCGATCTCCTCGGGAGGCACCGAGTCGATCTTCCTCGCCGTCCAGGTCGCCCGTGACCACGCCCGCGACGAGCTGGGCATCGCCGAACCGCGCATGATCACCGCCGTCACCGCCCACCCGGCCTTCGCGAAGGCCGCGCACTACCTCGACATCGAACAGGTCTTCGTACCCGTGCGCGACGACGGCCGAATGGACACCGCCGCGCTCGCCGAAGCGTTCGACGACCGCTCCGGGCTCGTCGTGGGTTCCGCACCCTGCTACCCCTTCGGCGTCATCGACGACATCGAGACCATCGCGGGGCTGGCAGCAGACCGCGGCGTGCTCTGCCACGTCGATGCGTGCCTCGGTGGCTGGTTGTTGCCCTGGTACGAACAGATCGGCGAACCGGTTCCACCGTGGGACTTCGCCGTGGACGGGGTCACGTCGATCTCCGCGGACGTGCACAAGTACGGCTACACGTTCAAGGGGCTTTCCACGATCACCTACCGCACGCGGGAGCTCGTCAAGCGTCAGCAGTTCTGGTACGACTCGTGGCCCGGAGGGCTGTACGCCTCGGGCACCACAGCGGGTACCCGACCCGCCCCGCCCATCGCCGGGGCCTGGGCGGCGATCCACCACCTGGGCGCCGAGGGCTACCGGGCAAAGGCCGAACAGGTCCGGGACGCGGGGCGGATCTTCATGGAGGGCATCGACCAGATCGACCGCCTCGAGATCACCCACCGACCCGACATCCCGGTGTTCGAGTTCACCGCCAGGGACGGTTCGATCCTGGCGATCGCGGAAGGCATGGACCGGCGCGGCTGGAATCTGGATCGCCAACAGGGAGGGCTGCACCTGATGCTGTCGCCGGCCCACCTGGCGGTCGCCGACCAGTTCGTGTCGGACCTCACCGACGCGGTCGCCGAGGCGCCCGTGGGACAGGGATCCGGTGGCGACCTGGAAGGCACCTACGGCGGCGTCGTGTGAGCCCGGGCGCCGACACGACCCCACGCTGGGTCGACACCGACACCGACCTGGCGGCGGTCCTCGACGAACTCGCCGAAGCGCCGACGGTCGCTCTGGACACCGAGTTCCACCGGGAGCGCACCTACTTTCCCAAGCTGGCCCTGGTCCAGATCGCGTACGAGCCCGACGAGCTGGTGCTGATCGATCCGCTGGAGGTCGATCTGGCACCACTGGCGGGAATCCTCGAATCCGACACCACGATCGTGATCCACGCCGCCTCCCAGGACCTCGAGGTACTGCGACTGGCCACGGGCACGGTGCCCCGCAACCTGTTCGACACCCAGATCGCCGCAGGCTTCGTCGGCTACTCCAATCCCTCCCTGGCCACGCTGCACGCCGGGCTGCTCGACGTGCAGCTCTCCAAGTCCGACCGGCTCACCGACTGGCTGGTGCGGCCCCTGCCCGGACGGGTTCTGGACTACGCCGCCGACGACGTGCGCTACCTGCTCCAGATCCACGACCGGCTGGTCCGCGACCTGTCGGCCGAGGACCGGCTGGAGTGGGCCCGGTCGGAATTCGACCTGGAACGCGCCCGGGGCGCCGAGGCCAAGGATCCCGACGAAGCCTGGCGCCGGGTCAAGGGCGCGGGACGTCTGCGGGGCCGGGCCGCGGCGGTCGCCCGGAGCGTGGCCGCCTGGCGCGAACGACAGGCCGCCGCGTTGGACCTGCCGGTCCGGCACGTGCTGGGCGACCTGGCACTGGTGTCGATCGCTCAGCGTCCACCCCGGGACCACGCCGCGCTGAGAGAAGTGCGCGGCATCGACGGCCGGAGCCTCTCGGGGGGACGCAGCGACGGCCTGCTGGCAGCGGTGGGGGCCGGCCGCGCCGCCGACGCACCCCCGTCCGACCCCCGGGCCGCCCAACCCCCCGACCCCCGCCGGGTGTGTGTTGGGGGGGGGCCTGGCCGGCCGGCGCCCGGGGGGGGGCCGCCGCGCCGGCCGGGTGGCCGCGGTCGCGGCCGGCCTCGACGCCGAGGCACCCCGTTCCGAACCGCGTGCCGCCAAACGCCCCGACCCGCGCCTGGGACCCGCGGTCGCGCTGTTGTCGAGCTGGTTGACCCAGTACGCGCACGAGCTGCGGATCGACACGCAGCTCCTGGCCACCCGAAAGGACATCGAGCACTTCGTGGAGGGCGACGGCCGGGGACGGCTGGCCGAGGGGTGGCGGCGGGACCTGGTGGGCCGTCCCATGCAGGCCCTGCTCGAAGGGGACGCGGCGCTGGCCTTCGATCGGACCCGCGGCATCGTGCTCGAACCCCGAAGCTCCACCTGAGCGTCGAGCTCCACCTGAGCCCGCCGGTCGGGGCGTCAGCGTTCGGCTGATTCGAACACGACCGCTTGGCGCGGGGCCAGCTCTCCGGTGAACGACGCGCCGGGTTCCAGCTTGCCTGACGAGTCGATCAGGACCGTCCCCGTGGCGTCCTCGACGGTCACGGGATCGTCGCTGGTGGAGGCCAGCACCGTGACCGGTGTCGCACCCGGTAGTTCCCGTCGGAATCCGAGCACCCCGCCGGGAGTGTCCAGGACCTCACAGGTGCCGTCGCGCAGCACGGTGGTCCGCCGGCGCAGCGCAAGTAGCGACCGGTACAGGTGCAGGATCGAGGTGGGATCGTCTCGTTGGGAGGCGACGTTCCTGGTGTCGGCGTCGGGGGGCAGCGGTAACCACGGGTCGCGCCAGCCGTGGCCGGGCGTGGGGTCCCAGGGGATGGGCGCCCGGCATCCGTCCCGCCCGCCCGGGTCCAGCACCCGCTCCGGTGGCACCTCGGCGTCCTCGAGACCGAGCTCCTCGCCCTGGTACAGAAACGGCGTGCCGCGCAGGGTCGTCAGCACCACCGCGGCGGCCCGGGCGCGCTGTTCGGAACCCTCGGCGTCGACCTCGGTGTTGGGCCAGCGGCTGTAGCGGGTGCGGTGCCGGGGCACGTCGTGGTTGGACAGCACCCAGGTCGGCCAGGCACCGACCCGGGTGTGGGCGGCGTCCGCCGAGCGCACCGCCTCGGCCCACAGGGCCGCGTCCCAGGGCAGGTGCAGAGGCACGAAGTTGAACGACAGGTGCAGCTCGTCGTCGTCGCCCAGGTAGGGGAGCATCAACTCGATGTCCAACAGCACGACCTCTCCGACCATCATCGGCTGCTGGGGGTAGGAGTCGAGCAGGGTGCGGATGCGACGCAACAGCGGATGGGTCGCCGGGTCGTCATGGAGCACGCAATGGGGCAGGCCGACGAACTCCTCGGGATCGTCGGGCAGCGCCGGGTCCTTGCCGATCGCGAAGACCACGTCGGCCCGGAAGCCGTCGACGCCCCGGTCGAGCCAGAACCGCAGCGTGTCGTGCATCGCCTCCTCGACCGCGGGGTTGGCCCAGTTCAGATCCGGTTGTCCGGGCAGGAACAGGTGCAGGTAGTACTGGCCGCTGGCCTGGTCCAGGGTCCAGGCCGGTTCGCCGAGGAAGGCGTCGGTCCAGTTGTTGGGCGGTCCGCCGTCGGGAGCGGGATCCCGCCAGATGTAGTGGTCCCGGAAACGTGCGTCGCGTCCACCCAGAGCATCCTGGAACCAGGGGTGCGCATCGGAGGTGTGGTTCGGCACCCAGTCCAGCAACAGGCGCATGCCGCGGCTGTGGACGTCGTCGAGAAGCGCGTCGAACTCGGCCAGGTCTCCGAAGAGTGGATCCACGTCGCAGTGGTCGGCCACGTCGTAGCCGTAGTCGGCCATCGGCGAGGGGTAGATCGGTGACAACCAGATCGTGTCGATCCCCAGCCACTGCAGATGGTCGAGGCGTCCGCGAATGCCGCGCAGGTCGCCCACCCCGTCACCGTCGTGGTCCGCGAACGACCGCGGATAGATCTGGTAGACGACGGCGTCTTCCCACCAGCGTGGCTCGGACCGAGACGGATCACCCATGGGCTGCAACAGTACTCTGCGTGCTGCCCGCGGCTGTTTCCGTGTGATCTGTGGTGCCGAAAGGGGAGTGATTGGTAAAGGCGAGACCGACCTCGTAGGATGGCTGGTGAGTCCGTGCTCTCCACGGACCGACGGACGTTCGCCTAGTGGGAGTGGCCGGTGAAAAAGGGTCGCCATCGTCGCTTCGAAGAAGCGCGTGCGCTCAAACGCACGACAAGTCCTGACTTCGACGCACTGCTCTTCGGAGGTCGGGAAGAGCCGTGCCCCGAGTGTGATGCGCTCCCCGGAGCGGACCACTCCTCGTGGTGCCTCTTCGAGGAAGCCGGCCTGGAGGACTGAGGATCTAGGGTCCGGCGTCGTCGAGCAGTTCCCGCAGTTTGAAGATCTCTTCGCGGCGGATCTCGCCGACGAAGTTGCCCGTGTCGTCCAGCACCGCCAGACGGTCGGCCTCGACGCCCTCCAGGGCCTCCAGGGCCTCTCGGAGTCGCCACGTCAACTCGGCGGTGGGCACGTCGGTGCGCATCACCTCGGTCACCAGCGTGGCCTGCCACTCCTCGCGGGGCACCGCGGCCGCGTCCCGCAGCACACACAACCCCAGATAGTCGCCCTCGTCGTCGAGCACCACCGCACTGCGTTGGCGGTTCTGGACCACGTGTTGGGCGACGAACTCGGCGACCGTGGCGTCCGCGGGGAGGGTCAGCACGTCGGTCATCAGCACGCTGGTGACCGGCAACTCGAAGCGTCCCTCCAGGTGGCCCCGGCGGCGGCGCCGCTGGGCCGACGAAACCGACTTGTCGCCCATGACGAGCTGGGAGATCGCCGCGGCGATCAGCGCAGGCACCACGAACACGGCTTTGCCGGTCGATTCGGCGACGAACATCACCCCGGTGAGCGGGGTGCGGTACCCCGCGCCCAGAAAAGCCGCGATCCCCAGCACCGTGAACAGCGAGATCGTCGCCTCGGGATCCGCGCCCGGATGCAACCCGGACGCCTCGACGGCGCCGGCGACCAACCGACCGAGGATCGCGCCTTCGACGACCAAGGGGATGAACTTTCCACCGGCGCCGCCGCCCGCCACGGTGCTGGCAAAGGCGACCAGGCGGACCACGAGCAACGCCGCGATCAACCACAGGGTGCGGTCGGGATCGGTGAGCCACTCGAACACCCCGTAGCCGGGCCCCAACGACAAGGGAGCGTCGAAGAGCCCCTGGGAGGCCAGCAGCAGCCCGGCGCTCAGGGTTCCGAAACCGGCGATGCGTGCCAGGGGCCGCATCGACCGGGCGGCCCGGCCGGCCAGACCCAGCACCCGCACGAACACCCGGGCCCCCAACCCGGCGAGCAGGCCCACCAGGGCGGCACCCACCAGATCCACACCGCTGAAGCCGGTACCCGCCGTGGTCAACGGCACGATCGGTTCGGTTCCCATCACCGCGGCGAAGGTCAGGTAGCTCGACGCCGCCGCGACAAGCGACGGGATGATGCCGTGCCGGGCGATGTCCTCGGTGTAGGGCACCTCCAGGGCGTACAGGACCCCGGTGGCGGGCGCCTTGAAGATGGCGGCCAGTCCGCCGGCCGCGCCGGCGACCATGAGCGCCTTGACCTCTTCGGAACGTAGCAGCCGACCCAACCGGGACTGGGCCGCCGACCCCACGGCGGCACCGATGTAGATCGCGGGGCCCTCGAAGCCCATCGCCCCGCCCGACCCCAGCGTGGCCACGCTGGCCATGATGCGGCCCAGCACCGGGCGCTGGTCGAGGGAACGGTTGGGTTCGTGGAAGTTCGCGATGTACGCGTCCGAAGTGGTCGCGTCGGCGCCGCCGCCCACGTACCGCAGACACCCCCAGGCCACGACCAGGCCGAGTGCCGGAGCGATCGCCTGCACCGCGAGCGGCGCGTCGAAGAGCGCGTCGAGCAGCACCGTGGAGGTGAGCGCGTCGAACGCGGCCACGGCCAGGCCGGTGGCGACGCCGACGATCGCCGCGGCGGCCACCAGACCCTGGCGGCGGCGATCACGGAGCGAAGGTCGGAGCGAGACCATCACCGAACAGACCTAGCAGTCGCCGGAGCGGCCCGGTGGCATTGGGAGGGTCGGGGTGGCGGCCGTAGCATTGCAGCCCGCCCGATGTCCGAGTCCCTCACCACCGAACCGATCCGCAACATCGCGCTGGTGGCGCATGTGGACCACGGCAAGACCACCCTGGTCGACGCGCTGCTGCGGGCCTCGGGCGCCTTCGCCGACCGTCGCAGCGTGGTCGAGCGGGTCATGGACTCCGAAGACCAGGAACGCGAACGGGGTATCACGATCCTCGCCAAGGCCGCCTCGTTGGAATGGCGGAGGACCCGGGTGAACCTGGTCGACACCCCCGGGCACGCCGACTTCGGCGGCGAGGTCGAACGCGCTCTCGCGCTGGTCGACGGCGCCCTGCTGCTGGTCGACGCCGCCGAAGGACCCCTGCCCCAGACCCGCTACGTGCTGTCCAAGGTGCTGGCGGCCGGGCTGCGCACGGTCGTGGTCGTCAACAAGGTCGACCGGACCGACGCCCGGCCCGCCGAGGTGCTCGACGAGATCTACGAGCTGTTCCTCGACCTGGGCGCCACCGAGGACGACATCGACTTTCCCGTCGTCTCCGCGGTGGCCAAGGAGGCCCGGGCCGTCGAGGGGATCGGCCGACCCGGCCCCGACGACGACCTCACCCCGCTGTTCGACGCGATCCTGACCACCGTGCCTCCTCCCGGGGGTGACCCTGATGCGCCGCTGCAGGCGCTGGTCACCAACCTGGACGCTTCGGACTACCTGGGGCGCCTCGCGATCGGACGGGTCGTGCACGGCGCCCTCCGCCGCGGCGCGCCCGTCACGCTGCTGGGCGCCGACGGTCCGAGAAGCGGAACGCGGCGGCTCGCGTCGCTGCTGCGCTTCACCGGCGTCGGTCGCGTCGAGGCCGAACAGGTCGGCGCCGGGGACCTGTTCATCGTCTCCGGGTTCGACGAGGTCGAGATCGGTGACACCTTCGCCGACCCGGCCAACCCGGTGGCCCTGGATCGCCTCGCGGTCGACGACCCGGTCCTGACCATGACCTTCGGACCCAACACCTCGCCGCTGGCGGGGCGAGACGGCTCCTCGGTGACCTCCCGGCAGATCAGGGAACGGTTGGAACGCGAGGTGCTCGGCAACGTGTCGATCCGTCTGCGCGACACCGAATCGGCCGAAGTGATCGAGGTCGCAGGTAGGGGCGAGCTGCAACTCGCGGTCCTCATCGAATCCATGCGCCGTGAGGGCTACGAGCTCCAGGTGAGCCGGCCCGAGGTGATCGTGCGCGACATCGACGGGCACCGCAGCGAACCCGCGGAACGGGGCGTGGTCGACGTCCCCGACGACCACGTGGGGACGGTCACCCAGGCGCTGGCACCCCGGCGAGGTTCGGTGGTGGATCTCCGCCCCGGGGACACCGGCCGCACCGTCATCACCTTCACCGCGCCCGCCCGGGGGTTGATCGGGTTCCGGTCCCAGCTGTTGACCGCCACCCGCGGGACCGCGCTGTTGCACACCAACGCCGACGGATGGATGCGCTGGGTCGGTGACCTGCCCAGCCGGAGCGGTGGTGCGATGGTGGCCGACCGCAAGGGAACCACCACGGGCCACGCGCTCGACAACCTTCAGGCTCGCGGCGAGCTGTTCGTGGGGCCCGGCGTGGAGGTCTACGAGGGCATGGTGATCGGCGAGAGCGCCCGATCCGAGGACATGGTGGTCAACGCGGTCCGCGAGAAGCAGAAGACCAACATCCGCACCCACTCCCACGACGAGGGGATCAAGCTGGCGCCGCCCCGGGTGTTCACACTGGAGTCCGCGATCGAGTGGATCGCGGAGGACGAACTCGTCGAGGTGACCCCGGCCCACATCCGGGTCCGCAAACGCGAGCTGGCCGAGTCGGACCGACGCCGCACCCAACGCCGCCGCTCCTGAGACGGGTCGCGAGGGCTCAGGCCAGGGTCGAGAAGGCCAGATCCGCGGCCCGGTCCACGTCCGCGGGCGAGGTGACCAGCACCGGAACCCGACCCTGGGCACGGCGGGCGAGGGCCTCGGTTTCGGCGTCGACGTCGGGATCGCCGAGCTTGTCGGGCACGTCGATGAGCAGGCGTTCGAACAGGATGCCGTGCAGGTCCTGTCGGGTCTCCGCGGCCACGTTGGGATGACGGTAGGTGAGCCGACCCGCACGCAGGTCGCCATTGGGCGTGACCCGCGCCGGACCAAGGGGAGCACCCCGCTTGCGGAGCTGCGCGCCCAGGTTGACGATCACCCAGTGCTGCCATGCGGTGCGCGCGTCGATGAAGGCGAGCAGGTTCTGCAGCCTGATGGGTTCGCGCTTGCGCTCCAGCACGGCGATGGCGGTGTGGTACTGGTGGCTGCGGCGCCCCCGCGCGGCCTTGGCGATGTCGCGTCGGGTGGGGCGCTTGCGGCTCACGTCGCGCAGGGTGCGGTGTTCCAGGTAGCGGCGCGCTTCGTCGCCGATGACCCGGGCGCGCAGCAACACCTCGTCGTCGTAGGCCTGACGGGCGACCGGGTCGGCGTCTGCCGCGGCCTGGCGGATCGCGAGCAGCGCCGCGACCAGCACCCGGTTCTGGGGCGTGTCATAGGCGCGGCGGGCGGTGAGGCACACGAACACGTCGGTGGCACCCGCGGTTCCCGCCCGGGCCGCGTTGGTCTCGGCCCACAGCACCGGGCCGCGCACCTCGCCCTGGCAGCGTTCGACGGTCTGGATCGTGGTGATCGACAGGTTGCGCAGCACCTCGGGCATGGCCAGCAAGAACGCCTCGGTCTCCTCGGAGGTCGCCAGCAGCGCACCCGCGAGCTGTTTGACCACGTCCGAGGACAACCCGAACAGTGCCCGGCCGGCGTCGCGCACCGGGATCGGTCTGGCCAGGGACTCCCACAGCATCCGGGTGGCGGCGTGGGGGTCGTTGGGGTCGATGCGCCTGGGAGCCGCCGGTGCCCCCGGGACGGTGCCCGACATCGGATCAGCCCGCGAGTTCGACGCCGAGCACGTCCACCATCGTCCGTTTGACCTCGAGCGCCTCGGCGGGGTCCAGCATGTCGGCCATGACCCGGAACAGTCTGCGGGCCTTGGAGTCGTCGATGCCTTCGAACTGGGGAAGGAAGTACGCGTAGAACACCTCGAAGAGCAACCGCGACTCGGTGATGTCGTCCTGGGAGCGGCGCCGGACGTACTTGATCGAGTCCAGGAACACCGCCGGGCCGAGGTCCTGGAAGGTGCGCAACGCCAGGAGGCGCTGGATGAGCTCCGAATCGCCCAGCAGACGGCGGAATCCCTCCTGATCCGGCGAGGCCACCTCGATGAAGGCGAAGCGGCGCATCAGCGCGTAGGACATCTCGAAGAGCAGGTTCTTGTCGAACACGTTCATCGTCGAGATGATCCGCCAGGTGCTGGGCACCCGGATCGGCTCGGTGTTCTCGGGCGCTTCCACGCCAGGGGGCACGATGGAGAGGTGGCGGGGGTTGCCGGCGCGCTTGAAGGGCAGGACCACGGCCTGACCCGACAGCACGGTGAAGAGCTGGCCGAAGGCGCGGTCGAAGTTCGAGCGGTTCATCTCGTCGATCACCAGCCAACGGCCGCTCTCGATCGCCTCGACGAACATGCCGGGCCGGAAGATCAGTCCCTCGTTGGTCGGCTGGAACCCGCCGATGGTCTCGAAGGTGGTCCATTCGGTGGTGGCGGTGGTCGGCAGGTAGCCGGTGCACATCATCGAACGTTGACCGACCTCGCCGGCGAGGTAGGCCAGGGTGGTCTTGCCGGTTCCCGGGGGACCGGTGAGGATCACGTGTTTGCCGGCGTCGACGGCGGCGACGAGTTGATCGAGCAGGTACGGGGGGAACTCCATGCCCGCCGCATCGCACGCCTTCTCGAGTTCTGCCGAGGTGAATTCAGCCATGACTGCATCCATCGGCCTCCAGCGGCGGGCCTTGAGGGATCAGGTGCCGTCGGCGGTGAGGCGGATCCGGCTCCGCACCGCGGGATGCGGCAGGAACACGGTGCCCTGGGAGCGGGCCCGGCGCCGTTCGGCGATGTGGTCGACCAGAAAGCGGTAGGCCGCCGGGGAGGTCAGCTCGATCAACTCGGCACGCAGCGAGGCGTACACCGGATCGTCGCCCACGAAGGCGTCGGGGGCCTCGGTACACCACCAGTGGAAGTCTGCGCCGCCCTCGCCCCAGTCGCGTCGCTTCCATTCCCGGACCGTGGAGGTCACATGGCCGTCGTCGGCCACCACGTCCTCCCGCCGCAGCGGGAGCTGCCAGCACACCTCGGGTTTGGTGCCCAGGTAGCTCGACCCGTCGCGTTCGGCGGCGAAGTGGAATGCGCACCCCGGGCCGGTGGCGAAACCCGGACGGTTCAGGAAGATGCAGGCGCCGTCGACCAGCCGGGTCTGGGCGCCACCGTCGGGCAGGTCACGGGTGGGGCCGCCCCGTCGCCGGGCGAGTCCGGCGAACTGCCACACCGATTCGTCGAGTTCCGCGGCCGCGGCTTCGGTGCGGGCCCGGTCGGCGGCGTCGGCGAAGTGGGCACCGTGGGAACAACAGCCCTGAACGGCTTCGGTGGCGTCCTCGTCGCGCACACCCTTGCAGCCGCGCCCGAAGATGCAGGTCCAGTTGGAGGTCAGGAACGTCAGGTCGAACACCCAGGTGCGCTCCTCGTCGGGGTCCGAGAAGCTCACCCACTCGTGCCGGTCGTCCGCGCTCACGGATCGCGGCGACCCGGTGCTGCCGCGGCCAGTTCGTCGTAGAGTTCACCGGCCGCGCACAGGCCCCGCCAGAACTGCTCCATGAGCATGCGTTCGTTGGGCGCATGGATGCGGTCGTCGGGCAGTCCGACGCCGAGGAAGATCACCGGGGCGCCCAGCACCCGGTCCAGGGTCTCCTCCGGACCCGAGCCGCCCACCCGGGTGAGCAGCGGTTCGGTGCCCCACACGGTGGCGATCGCGCGCCGGAGCGCGGCGAAGGACCAGTGGTCGGTCGGGGTGGTGGCCGGGGCGACCCCGCCGTGCCAGGTGACGGCGACCTCGATGCCGTCGGCGACCCGGGAGGTGATCCATTCGGTGATACGCGGCATGAGGGTCGCCGGATCCTGGTCGGGCACGAGCCGGAAGGTGATCTTGGCCTCGGCGGTGGCCGGCACGATCGTCTTCATCCCGTCGCCGGCATAGCCGCCCGACAGTCCCACCACCTCGGCGGTGGGACGTGCCCCGATGCGAGCCAGGGTCGACTGCCCGGACTCGCCTTCGAGGAACCGCACCCCGGCGATGCGTCGGAACTCGTCCTCGTCGAAGGGTTGGGCGGCCAGCGAGTCGGCCTCGACCGGGCTCAAGGGGACCACATCGTCGTAGAACCCCTCGATCGCCACCCGCAGGTCGTCGTCGTGGAGGTCGGCGACCAGACGCGCCAGGTGGTGCAGGGGGTTGGGCACGGCCCCGCCGAACATGCCCGAGTGCAGATCGGTGTCGGAGGTGCTCAGGGTGACGGTGGCGGCGATCAGGCCCCGCATTGCCACGTCGGTGGAGGGCACGTCCGGAGCGATCATCCCGGTGTCGGACACCACGATCACGTCGCAGGCCAACCGGTCGGACCGCTCGGTCAGCAGTGTCTCGAAGTGGGGGCTCCCCACCTCCTCCTCGCCCTCGACGAGCAGCTTCAGGTTCACCGGCAACGCGCCGCGCTCGGCCAGGGTCGCCCGGACCGCCTCGAGGTGGTACAGGACCTGGCCCTTGTCGTCGATCGCGCCCCGGGCGAAACACTGTCCGTCCACGATCACCGGTTCGAAGGGTGGATGCGTCCATTCGTCGAGCGGATCGACCGGTTGCACGTCGTGGTGACCGTAGATCAGCGCGGTGGGTGCACCCTCGGGTGCGCCGTGCCATTCGGCGAAGACCGAGGGGTGCCCGGCGGTGGGCCAGATCTCGACGGTCTGGAATCCGGCCGCGCGGCAGGCGGCCGCCAGCCATTCCGCGGACCGTTCCACGTCTGCGGCGTGGTCGCCCAACGCCGAGATCGACGGGATCGACAGCCACTCGAACAAGCGGGCGGTGATGGCTTCGGCCTCGGAGGCGCTGTACACGGCGAGCCGCGGAGACGACATCGTCGGCTCACCCTACCGGCCCTGTCCCGTAGCGCCCGATCCGGAACCCGCCACGGCCGCGGGGCGTCGTCCGGAGCGAGCGCCATGGCACGATGGCGGCCATGAGCGACGATGTCCAGGAGATGCGCAGCGAACTCGAGCAGCTCTCCGAGCGCCTCGGGGACCGCATCATGACCGTGTTGCGCGAAGCCCTGGAGTCCGGCGCGTCGGGGCGCCCGCCGGAGGAGAAGGTGCTCAGTCGGGCCCGGACCGCGGTGGACAAGGCGGCGGCCCTGCTGGGTCAGCTCGAGGAGTCCTCAGAGGCCTGAGCAGGTGCGGCAGTCGTGCCCGCCACCAGATCGTTGAGCGCGGCGATCAGCAGGTGCAGCTCGGCGATCCGGTGCGGGTCGTAGCGGATCACGACACGCTCGGCCTCCAGGTCGTCACCGCCGGCCAGTTCGGCCTGGGCGGGGCCGGTGGGTCGCAGCCCGGCGCCGTCGGTGCTCATGTCGGCGAACCGTTCGTTCAGGTCCTGGAGCTGGGCCGCGTCGGGGGCGACGTTCAGGCGGATCACCAGATCGTCGCCGAACCACCGGATCGACCGGTAGTTGACGTAGTAGCGCTCGATGTGGGCCAGGGCCTCGACGTGGTCGTCACACAGGTGCACGATCTGTTGGTCGGCCACGCCCACGTAGCCGGCGGCCTCGACGTGGTCGACGACATAGCGCATCCAGGCCTGCCAGTAGTCCCCGCCGGGGATGTCCAGGAGCACCACCGGCGCGGGAACCGCCTTGCCGGTCTGTTGCAGGGTGATCAGCTCCAGGGTCTCGTCGAGGGTGCCATAGCCCCCGGGCATCGCCACGAAGGCGGACGACTCCTTCATCAGCATCAGCTTTCGGGTGAAGAAGTACTTCATCGACACCAGCTTGGTGTCGCCCGAGATGATCTCGTTGGCGGCGGCCTCGAAGGGCAACCTGATCCGCACCCCGAAGGAGTTCTCCCGACCCGCGCCCTCCATCGCGGCCTCCATGATCCCCGGGCCTGCGCCGGTGACCGCCATCCAGCCGCGCTCGGCGGCCAGGCGGGCCAACTCGACGGCCTGGACGTACAGCGGGTCCGACACCTGGGTCCGGGCCGAACCGAACACGGTCAGCTTGCGCCGGTCGCGCACCGGCGCGAACGCCGCGAACGCCTGGCGCATCTCGCGCAACGCGGCCGAGGCGATCTTCAGATCGAGACGCTCGGCGTCGATCGTGGCCAGGCGGGTGCCTTCCCGGAAGATCTGACGCAGCAGATCGCGGTTCTGGTCGGGTGCGATCTCGTCGAGCAGATCCTCGATGCGACGGTCCCAGTCGGGGTTTCCGGTGGAACCCCGACGGCGCCGGCCACCGGCGCCGGGCGCGGGAGCGAAGTCGCTCACACGCCCACCGGCGCGACGCGTTCGTACAGCGTGGTGCGTTGGACCAAGGGTCGGCCCAGGGGTTCGACCAGCGCGGTGAACCCGGCTTCGTCCATGGCCTGGCCGTGCTGGGCGCCGGCGGCCCGGGAGATGTTCTCGTCCATCAGCGTGCCGCCCAGATCGTTC
The DNA here is from genome assembly GCA_964449375.1 of uncultured Iamiaceae bacterium. Lineage (GTDB taxonomy): Bacteria > Actinomycetota > Acidimicrobiia > Acidimicrobiales > Iamiaceae > JAFDWI01. The sequence continues at coordinate 3,689 of CAYVAS010000007.1, read as the reverse complement.
GCGCCGGCCACGAGGAGCTGTCGCGCCCCCAGGGCGCCCAGCTTGACCCACGACGCCTGCACGTTGTCGATGCTTCCCGCGTACGCGATGCGGCCCACCGCGTGCATCAGCACCGATTCGCGGAAGGTCGGGCCCCGGCGGGAACGTCGCCGCAGGTAGATGGGGGACGCCATGTGGACGAAGGGCAACGGAACGAACTCGGTGAACCCGCCCGTGCGGTCCTGCAGTGCCCGGGTCCGCAGCAGGTGGCGGGCCCAGTGGCGGGGCTGTTCGATCGCCCCGTACATGATGGTCACGTTCGAACGCAGCCCGACCTCGTGGGCGGTCCGGTGCGCCTCGAGCCACTCGTCGGTGTCGATCTTGTCGGGACACAACTCGGCTCGGATCTCGTCGTCGAGGATCTCCGCGGCGGTGCCGGGCAGCGTCTTGAGTCCCGCGTCCACGAGGCGTCGCAGGTAGTCGGCGAGAGGTTCGTCCAGACGGCGGGCACCCTCGGTGACCTCCAGGGCCGTGAAGGCGTGGATGTGGATGTCGGGTGCGGCCTGGTGCACCGCACGGGCGACGTCCACGTAGTAGTCACCGTCGAAGTCGGGGTGGATCCCACCCTGCAGGCACACCTCGGTCGCGCCCAGCTCGGCGGCCTCCACGGTGCGGGCCGCGACGTCCTCGAGGGTCAACAGGTAGGGCCGTCCCCGCAGGTTCAGCGACAAGGGACCCTTGGAGAACCCACAGAAGCGGCACTTGAAGGTGCACACGTTGGTGTAGTTGATGTTGCGGTTGTGCACCCAGGTGACCTCGTCGCCCACGGAACGGCGGCGCAGCTCGTCGGCCACCGCGGCCACCGCGCCCACCTCGGGACCGCGGGCGGAGAACAGGGTCACGATCTCGTCCTCGTCGACCCGTTGACCGGCCAGCACTCCGTGCAGCACCTCCGCCACCGGGCCACCCATCGACGGCACCGGCGTGGGCACCGAGCCGGGGGCGGGGTCGATCAGCACCGGTGGGTCCACGTCCGCGCCCGAGTACCAGGCGGTGTTGCGGTGTCCGACCTGGACGACGTCCGCGCCGCTGCCGGCGTCGATCGCCGCGGCGATCTGTTCGGGGAACACCGCTCCGGGGTCGTCGCGGGCCAGGCCCTCGGCGTCGGAGCGGTCCATGACCGGGAACCGGTTGGACTCGTCGAACCAGCGTTCCGGGTCGAGCACCCAGGCGGGGTGCGCGGTCAGACGGGGCGCCAGCGTGTGGCCGTGGGCCTCGGTGACCGCACGGATCCGGTCCAGGGCGGGCCACGGACGCTCGGGGTTGACGTGGTCGGCGGTGACGGGGGAGATCCCGCCCCAGTCGTCGATACCGGCGTCCAGCAGGTGCCCGAAGTCGTCGGAGAGGTTCGGGGGAGCCTGGACGTGGACCTCGGGGGGAAGGATGAGCCGAGCCAGGGCGATCGCGTCGACGAAGTCGTCGGGGTCACAGGGCGCAGCCCGGTGCATGGCGGTGCCGGCCTTGGGCAGGAAGTTCTGGACGATGACCTCCTGGACGTGGCCGTGGCGCGCGTGGGAGGCGGCGATCGCCTCGAGGGCGGCGATGCGGTCGGCCCGGGTCTCGCCGATGCCCACCAGGATCCCGGTGGTGAAGGGAATGGCCAGCTCACCGGCCGCCTCCAGGGTGGCCAGGCGCCGCTCGGGAACCTTGTCGGGGCTGCCCCGGTGGGCGGCCAGGTCCGGCACCAGCGACTCGAGCATCATGCCCTGACTGGGTGCGACGGCGCGCAGCGCCGCCAGCTCGTCGGGGTACAGCGCGCCCGCGTTGGCGTGGGGCAGCAGTCCGGTCTCGGCGCGCACCGCTTCGGCCGCGACGGTCAGGTAGTGCACCGTGGAGTCGTAGCCGTGGTCCCGCAGCCACTGCGCGGCGACCGGGTAGCGCTCCTCGGGTCGTTCGCCCAGGGTGAACAGTGCCTCGTGGCAGCCACTGGTCGCACCCGCGACCGCGATCTCCAGGACGTCGTCCAGGTCCAGATAGGGCCGGTCGAGCCGGGCCGGCGGCTGCGCGAAGGTGCAGTAGCCACAACGGTCCCGGCACAGCATCGTGAGCGGGATGAACACCTTGGGCGAGTAGGTCACCCGGGTGCCGTAGGTCGCGTCGCGGATGGCCCGGGCCCGGCGTCGCAGCTCGTGGGAGGGCAGATCGCCCGGAGCGTCGTGCATGGTTGTGGACCCTACCGCCACGCCCGGGCCGGGCGGTGACGGCCCTTTCCGGTACGGGCGGGGATCAGGTGTTCAACAGCACGCCGAGCCACAGTGCGGCGACCGCGGACAGCGACGTGAGGGTGCCCCACACCGCGAGACCCAGCGTGGAGGTCGACCGCTGGTGCGCGAAGGCCGAGATGCCCGACAGGCCCACCACCAGGACCTTGACGACCAGGGTCACCCGCCAGGCGTCGTCGTACCGGTGGAAGTCCCGCACGACCGCGATGTTCCACAGGCCGGTGACGACCAGGACCCCGAACGCCGGCCAGGCCAAACGGTTGAAGCGCCGGGCCAGGGTCCGGGGCAGATCCGGGTCGATGCGCCGCGCGCCCGGGACCAGGCCGGCGAGGGTGAACTGGCCGCCGACCCAGATGGTGGCGGCCACGATGTGGATGAACAGCCGGACGTGGTGCCAGGTGACCGGTTCCATGGTGTGGTTGCTCTCCCTCCGCAGTGTCCGCGGCCGGTGCGCGCCGGGCCGGGAATCAGTGCTCGACGAGTCCGGCGAGCACCTGGCTGGCGCTCAGGTGACGGTCCGACGCTCCAGGCCCATCCGCCGGGGAGGTGCCCAGACCGAATGTGGCGACGCTGGAGACCGCGTTGATGAGGGGCCGCAGGCTGCGCGGGGGAGGGAAGTACTCCTCCTCGTCGGTCAGGTGCACCTCCTCCACGCCCTGGCGGGGCGCGAGCCGGTCGATCACCTCGATGACCAGCTCGTCGGGCGCGGAGGCACCGGCGGTCACGCCGACGGTGCCGCTCAGGTCGTCGGGCAACTCGGACGCGCCGTTGACCCGAAGCACCCGTTCACAGCCCTCGCCGGCGGCGATCTTGGCGAGCGCCCGGGTGTTGGAGGAGTTCTCCGACCCGATCACGATCACCGCGTCGCAGCGGTGCGCCATCTCGATGAGGGCGTCCTGGCGGTTGGTCGTGGCGAAACACAGGTCCTTGCGTGCCGGCATCCACATGTGGGGGTAGCGCTCGTGGGCGTGCGCGGCGAGCTGGGCCCAGTCGTGCTGGCTGAGCGTGGTCTGGGTGAGCAGCGCGACCGGACCGTCGAAGTCGTCCAGCGCGTCGATCTGCTCGATCGTCTCGACCTGGTGGATGCGACCTTCGGGAGCTTCGGCAACGGTCCCGATGGCCTCCTCGTGGCCCTCGTGACCGATGTAGATGATGTCGTAGTCCTTCTTGGACCGGGTCCGCACCTCGTGGTGGACCTTGGTGACCAGCGGGCACACCGCGTCGACCACGAACCCGCCGCGGGAGTTCGCCGCCGCGACCACCTCGGGGGCCGAGCCGTGGGCCGACAGCATCACCGGCGCGCCCTGGGGGACCTCGTCGATGTCCTCGACGAAGACCACCCCGCGAGCCTCGAATCTCTTGACCACCAGCGCGTTGTGCACGATCTCGTGGTAGCAGTACACCGGCGGTTCGAAGGCCCGCACCATC
>CAYVAS010000006.1:0-72040 GCA_964449375.1 uncultured Iamiaceae bacterium | reverse complement strand
TGCGTCACCGACCCGATGGTCCATCACCTCGTCGCAGATTCGTCCTGGCCGCCGTAACTCTGAGTCTGGTGGTGGCCCTGGCCGCCTGTGGCAGCGACAGCGATGGCGCCGACGAGGACGCTGGGGCCTCCCAGACCACGGAGTCGGTCGACCAGAACGGCGACGGCACCGGCGGTGGGGGCGCATCGGACTGGGTCGAACCCGTCTACGACGGCCTCCCCGAGGACCTGACCTCCGAGGAGGTGTGCGCGCTGCTCGACGAGGAGACGATCGCCGAGCACCTGGGGTCGGAGGTCTCCGCGACCCGACCGGGCTCCGGTCAGCCCGACTGCACCTGGACCTACAAGCTCGAGGGGGGACCCGCGACCACCTTGCAGGTGCAGGTGATGTCGATGGACCAGACCGATGAGCGGCTGGGCACCGAGGCCCTGGAATGGGCTCTCGACTTCGCCGCGGGAGACACCGAGATCGTCGAGATCGACGCGCTCGAGGTGCCCAACGGCAGCTACGAGTTCGGTGCGTCCACCGTCGTGTTCGCGATCGATCCGTCCGGACGGATCTTCACGGTGGCGGCCCATTCGGACAGCCCCGAAGAGGGACGGATCGCAGTGGTCGAAGAGGTGCTGAACGCGCTCGAAGAGCAGCACGCATGAGACACGCCCGGCGGATCCGAGTGGCGCACGGCCGCCGGGCCTTCACCCAGTCGCCTCAGAACTGTCGATGCCCGAAGACCACAGAGAGAGTCACATGATCACCAGAACGTCCCGGCGAACCCGTTGGGTACTCGTGCCCGTCCTTGTCGCAGTCACCGCCATGGTGCTGACCTCGTTCCCGGTTTCTTCCCCCGCCCAAGCCGCGAGTGGGCCTCGGCCGATTTCGCTCACGTTGGATCCCACACCCGTCGACGCGAACGGCTACACCACCAGAAAAGCGCAGGTCACGGTCACCGCCAACTGCGGCACGGTGCCCGCGAGCGGCTACCGGAAGGTCACCAGGCTAGAAGACCTCGGCGGAGGGTTCAAAGAAAATGTGATCTACGCCCGAGTCGGGAGCGGCAGCGGCGACATCGTGATCAACGAGACGTTCAACCAGGGCAGTCGCCTAAGGGCGCTCGGCTACCGGGTGGACTGCAACTTCGGGCCCAGCGGCCCTCCGCAGTCGGTGACCCGCGTCCTGTCGATCTCCGACTCGTACCTCCGCACGACGGTGGTCCATCCCAATGGCAACCCCGTCTCCGGGTTGTCCGTCACGGCACACAACGTGGACACCGGCATGGTCACCGAGTTGACCGAGCTTGGAAATCTCGACGGCGTCTACGAGGCCAGCGTGCTTGCCGGCAACCATCTGCTCACCTACCGCTGGGACACCGGCGAGTTTCTCGCCGTTCGGTCCGCGTCGGTGCCCGACTACGACACCTGGGTCTACGTGGACGTCACCCTCGGCTACACGGAACCCGGTTCGTTGTCAGGAATGGTGACCTGGGCCGATGGTTCCCCCGTTGCGCACCAGCAGGTCCAAATCAGCGGAACGACCGCCATCGGTGACATCTTCTCGACGAAGGTCGTCGCCACCGACGACCACGGCGCCTACGAGCTCGACGAGCTGCCGGCCGGGGATTACCAGGTGCGGGTCATGCACAATGTGTATGGCTTCGTCGCCCATGAAGCAATCAGCGTGGGTGTCGACGAACACCGGATCCTCGACATCGTCCTGGACACCGCCCAACCGGGATTCGTGCAGGGACGCGCGACGTTCTCCGACGGCTCTCCGGTCGTCTCCGACGGCACGGGCACCGGGAACGTGACCTTGACGGGCACATCGGGCACCTTTGACGCCCACACCGACGGCAACGGTTGGTTCCGCTTCGATCACGTCGACTTCGGCGAGTACGAGTTGCAGGTCGAGGGCACCTACATGCCGGGCTACGTCTACACCAGCGATCCGGCCGCCATCGACGTGATCCCAGGGGGCACGACCGAGCAGGACGTCGTGCTCGCGATGCCCACCGGGCGAGTGAACGGTGGGGTGCTGTCGTCCGTCGACTCCTCGGGGATCCCCGGGGTCGTGGTCTCGGTGCCCTCCCAGGGACTGGACACCGTCACCGACGACGACGGGATGTTCACCATCGAGGGCATCGAAGGTGCGGGTTCGCTGTTCGATATCGAGGTGCACACCAGCGACGGCACGCTGCTGGGCACGCTCCCGTGGATGCTCGTCGTGCCCGGTGAGTCGAGCTTCACGTACGTCTTCGTCGACGAGCCGGATTCGTTCGGCGCGGTGGAAGGCACCGTCGCCTGGTCCAACGGCGCTCCCGTCACCGACGCCCAAGTCCGGCTCGTTCCCGACGCGGGTGGTTCCTCGTTGTCCGCCGCCGTCGATCTGGACGGCGCCTATGCCTTGACCGGCGCGGCCGCCGGCGACCACCGTCTGGAGGTCGTCGTCGACGGCGACGTCGTCCAGACGCGCAACGTGACCGTTTCCGGCGGGGAAACGCTCACCGAGGACTTCGTTCTGGTGCTCACCGGGTCGATCATCGGTGAGGCGCGTTGGGACGACCTGAGCGGTCCGGTCGACGGCGTGGCCGTGCAGATCACCGATGGTTCGGTGGTGCTCGACGAGGTGACCGGTGCCGACGGGCTGTTCGCCTTCGACGACCTGACCCCGGGCCTCTGGAACCTGCAGGCAACCCATGACGGGGACGTGGTGTTCTCCGGGCCGCTGAGCATCGCCGACGGTGAGAAGCTCCTCGTCGTGCTCGACGTGCCGGTGCCCGTGGTCGTGCCTGACCCCGATCTCGGGGCGATCACCGGCCAGGTGCGCTGGGACGACCTGAGCGGTCCGGTCGACGGCGTGGCCGTGCAGATCACCGATGGTTCGGTGGTGCTCGACGAGGTGACCGGTGCCGACGGGCTGTTCGGTTTCGACGACCTGACCCCCGGGATCTGGCAGCTCACCGCCACCCATGACGGTGAGGTCGTCGCTTCGAGAGACCTCGACGTGCCCGAGGGCGAAACCGTCGAGATCGTCATCGACGTGGCCGTGCCGGATCCCGGCGACGACGACGGTGAGGTCGACGATCCGGGTGATGGCGGGACCGATCCGGGTGATGGTGGGACCGGCCCGGGTGATGACGGGACCGATCCGGGTGATGACGGGACCGATCCGGGTGATGGCGGGACCGGCCCGGGCCAGAAGCCCGGGGTCATCATCGGCGGTGACGACCCGGTACCTCCGGGTGACGACGATCCGGTCGGTCCGGGTGACGAGCCCGGTGTCATCATCGGTGAAGACGATCCGGTTGGTCCGGGAGACGACGGCCCGGTCGGTCCGGGTGACGACAGGGTCGACGACACGTCGCCGACCGGACCCGACACCCCGGTCCAGGTCGCCGCAGCGGAAGCGGGCGGGACCGGCGCGACGGCTGATGGAACCGGCGCCGACGAAGCGGCGGCCGGCTCGGGCGAACTCGCTCGGACCGGACCCGACGGTGACCTTCCGGCGCTGGTCGTGGCCGGTCAGCTTCTGGCCGTGCTGGGCCTGGCGGCGGTGCTGGTGAGCCGGCGAAACCGCACCCGCCACCGCCACTGACCTGCGGGCCTGGTGGTCCCGGCCGCGACGGCCGAAGACCACCAGGCCGGTCGGTGCTTCGGGCTCAGCCGGTGGCGATCCGCCACAGGTGCGGCCAGGCCGCGGCGAACCCGGGGTGCAGGGGCAACCGTTCGACCTCGTCGCCGGTGCACCAGCGGACCTCGGTGGTCTCGAAGTTGGCCGCCTCCCCGAATCGGTGTGGCACCTGGATCACCGAGGTCACGTACCGCCAGTTGCCTGCCGGCGCGAACACGTACTCGCCCAGCACCTCGAAGGGTTCCGGCGGCGGGCCGACCTCTTCGGTGGACTCACGCAGCGCGGCCTCCAGCGGCGTCTCGCCTTCGTCGATGGCCCCACCTGGACACGACCAGGTGCCGCCCTCGTGGGCCAGGGACGACCGCAGTTGCATGAGCACTTCGGTGCCCTCCTCGGCTCGCACGATGAACAACGCCCCCGCGGCGCCGTAGCGGCCCCAGCGGGTGTGGCCGTCGTCGCAGTGCAGAAACCCGTCGCCGGATCGTCCCCGCCGCCGGGAGCGGCCCGGTCGAGCAGGTCGGTGCGGATCAGACAGATGGTCGGCCACCTCGGGCATTCCACCACGCCTCAGCGTGCCGCGTCGCATCATCGCCCCACCGCACGGGTGCGCGCGAAGCGTCGCGACCGGGGACGCCACGGCGATCGGTGCAGGGCGTGGGGCCGGTACCGTTGGCCGGCGAGACCGCCGTGACGAGGAGGTTGGCGATGCTCTGTGACCCCGGATGCGCCGCACCACCGTCCCCGATCCGGGAGACGTTCCCATGAGCGTGCTCGACCGGTTTCCGGTGCCCGGTGAGCGCCGGCTGGCCGTCCGGGTCACCGACGACGCCCTGCGCTGGATCCGTGCCGGTCACCCGTGGCTCTTCGCAGACTCGATCACCTCGGTGTCCGGCGACGGTCGACCCGGTGACCTCGCGGTCATCTTCGACCGCAGACGCCGGTTCCGAGCGATCGGACTGTACGACCCGGCTTCTCCGATCCGGGTGCGGATCCTGCACCACGGCGACCCCCAGCCCATCACCACCGAATGGTGGCGGGCCCGGCTGGCCGCGGCGCTGGATCGGCGCCGCGGTCTGTTGACGTCTCCCCGGACCACCGGGGTGCGGTGTGTGCACGGCGAGAACGACGGCCTGCCCGGACTGGTCGTCGACCGCTACGCCGACGTCGCGGTCGTCGAGGCTTACTCGGCGGCGTGGATGGCCCACCTGGCGACCCTGGTGCCGCTGATCGAGACGCTCCTGGGTGTGGGCACCGTGGTGTTGCGCCTGGCCCGGCGGATCCGGGACGAGGTGCCCGCGGGCATCACCGACGGCATGGCCCTGGTGGGGAAGCTGCCCGAGGCGCCGGTGCTGTTCTGTGAAAACGGGTTGAGCGTGGAAGCCGACGTGGTGGCGGGCAACAAGACCGGCTACTTCTTGGACCAGCGCGACAACCGCCGCCTGGTCGGCGAGGCGGCACGGGGCGCCCGCGTGCTCGACGTGTTCAGCTCCAGTGGCGGATTCTCCCTGGCCGCCGCGGCGGGTGGCGCGGCCTCGGTGCTCAGCGTCGACATCAGCGGCCCTGCCCTGGAGGCGGCCCGGCGCAACTTGGCCCACAACCGGGTCCTCCCCGAGGTGCGGCAGTGCCGACACACGACCCGGCGTGGCGATGCCTTCGAGGTGATGGCCGATCTCGCCGCCCGCGGTGAGGTCTTCGACATCGTCGTGGTCGACCCGCCGTCGTTCGCTCCCAACCGGGCTGCGGTGGTGGGTGCGCTCGGCGCCTACGCGCGCCTCACCGGCCTCGCGGTGGGCCTGATCGCCCCGGGCGGTCTGCTGGTGCAGGCGTCGTGTTCGAGCCGGGTGGGGTCCGACGAGTTTCTGGGCGCGGTCACCACCGGGGCAGGTCAGGCCGGGGCGGACCTGGCCGTGGTGCGCCGGACTGGCCATCCCGCCGACCATCCGGTGGGTTTCGCCCAGGGCCACTACCTCGACGCGGTGTTCGCCAGCGTGCACCCGACCCGTCGCCGCGCACCGTCACGGTGACGTCGCACTCCGGCGGGGGGCGACCGGGCTCGTACCGAAGCGGCTGGCTCAGCGGTCGTCCGGGGTGGTCTCGGCGTCGATCCAACCCAGGTAACCGGCGCTGCCGTCGGTGATCGGGACCTGGATGATCTCGGGTTCGTCATAGGAATGCATCTCGGCGATGGCCTGTTCGATCGCCGCGAAGTCCGCGGTCCGGCACTTGATCCACAACAGGGTCTCGGGGTCGTCGTGGACGCTGCCCTCCCATCGGTAGAAGCTGCGGATCGGACTCGCCTGGATACACGCCGCGAGGCGGCGGTCCAGCAGCGTGTGGGCGATCCTCTCGGTCAGCTCATCGGAATCGGTCGTGGTGCTGACCATGCAGTAGCCGTCGTGGGTGGTCACGGCGCGACCTCTCTTTCGTGGTTGCTGCGATGCGGGCTTTCGGTGCCTTGGCGATCATCTCATCCAATCCGCGCGGGTGCCGTGCCTAGCATCACGTCATGGACTCCAAGATGGTCGCTGCCGGAACCTCACAGATCGCGTTCGGAGCGTTGACCGGCTGGCCGTTGGCGGCGTTGATCGCCGATCCGCGCCTGCAGAAACGGTTTGGCGTCGTCGATCCCATCCGGCTTCGCCAGGCCCACCTGGACATCATCATCATGGGCGGCCTCGTCACCGCAGCGGGCGCGGCCGGAGGCGCCCCCGCCTGGGCGCGGCGCGCAGCGGTGGTGGGCGCCTACACCAACTCGGCGCTGTTCCTGCCCATGGCATTCGAACCCGACGCGCCAAAGCGCAGATGGTTCCAACTCGCGAGCGTGATCAGCTTCACGATCACCTCGGCGGGGTGGGTCGGCATCGCCCGAGCCGCACGCCGAGCGGCTCGACGATGACGACCGCGGCGAACGCCGCCGCTGATGTGCATGCGGTACGTTCATGCGATGACGCGTTGGGTGGCGCCGCTCGTCGGTCGAAGTGCGGAACTGAACCAGGTCGAGCGGGCAATCCGAGACGACTCCACGGTCGGCATCGTGCTGGCCGGCCCCGCCGGTGTGGGCAAGACCCGACTTGCGAACGAAAGCCTCTCGGTCGCTGAACGTCACGGGGTCGTGACCGAGCGGGTCCATGCGACCCGGGCTGCGGCTTCGGTCCGTTTCGGCGCGCTCGCCCCGCTGCTCGCCGACGCCCCGACCCGACAAGTCGCCGGCCCCGACCTGTTCTCGGCACTGACCGAAACGATCCACCGCCGAGCCGGGAACCGACCGTTTCTGTTGTGCGTGGACGACGCGCATCGTCTCGGAGAGCCGTCAGCCGCGTTGATCCACCAGGCATCGACGTCGGGCGCCGCGTTGGTCGTCATGACGATCCGCACCGGTGAGCGCCACCCCGATGCGATCTCGGCGCTCTGGAACGACGACCGGACGATCACGATCGATGTGCGACCGCTCGACCGGGTCGAAACCGCTGCGTTGGTGAGCGGCCTGCTCGACGGTCCGGTGGACGAAACCGTCAAGCGCGAGATCTGGGAGCATTCGGCCGGAAATCCCCTGTTCACCAGGGAACTGGTGGCGGGTTCGGTCGAGGCTGGCGCGCTACGGCAGCGAGACGGCCGGTGGCACCTCGTGCAACCGCTTCGGCCGTCGGCGCGTCTGGACGATCTGATCGGTGAACGGCTCGACGGGCTCGACCCGCGCCATCTCGAGACGCTCGATGTGATCGCCATCGGGGACCCGCTCGAACTCGACGCCCTCAGCGAATCGAACGACGCGGACTCGATCGACGTGCTGGACCGATCCGGGCTCATCACCGTCGACTCCAGCGCATCGCCGTTCACCATCCGCCCGGCGCATCCGCTCATCGGTGATGTCGTCCGGGCACGCATGAGCCCGCTGCGGCGCATGAAGGTCTCCCGCGAGTTGTACGAAGGGGCCCGCGGCCGCGCCGGCGTGATGAACCGCGACCCGGTCCGGGTCGCACTGTGGGCGCTCGACGCCGGCGGCACCGACGACCAGAACCTCTTGTTGTTGGCCGCGCGGCGCGCCCGCGAAAGCCACGAGTACGAGGTCGCCGCGCGCCTGGCCCGAGCCGCCCGTGACCTCGACGCGACGAACCTCGAAGCGATCCAACTCCTCGGCGAGGTCCTGTCGTTGTTGGGCCACCACGACGAAGCCCTCGAGGTGTTGACCACCGCGCAGGCACGCGAAGAAGACGACCGGCTCGCCACGTTGCTGGCGACGACCCGAGCCGACCTGTTGTTCTGGGGAATGGACCGTCCCGAAGACGCGCTGGGGGTGTTGGAAGGAGTGGATCCGACCGTCGGCGCGACCGAATGGCGTGACGAGATGACCGGTCAGCGGGCCACCTTCCGGTTGCTCCAAGGTCGACCACTCGAAGCACTGGAACTCACCACACCGATTCTCGAACGGTCCTCGGGTCGCCCTTTCGCGCAGGCGGCCATGGCCGCGGCACCGGCGTTGGCGGTGATCGGCCGGTGCGACGAGGCGTTGGCGATCGCCGACGCCGGCTTCGCCGAGCACGCCGCCGTTGGGAACGCCGAGATGTTCGACGATCTGGGCATCCACCTGGTGAGCCGTTGTCTGGCTCTGGTGGAGGCCGGACGGTTGATCGAGGCCGAACAGGAGGCGTTGGATGCCTATGAGGCGGCATTCGACGAGGACGTGATCCACGGCCGCGCCTGGTTCGCGCTGCTGATGGGTCGGGCACTGTGGTTGCGCCGTCCACCAGAAGCGATCGACTGGTTCAAGAGGGCTGAGGCGGCCTACGCAACGTTGGGACATGACGGGCCGAGACGCTGGTGCCTCGCCGGGGCGGCATCGTGTGAGGCCCTCCTCGGCCATCCCGAGGTCGCGTCGGAGTTGTTCGCGACCAGCGACGGGCTGGGTGGACGGTCGATTCGCATGATGGAAGCGGACATCACCCGATGTCGGGCGACGCTGGCCGTCGCCGAAGGGCTCGAAGACGACGCGGTCGAGGTGTTGGACCAGGCCGTGGATCTCGCCGAGGTGTCGGGTGCGCGCACCCAGGAGAGCGCCGCGCTGCACGACCTGGTTCGACTCGGCCGACCCGACCGGGCGGCCCCTCGGCTCGTCGAACTCGCCGCCGAGATCGACGGGGACCTGGCGGACGTTCGGGCCGATCACGCCACCGCGTTGTGCCAGGCCGACGGTTCGGCGTTGGAGCAGGTGGCCGAGAAGTTCCTCTCGTTGGGGGCCACGGTGCTGGCCGCAGAAGCAGCCGGGCACGCGGCAGACGCGTTCCGCCGATCCGGTTCCGGACGCGTCGCAGCGCGCCAGATGCAGCGCTGTCGACAACTCAGCGAACAGGCGGGCGGCCTGAGCACCCCTGCGGTGCACGGCGCGTCCGCTGCAGCGACGCTCACCAAGCGTGAGCGGCAGCTCGTCCGGTTCGCTGCCGCGGGCCGTTCGAATCAGCAGATCGCCGAAGAACTGTCGGTGTCGCTGCGAACCGTGGAAAACCATCTGTACCGTGCCTATGTGAAGCTCGGCGTGTCGGGCAGATCAGAGCTGGCCGGCGTGCTGGACACCATCTGAGCCCGGCTGCACTCCACGCTTCGACGACGGCGACAGGCCGGCCGGGACCCCCCGCGAGGGGCATCGAACTGAGTAGTCACCGGTGAGGGCTGAGTGGTCACCACTCATGACAAATCTTGGTTCTCGTTGTCCGATGGGGCTTCACGTCATCGTTCATGCAATCCTCAGGAGTCGTCTCAGATGCGCAAATCGCTGCTGGCAATCACGGTGCTCGGCGTCGCCGCCGCAACCTGCGTGACGATGGTCGAGAGCCCCGAGGGTGCCCAGGCGGCGTTCCCGGGACAGAACGGCAAGATCGTGTACACCGACGTGGTCGGCATGGGAATCGGTTCGATCGTCACGATCGAACCGGACGGGTCGGCAGCAACCACGATTCGGCCGGGTGACCAGAACTTCTCCGCATCCTGGTCGCCGGACGGCACCCGCCTTGCGTTCGCCGTTCACGATGGAATGGAAGCGGTGATCTGGGTCATGGACGCGGATGGGTCCAACCCGACACAGGTCACCGACGGCACCGCATGGGATCGCAATCCGGCCTGGTCGCCTGATGGCACCAAGATCGTGTTCAGCTCAAATCGCGACGGAGCCGGTATGGATCTCTGGGTCGTCGGCGTGGATGGAACCGGGTTGGCCCAGTTGACCAACCGGCCCAGCGGCGAATCCGACATCGAACCCGACTGGTCGTCTGACGGCTCCAAGATCGTCTTCGCCTCGGACAGAGGTTCCACTGGGTTGGACGTGTGGATCATGGACGCGGACGGGTCCAACCAGGTCCCGTTGACCAGTGGGCCACGTGGTGAGAGGTTCCCGAGCTTCTCGCCCGATGCGTCGAAGATCACCTATTCGCAAACCAACGATGGTGTCGACGGCCAGGAGTCTGACATCTGGGTGATGAACGCCGACGGTTCGGCGAAGACCAACCTCACGATGACCCCGGACGCCACCGAGGAGTATCCGACCTTCTCCCCCGACGGGTCCATGATCGCTTACACCGCCAGGTCGCAGGGGCAAGGCGCCGACACCGACATCTGGACGATGGCCGTCGACGGCACTGGCCAAACCCAGATCACCAGCGATCCAGTGGACGAGCAGTACCTCGATTGGCAGCCGATCGTCGCGCCACCGGCCACCACGACGACCACGCAGGTGCCGGTCACCGCGACGACGCAGGTGCCGGCTACGACGACGCCGACCACGCAGGCGCCGGTCACCACGACGAACGGGCCGACACCCGTCCATGCCGACCCGGCCGAACCGGTCGTGTCGGTACCCGCCTATACCGGCTGACGCGGAACGTCACGGCCGCCTTTCGCACAGCGAGTCGGGCGGAGCGCGACCGCATCTCGGCCCCGACACTCGGGTCGCCCCGGCGCGACCGCCACAGGCGGAGCAGGCGGACGTGGGACCAGATGATGCAGGGCCAGGTCCTGCCGTTGTTCCAGATCCAACCGGGTGACCTCGTCTTCTACTTCGGGGGAACCCACATGGGGCGGTACGTCGGTGGTGGACAGCTGATCCACGCGCCTCGAACGGGCGACGTCATCCGCTATGGCAGTCTCTACCTGGGTTCGTCCGAACTCGTCGCTCCCCCGACCGCCTGACAATCAGATTCGAGGGACAATGTCACAGCGGCTCCACTCGATCTCGACCGTCGCCGGTACGTACCCGCTGCAACTGGCGGCTCGAGGCCGGCGGGTGACCGGCGTGGACGTCGCACCACCCATGCTCGACGAGGCCGCTCGGTTCACGTCGAGGTGCGCCGACCGGCGATCCAGTTGAACGACTGGTCACTGACGCTCGGGGTGGTGTGGGTGTGGTGGCGTCGTTCGGTGATCGATGCATCGCCCGCGAGCTGGGCAAGGTCGTCGAAGCTCTGCCGGCGGACTTCGAGGCCTGAGCAGTGCGTCGGTCCGTCGGGCGCGAAGGCACCGATCACGAACGCGCCGTCCGGTCCGAGGGCAGCCGACAGTGCGTTGGTGTAGGCGGCTCGTTCTTCGTCGGTGGTGAGGAAGTGGGCCACTGCACGGTCATGCCAGACCTCCCAGCGGCGCGAAGGTTTCCATGTCACCAGGTCGGCTTCGATCCACTCGACGGCGGCAGGATCGCCGGTGCGTCGCCGAGCCTCGGCGAGTGCTGCCCCTGACACGTCGAGTACCGCGAGATCGTCGTGGCCTCGAGCGAGGAGCCGGTCGACGAGCAGCGATGCGCCTCCGCCCACATCGATGATCGACTGGCTGCTCCCGATCCCGAGGGAGTCGAGCAACCCGATCGACACCGTCGGTTCCGCCTCGAACCAGGAGACCTCGGTCGAGCCGACGGTCTCGTAACGGTCATCCCAGTGCGCGGCGTCGGCCATGACCGGATCGTACCCCCGCGCACGGCTCGCGGAGGCGCGGCCCGGCGGGTCGGTATCACGTCGCGATGAGCGCAGCAGCGGACCCAACCGGTGCTCTCCGCGGGGACTCACTTGGAGCGGGTGACGGGAATCGAACCCGCGTTCTCAGCTTGGGAAGCTGATGTTCTGCCACTGAACTACACCCGCAGGATGCTCGCCCATCGTAGCTGAGCGTTCGGAACCGCTCCCGAACCTGCGAGACACGCAAGCCAAGCGGTGGACCGGTCAGCTCCGTGGGTCGTCGGCGTCGTGGCCAGGTTCGATGTCGCCGGCATCGGACAGCCGAAAGACAACCGGGCTCGACACCCCGAGGTCCACGGCCACGGGCTCCAACACGATGCAGGTGTGGTCACCGCCGGCATCGAACACGCGGACCCGCCGTCCCACGAACCGGTTCTCCAGCCCGTCGAGCAACGGCACACCGTCAGGCCCGGGTTGCCAGGCGACCTGGGCGAACTTGTCGACCTCGTCGCCGGTCAGACCACCGAAGTGCTCGGCGAGATCGTGTGCGGCCCGCTCGACCAGATGCACCGCGATCAGTTCGCTGGCGAGTGCGGGTCCGTGGGTGTGGTTCGCCTGGGAGATCCAGACCGCATGCAACGGCGGGTCGATGCTGCAACTGGAGTGGAATCCGATCAGACACCCCGACCGATCCTCGCCGTGGCGCACCGTGACGATCGCCAGCGCACCATCGATGCGCCCCACGATCTCCTCGTAGTCCTCGGCGACACGCTCGTCGGTCACCTCGTCAGGTTAGAGCGACGGCGAGGAGCGGTCGGCGCGGGCCACACGCCTTGCAAGCCGACGATTGGACGCGGCCCAATGAGGGAAGGGTTCGAGAACCGACTTCCGGAGGTCCGCGGGGCGAGCCCTCGATGCGCTTGCGGGACGCCGCAGCCGTGGCCTGGCCAGGCCCTCACCGATCCGGGCCACAAAACCGAGAGAGAATTGGTGCTAAATAAAGAGGATGCACGTAGAGTGTGCTCGATGACCGATCGGCAAGGCGGACCTGGACCGGCGCCCGAGCTCAAGACGCCGCCCGGCTTCCCGGGCGTCCGGAGACAGCCATGACCTTGACGGTCGTCGTGGCGGGCTGGATCGTGGGCTGGCTCCTGCTGTGGCGGGTGCCGCACCTGGGTCCCGCCGGCCCCGACCAGCGGACGGTGTCGGTGGTGATCCCGATGCGCAACGAAGCCGACCGGATCCCCCTCCTGCTGGCGAGCCTCCACGCCCAGCGCCGCCCGGCCGATCAGGTGATCGTCGTCGACGACTCCTCCCAGGACGGCTCCGCGGCGGTGGCCGCCGCCTTTCCCCACGTCGAGGTGGTTGCCGCCTCGCCGGTGCCGCAGGGCTGGACCGGCAAGGCGTGGGCGTGTGCAACCGGCGCCCGACATGCCCACGGTGAGGTCCTGGTGTTCCTCGACGCGGACGTCGTCCTGGGCGCCGATGCCCTCGAACGGCTCGTCCACACCCAGGCGGATCGAGGTGGCCTGGTCTCGGTGCAGCCCCATCACCGCATCGAAGGTCCTCTCGAAGCCGGCTCGCTGATCTGCAACGTGATCGCCGTCATGGGTCTGGGCATCGCGTTGGCGATCCGGCCCCGCCACCAGTGGGGCGCGGCCGGACCCTGCCTGGCCACCACCCGGGCCGACTACGACCGCGTCGGAGGCCACCGTGCGGTGGCCGGCGCCATTGCCGAGGATCTCGCGCTCGGCCGGGCCTACCGCCGCTCGGGCCTCGGCGTGCAATGCTTCGGCGGTGGCGACCAGGTGACCTTCCGCATGTACCGCAGCTTCGGTGAACTGTTCGCCGGCTGGTCCAAGAACATCGCCACGGGCGCGCGGCTCACCCCGCTGTGGCGGCGCATCGCCAGCGCGGTCTGGGTCACCGCCCTGCTGTCGATGCTGTTCCTGGTGGTCGGTGCCGCCACCGGTTCGGTGTCCGTGCTCACCGGGGTGGCCGTCCATGCCGCGGCGACCCTCCAGATCGGAATCCTGGGCCGACGGGTCGGACGTTTTGGCGCCGCGGCCCTGGTGTGGCCCCTGCTGGTGGTGACCTTTGCCGCGATCTTCCTGTGGTCCACGATCCAGACCCTGGTGCTGCGGCGCACCTCCTGGAGTGGCCGGTCGGTTCCGCTGGGATCTGACCCGGCTCCGCTTCCCGAACCGGTCCGGGCCGCGCCGGGTTCGTGACCCGGTCGCCGCAAGGGTCAGCCGTGGGCGCTCCGCCGGGCGAGGAGCCCGTCGATGCGACCGCGGTTGTAGCGCTGGATCACGATGAAGGGGGCGTTGAAGACGACCGCGAACAGGACCATCCCGGCAAAGACCGCTCCACGGCACCAGACCAGATGCACCAGCACCGACGCGGCGATCAACCAGTGCACGCGTTCCGCGCGGACCGTTTCGGCCCGAAAGGTCGCGAGGCCCTCACGGCCCGGGCGTGCCAGCCGGCGCATCGAGCGGCCCCCCGGCATGACGCCCCCGGCCTCGGGAACCAGGTCCTTCCACCGCCGAACCCGCAGGTTCCGCTGCCACCAGCGCCCGTGATCCTCCCAATCACGCAGCGTCGTCACCACACCGGTGTCGGCCAGCCGCTCCGGTGACCACCGCGTCGCCCACGCGCCGATCGCGGCCGAGGCGACCAGCCAGGCCAGCGACGAGACCAGCACCTGGGCTCCGTCGCTCAGCACCACCAGAGGCATCCCGGTGGCCATCGGTCCGACCAGCACGCCCGCCGGGAAACCAACGGCCCACACCGGCCCTCGACCCGGCGGTTCGAGCAGGAGGGGCACCATCACTAGACTTTAGTACTAATATCGCCTTCCGCGCGTTCCGGATCGAGCAGCCATGGACACGACCGAGATGATCTCCCTGCGCGACGCCGCACAGGACCTCGCCGTCCACTACATGACCGCCTACCGCTACGTGCGGACCGGGGCGCTGCCCGCCTCACGACGCGACGGCCGCTGGTGGATCCGCCCCGATGACCTGGCCACCTTCATCGCCGATCGCGCTGCCTCGTCGGGTCGACCCGGGCGTCCCCCCGGTGATACAGGGAGCCCGGACCTCGAATCGCTCAGCAGCCGCATGGCCGACGCGTTGGCCGACCGGCTGGTCGCGGGCGACCAGGGCGGAGCCTGGGAGATCGTCGCCGCCGCGCTCGAGGCGGGCGCCGGACTCGCCCGGATCAACACGTCGCTGCTCACCCCGGCACTGGCCCGGATCGGCACCCGGTGGGAGCAGGGCGACATCCGTGTCGGCGATGAACACCGCGCCACCGTGGTCGCCCACCGCCTCATCGCCCGGCTGGGCCGGCGCTTCACCCGACCGGGACGCCGGAGCGGGGCCGTGGTGGTGACCGCGATGGCCGAGGACCGTCATGGCCTTCCCAGCGCGATCGTCGCCGACCTGTTGCGTGCCGAAGGCCTCGAAGCCGTCGATCTGGGCGCCGACACCCCGATCGCCGATCTCGTCCACGTCGCCACCACCCAGGACCGGCTCGTCGCCGTGGGGATCTGCGCGACGACCCGGCTGGAAACCCACCGAGCCGAGGCGCTGGTCAGCGCCGTCGACGAGCTGCGCGCCGCAACGGACCGTCCCGTGCTGATCGGGGGGAGCGCGGTCACCGGTGCCATCGCCGAACGGGCAGGCGCCGACCACCACTCGGTCGACGCCGACGACGCCCTGGCGTGGTTCCTCCGGGTCGCCGGCGCCGAACCGACGGGTTGACCCGACGACGGAAAGAAGACGTGACATGCATCACCTGCTTGCATTCCTGCAATGGTTGCAGTTGTGAAAGTATCGCCCGAGTTCCTAGGCTCACTCCGTGCCCGAACCGCGCTCGGAAGAGCTCACCGAACTCACCGAGCTGATCGGCGGGCTGGTGGCTCGGCTCCACCAGGGCATCAAGACCGACTCCTTCGACCTGCTGGTCCGCCTCGACCTGACCCTGACCCAGCTCCGGGTCATCGTCGGACTCGGTGACACCGACAGCCCCCAGGCCATCTCCGACATCGCCGACACCCTGGGCGTCTCGCTGGCCACCGCCGGCCGCAGCGTGGATCAACTCGTCCACGCCGGTCTCGCGAAAAGAAGAGAAGATCCCGACGACCGTCGAAGCAGACTGGTGAGCCTGTCTGACGAAGGCCGGGCACTCCTGGAGGTCCACCGGTCCTCGAGAGACGCCCACATCCGCGCGTTCGCCGAGGCCCTGCCCACCGACGTGGCAGGCCCCCTCACCACCGCACTCCGCCAGGCACTCGCCTCGGTGGGCGACCCATCCACAACCGGGGGTTGTCCGTCCTTGGACGATTCGACCCCCACCGATGATTCCCCCGCTGGCGTCCCGTCCACCGACGACAGCACCGACCCGACCCTCTGAGCCGTGAGGACCCCACCATGACCACCGACCTTCCCGCGTCGACCGAAGCTGCGGACACCGAAGACGAGCGGACCGAGCTCGACAAGGAACTCGTGCTCATCGCCGGAGCAATCGTCCTGGGCGTCATCATGGCCGCGGTCGACATGACCGTGGTCAACGTGGCGATCCCCACGTTCCAGGAATCGTTCAAGGCCAGCTACGCGGACGTCGCCTGGACCATCACCGCCTACACCCTGTCCCTGGCCACCGTGATACCCATCACCGGCTGGGCCGCCGACCGCTTCGGCACCAAACGCCTCTACCTGACCGCGATCGGACTGTTCGTGGCGGGCTCGATCCTGTGCAGCACCGCATCGTCACTGGGCATGCTCGTGATCTTCCGGGTCCTGCAGGGCCTCGGCGGCGGCATGCTCATGCCCCTGGCGATGACGATCCTCACCCGGGCCGCCGGCCCCCGCCGGATCGGCCGGATGATGGCGCTGCTGGGCATCCCGATGCTGCTGGGACCCATCAGCGGCCCGATCATCGGCGGCTGGTTGATCGACACCGCCTCCTGGCACTGGATCTTCCTGATCAACGTGCCCATCGGCGCCCTCGCCCTGATCGCCGGCGCCCGGGTCCTGCCCGCCGACTCGGGCACCGCCACCGAGCGCTTCGACGTGGTGGGCATGCTGCTGCTCTCACCGGGGCTCGCCCTGTTCCTGTTCGGCGTGTCGTCCATTCCCGAGCAGGGCACCGTGGCCGCGGGCCGGGTGCTGATCCCGGGCATCATCGGCGCCGTGTTGATGGTCGGGTTCGTGTTCCACGCGCTGGGCAAGCGCGACGCCCTCATCGACCTGTCGCTGTTCAAGGACCGCAACCTGACCACCTCGGTGATCACGCTGGTCCTGTTCGTGATCGCCTTCATGGGCACGATGATGCTGCTGCCCAGCTACTTCATGCAGGTGCGCGGCGAATCCACCGCCATGGCCGGACTGCTGGTCGCACCCCAGGGCCTCGGCGCGATGATCTCGATGCCCCTGGGAGGACGCCTGGTCGACAACATCGGGTCCCGCTTCGTGGTGATCCCCGGCATCAGCCTCATCGTCATCGGCCTGGGCGCCTTCAGCCAGGTCGGGCTCGACACGTCGCTGTGGTACACCAGCATCGCCCTGTTCGTGATGGGGCTGGGCACCGGCTGGACGATGATGCCGCTGATGACCTCGGCGCTGGCCACCCTCAAGCGCCACCAGGTCGCTCGGGGCTCCACGTTGATGAACATCGTCCAACAGACCGGCGCCTCGATCGGCGCGGCGGTCATGTCGGTGGTGCTCACCAGCAAGATGCTGGACCGTGGCATCGACATGGCCAACCCCGAGGCGAGCATGCCCCTGACGCCCGCAGCGGTCGCAGAGTTCATGTCCCGTGCAGGTGACGCGTTCAGCAGCACCTTCACCATCAGCGTGATCATCGTCGCCTGCACCCTGATCCCGGCGCAGTTCCTGCCCAGGTTCAAACGGAACAAGGACGCCCCCACGGGTGCGCCTGGCGCCCCCTCGGCCGCCGACACCGACGACGGTGACGCCGAACCCCTCACGATTCCCGTGCATTGAGCGAGCGGGTGACCCCGCGGGCCTCGGCCCACCGACGGGTTCGGCGCGCCGACGGTCCCCGCGTGGCGGCTTCGGCCCCGCATGGTGCCGAAGCAGCTCAGTCGACCTGGTCGAGCACCGCGAGGATGTCGTCGGCCCAGCGTTCCAGCTTGACCGGGCCGATCCCGTCACACGCGGCCAACTCGGCCGCGGTGGCCGGACGGGCCAGGGCGATACCCCGCAGGTGCGCGTCCGACAGCACCGTGTAGGCGGGCTTGGCTCCGGCGCGGGCCTCCGCGGTCCGCCACGCCCGCAGCGCGGCCTCCGCCTCGGCGGCGGCCCCCCACAGCTCGGTCGGCGCCCCCAGGGGACGGCGCACCCCGTCGACCTCGACGCGTTCGCCGTACCGCACCCGCAAGGTGCTGCCCGAGTCGAGCCGCACCGACACCCCGGTGCCATCGGCGTCCTCCACGGTGCCCCGGTGGCCACCGGAAACCACCAGCGTCAACCCTCGGGTCACCACGTGTTCGGAGTCGGCGCCCCCTCGGGTGCCGCGGGCGGCCGCCGCAGTGGCCGCGCGCCCCGAACGGGTGGGCGTCGCCTCTTTGGACGGACGGGCGCCGGGACGGGTGCGGGGCGCGGCGCCGGTGAACTCGGCCACGAAACGGCTCGGCCGGGACCGGTCGGCCAGCACCGTCACCCGGTGGCGGCCACGCGTGATCGCCACGTGCAGCACCCGGCGTTCCTCTTCGATGTCGGCGCTGAGCCGGTGGGGCATGATGCCGTCCATCACCCCCACCACCGCGACCCGGTCCCACTCGCGGCCCTTGACCCGGTGCACCGTGGACAAGGTGATGCCCTCGGGGTCGTCGGGGTGGCCCAGCAGGTCGCGCAGCCAGGGCTCGAACCCGGCGGGTTCGGGATGAAGATCGGCCACACCCAGCAGCCCTTCGAGGTCGTCGAGGTGGCTGGAGCCCTGCGCGCCGCTCTTGCCGGTCTGGTCCAACAAGCCCATCGCCGAGCCCAACCCCACCTCGTCACGAACCACCTCGAGGATGTCCCGGGTGGTTCCGTTGCGCCCGGCGGCGCTCACCACGGCCAGGTCGTCGGCCAGGCGCAGCACCTTCTTGGCCTCCTTGTCGGGTACCTGATCGGCGATGCCCCGCACGCCCTCCACCGACCAGCGCGCCCGCCGCTCCAGCCGGTCGGGAAACCACCGGGGCAGCCCCCGGGTGGGGCGGCGCAGGATCTCGGTGATGTCGGGACCGGCCATGGCGTTGCCGGCCACCGCCAGCCGCAGATAGGCGAGCGCGGCGCGCAGCCCGGTGCGCTCCAGGATCGTGGGCGAAAGCACCGACGACACCGCCAGGCCCGCGTCGACCAACGCGACCTGAGGGGTGAGCAGCAGCGAGTTGACCCGGCTGAGCACCGCGATGGACTCGGGCGTGACACCGGGTTCGGCCAGCCAGTCACGGACCTGGCCGACCAGCGCCTCCGCGGCGCCGTCGGGGGCGTGCTCGACGACCCGGAACGCGTCCGGGGCGGTGTCGGCGCCGGGGCCGACACCGATGGTCTTGTCGACCCGGCGGTGGTTGTAGCCCACCAGGTGACGTGCGGCCTCGACCACCGCGGTCGGACAGCGGTAGTTGACCGTCAGCGGATGGGACGCCGCGGCCGGGAACAGGGACGCGTACTCGATCAGAAAACCCGGGTCGGCGGAATTGTGGCCGTAGATCACCTGGTCGTCGTCGCCCACACCGAACACGTCGAGCGCAGGCAACGCCAACAACCGCACCAGCAGCACATGCGCCGGGGTGAGGTCCTGGAACTCGTCCACCAGCAGGTGCCGGCAGGCCGCCTGCATCCGCCGCCGAAACGCCCCATCCGCGAGGAGCACCTCGACCGCGGCGTAGATCTGTTCGTCGAAATCGACCGCGCCCTGGTCGGCCAGGTGCCGGCGGTACGGGGTGAACAGTTCGGCCAGTCCGTCCACGTCGTCACGTTCGGCCTCGACCTCGGCGGGGTCGCGCAGACCCAGACGGACCATGGCCAGGGCCTCCAGGTACGGCCCGATGGGGTCGGTGTTGGCCCGGTGGCGTCGTTTACCGGGCAGCAGGCGGTCCACCAACCGGCGGCAGTCGCGTTCGTCCAGCACACCGGGCAGTGACCCGCGGTGCTGGCGTAGCACCCACAGCCCCAGCGAGTTCAGGGTGCGCACCCGGGGCGAGAACTCCGAGGTGCGGGCCTCGAGTTCGAGCTGGGCCTCCTTGTTGTAGGCGACCGCCAGCACCGCGTCGGACCCCCAGCCCCGGTCGACCACCAGGTGACGGAGCCGTTCGGTGAGCACCCGGGTCTTGCCCGACCCGGCCGGGGCGATGACCCGCGCCGGGCCGCTGGCATGGGACACCGCGGCCAACTGGTCCTCGGCCAGATCGGCCCGGGGCGCGACGGCCAGCCGGTCCGGGTCCAGCCGGCCGGCCTCGACGGTCTCGCAGTGCACCAGCGCGTGGCCGCCGATCAGGTCCGGGTCCAGTGGCCCGCGGGGGCCGCCGTCGACCCAGGCGGGGGTGCCATCGCCCAGGACGACGTCGCCGGGGCCCTCGGGCGTGTCGGTTGCGCCCAGACGTACCGCTTTGCGGGCCCACCACCAGATCGGCTCGCCGGGCCGGCGGGCGTCGTAGGTGTTGGCCCACACCAGAAAGTGCAACCGGTCGAAGAACGGTTCGGTGGCGGCGTCGAGGCGCCAGGGCTCCTCGCTGATCGACTGGGGAGCACGGAACCGGGCCGGGTCCACAGCCAGGGCGACCACGTAGGGGGCGCGGGCCGCCCACCAGCGGTGAAGCCGGTCGACCACCCCGGCGGGGTCGCGCAGGGTCGCCTCGTCGACGGTCACCACCGGCGCGGCAGCCCACGCATCGGGGACCGGATGATCGGCGAAGGTGACGACCCCGCGCCCGAGCGCGGCCGGTCCGGGAACAGGCATGGGTCCACCGTACGCACCGGCAGAGACATCCCCCTCTCCGCAACCTGGAGCGAAGAGGGGGCGGTACGACCTTCCGCCACCACAGTTCCGCAACGGGTCGGTGCGGGGTC
The DNA here is from genome assembly GCA_964449375.1 of uncultured Iamiaceae bacterium. Taxonomy (GTDB): domain Bacteria; phylum Actinomycetota; class Acidimicrobiia; order Acidimicrobiales; family Iamiaceae; genus JAFDWI01. Next base: position 51,402 of record CAYVAS010000006.1, on the reverse strand, counting down.
GGGGACCCGGCCCGAAACGGCGTCGGCGAGGCGATCAGTCGGCGAGGCCGTCAGTCGGCGAGAAAGACCACCAGGTCCGTGCGCAGCTTCGCCGGGTCCTCGGTCTCGGCCGGATTCGACACGTAGGCCTCGAAGAAGTCGGAGCTGGGGGAGTGCCCGGCGGCCACGACGCCGTCCATGAACCGCCCCCATGCCTGGCCGAGACCCTCGAAGGGTCCGATGTAGCTGGTGGCCGCCACCGGGCCGGTCGGAAACGGGGTGGCCACCACCGTGTAGCCCGAGGGCAGCTCCAGGTCCCGCGCCAGGGGCGTGGCGACCGGCACGCCCACGGCGAAGTCCACGGTGTCGGTGGGCATGCGGCTGTGCAGGGCCAGCGCGGGCCCCACCGGTGTGGCCCCCGCCTGGGCAAGCGCCGCGAAGATCGCCGGAAAGATGCCGTCCATCAGTCGGGGCATCTCGGCCATCGGGAAGTTCTGCTGTTGGACCGCGGCCAGGTGCAGCTCGGGGCCCTCGAAGGTCACCACCCCGTCGTAGGGGGAGGCGGGAAAGTAGGTGGAGGTCGTCATGATCGGTTCTCCTCGATGTGATGGACTGCTCGATGGGTGCAGACGATGTCCGGCCGGCCAGATCATCGGTCGGTTCGCTCACTCCGAAGCGACGTGGCTGGCCCGAACCCCCAGCAGTACGTTCAGCCCAACAGATCGACGACCTGACGGGCGATGGACAGCTCCTCCTGGGTGGGCACGACCAGCACCGAGACCGTCGCACCCTCGGGCGAGATCGTCCGCGGCGCGGCATCGGGCGCGTCATCGCCTCCGGGGTTGCGGTCCGGGTCGACGGTGACGCCCAGGAACGCCAGGGGCGCGGCCACCCCGGCCCGCACGGCCGCGTCGTTCTCGCCGACCCCGGCGGTGAAGCTCAACGCGTCCAACCCACCCATCACCGCGGCATAGGCACCCACGTACTTGACCAGACGGTGCACGTAGAGGTCCATCGCGGCGCGGGCTGCGGGGTCCCCGCCGGCGACCCGAGCCTGAATGTCGCGCACGTCATTGGTGCCGGTCATGCCCAGCAGCCCCGACTCATGGTTCAACAGCCGGTCGATGGCGTCGATGTCCATGCCGAGCTCACGGTGCAGATAGAAGGCGACCGCCGGGTCGATGTCGCCCGACCGGGTGCCCATCACCAGGCCCTCCAAGGGGGTCAGCCCCATCGAGGTCTCCACCGGGCGACCACCCACCACCGCCGAGGCCGACGCGCCGTTGCCCAGGTGCAACACGATCTGACGCAGCTCCGCCGCGCGCTGCGGGTCGTCACCGGCCAGGTGGTCGGTGACCGTGCGCGACACGTACTCATGGGAGATGCCGTGGAACCCGTACCGGCGGATCGCATGCTCGGCGGCGAAGTCCGGCGAGATCGCATAGTGCGCCGCGGCGGGCGGCAGATCGGTGAAGAACGCAGTGTCGAACACGGCCACGTGGGGTACGTCGTCCAACAACGCCCGGGCCACCCGGATCGCCGCGGCGTTCGCCGGATTGTGCAGCGGGGCCAGCGGAGCCAGCGCGTCGATGCGCGCCAGGATCCGATCGGTGATGATCACCGGGGCCGACAGGTCCGGCCCACCCAGCACGACCCGGTGGCCCACCCCGACGATCCCGGCCGCGACCAGGTCGGGCCCCCGCTCGGCGAACGCGTCGAGGATCGCCTGCACCGCGCCGGTGTGATCGGGCGCCGCCACCGGGCCGCTGCGTTCGTCGTCGCCGACCCGGTGGTGCAGCACCGCGTCGTCACGGCCCACCCGTTCACACAGTCCCGCCGCCAGCACCCGCTGGGTGACGGTGTCGATCAGTTCGTACTTGACCGACGAGGACCCGGCGTTGAACACCAGCACCGTCGCGTTCATCGTCTCGGGCTCCTCGGTCGCAGACGTCGCCGGGTCACGTGGCGACAATAGACCTGCACCGGCTCCGGCTCCGCCCCCCACCGGGCACGCAGCACCCCTCGGGTCAGGCGGACGTGGAAGGGCTCGCCGCCTGCGCGGCGGTGATGGCCACGGTGTTGATGATGTCGCGCACCGTCGCACCCCGAGACAGGTCGTTCACCGGCTTGCGCAGCCCCTGGAGCACCGGGCCGATCGCCACCGCACCCGCGGACCGCTGCACCGCCTTGTAGGTGTTGTTGCCCGTGTTCAGGTCCGGGAAGATGAACACCGTCGCCCGACCCGCCACCGGCGACCCGGGCAGCTTGGCCTCACCCACCGCCGAGTCGACCGCGGCGTCGTACTGCATCGGCCCGGACACGGGCAGGTCCGGACGGTTGGCCATCACCAACTCGGTCGCCTTGCGCACCTTGTCGACATCCGCGCCGGTGCCCGACTCGCCGGTCGAATACGACAGCATCGCCACCCGCGGTTCGATCCCGAAACGTGCCGCGGTGTCCGCCGAGGCCGACGCGATCTCGGCGAGCTCCTCGGCGGTCGGGTCCGGGATCACCGCGCAGTCGCCGTAGACGAGCACCCGGTCGGCCAGACACATGAAGAACACCGAGGAGACCTTGCCCGTTCCCGGCACGGTCTTGATGATGTGGAAGGCCGGGGTGATCGTGTGGGCGGTGGAATGCCGGGCGCCCGAGACCATCCCGTCGGCATGGCCCAGGTGCACCATCAGGGTGCCGAACATCGACACGTCCCGGACCAGATCGCGGGCCACGTCCACCTCGATGCCCCGGTGGGCGCGCAACCGGGCGTACTCGGTCGCGAAGGGCTCCACCAGATCCGACCGGTTCGGATCGATGATCTCGGCGGCGCCAACGTCCACGCCCAGTGCCGCGGCCCGGCTGGTGATCGCCGAAGGCGAACCCAACAGCACGATGTCGGCGACCTGGCGTTCCAACAGCGTGGAGGCCGCCCGCAGAATCCGTTCGTCGTTGCCCTCGGGCAGCACGATCCGCCGACGTTCGGCCCGGGCCAGATCCACCAGCATCGACTCGAACATCAGCGGGGTCACCACGTCCGAGGGCGGCACCTCGAGCATCTGCGCGAAGCGGTCGGCGTCGATGTGCTGTTCGAAGGTCGACAGGGCGACGTCGATCTTGCGTTGGGTACCCGTGGCCATCTGACCCCGGATCGACGACACGATCTGCGCGGACCGGAACGAGTCGTGCCGGGTCGACAGGATCGGAAGGTGCTCGTCCAGGCCGCGCACCAGCTCGGTCACCTCGGGCCCCGGGGTGTAGCCGCCATCCAGCACGATGCCCGCCAGCGAAGGCAGACCCGGGGTGGCGTGCGCGGCGACCAACGCCACGATCACGTCGGACCGGTCACCGGCGACGATGCAGAGCTGGTCGTTGTTCACGCGTTCGAGGATGTGTTCCACGGTCATCGCGCTGACCCGCACCTCGAGCACCTCGCGGGCCATGGCCCCGGCGTCCCCGAAGCACAGCTCCGCGTCCAGGGCCTCGGCGATCTCGTCCAGGCGCGGCGCCGACAGCAGCGGCACCTCGGGCAACGCCCAGGCGGGCACCCCGATGTCGTCGAGCTGGGCGACCACGTCGTCGAGTCGGTCCGGATCACAGCGGTTGGCGACCACGCCGATCGTCACCGCGTGCTCCTCGGCCAGCTCGCCGCGGGCCATGGCCACCACCTGGCCGACCTGGGCGGGACTGCGGTCGTGGCCGCTGACCGCCAGCAGGACCGGGGTGCCCAGGTTGGCGGCGATGCGGCCGTTGAACGCGAACTCGGTGGGCCCGACCACGTCGGTGTAGTCCGAGCCCACCACCACGATCACCTCACAGGCTTCCCGCAGCTCACGGTACGCGGCGACGATCGACTCCATCGCGCCGTCCGCGTCGCGGTGCACATCGGCGTAGGTGACACCGATTCCCAGTCGGGCCGCCTGGGAATCGCCCAGCGCGCCGGCCAGGCGCTGGCCCAACCGGTCCACGGTCGGGTCCGCCGAGCGGACCACGGGACGGAACACCCCGATGGTGCCGACCCGTCGAGTGAGCACCTCGATCAGGCCGAGCGCCACGATCGACTTGCCCGTGGCGCCTTCGGGGGCGGTGACGTAGATGCCTGTCGCTGACGCTTCGTTCACCTGGATCCCGTTCGTGATCGGACGATTCGCCTCCGGAGCCTACCGAGCCACCCGCGCCCGGCTCCGGCCTCGGGGAGCGGGGCCCCGTACTGTCGCACCGGACTGGCAGACTCGGAGTCATGGCCTTCGGACAGCCCAGCGGACCCCCAGCAACCCGACGTCAGATCGAGGAGCTGCTCGTGCTGCTCCAGGAGGCGGGCCACGTCGACTTCAAGGACGCCCGCGGGCCCATGGGCTTCACCCAGCGCCAGAGCAACGGCAAGTTCACCCGGGACGAAGCCGACGCCTTCATCGCCGAACTCACCGACGCCGCCGAGTCCGGCGTCGACCAGGATCCCCGGGTCCGCGCTGGCCGCGGCCCGGTCACCGCCGCCGAACGGGCCACCGCTGCCCAGACCCGCCAGGTCCGCTCCATCGGCTCCGAGGTGCTGGCCGCCGAGCTGCAACGGCGCGGTTGGGCGGTCATGGCCCCCTGAGACGCCGGCCCGTCTGCGCCGCGTCTGGTGGCGGTCCGCCACAATGGGGCCATGGACGCCTCGACCCTGGACGGCATCGGACTGTGGAGCGCGGGCCTGCGCTACGGCGACGCCGGCGCCTCGACCGAGGCCGCCGCCGAACTGGACGAGCTGGGGTACCGGGCGTTGTGGTTGCCCGACGTGGGCGGTGACCTGTTCGCCACCTGCGCGGCGTTGCTGGCCGCCACCGAACGCTGCGTGGTCGCCACGGGCATTCTCAACCTGTGGCTGCACGAGGCGTCCGAGACCGCTGAACGCTTTCACGCGCTGACCACCGAGCACGGCCCCCGGCTGCTCATCGGCATCGGCGTGAGCCACCAGGCGCTGGTGGAAGGGACCCAGGTGGGCACCTATGAACGGCCCTACAGCCGCATGGTCGCCTACCTCGACGAGCTCGACGCCCAACCCCGGCCCCTGCCCCGGTCGGCCCGGGTGCTGGCCGCGTTGGGGCCGCGCATGATCCGTCTGGCCGGCGCACGCGCCGCGGGCACCCACCCGTACCTGGGCACTCCCGATCTGACGCGGCGCACCCGCGAAGCGCTGGGTCCGGGTCCGCTAATCGCCCCGGAACAGGCGGTGGTGCTCCAGACCGACCCCGACGCGGCCCGCGCCACCGCCCGGGCGCACCTGGCGGGTTATCTGGGCCTTCCCAACTATGCGCGCAGCATCATGCGGGCAGGTTTCGACGAAGCCGACCTCGCCGACGGCGGCAGCGACCGACTCGTGGACCGTCTGGTCGCCTGGGGTGACGAGGCCGCCATCGCCGCCCGCATCGCGGAGCACCGCGACGCCGGCGCCGACCATGTCTGCCTCCAGGTGCTCAGCGACGACCGGATCGGGCTCCCCCGCGAAGACTGGCGTCGTCTGGCCGCCGCCCTGCTCTGAGCTTGGTTGAAGCCCGCCGCGGCGGGAAGTCCCCGAGTATGGACGCAATCACCATGCTCAAGGACGAACACAAATCCGTGGAGAAGCTCTTCAAGGACTACGAGAAGACCGGGGATCGTGCGTTCAAGACGCGGCGCGACCTGGTCGATCGCATGATCGAGGAGCTCTCCAAACACGCCGTGATCGAGGAGCAGCTGTTCTACCCGGTCACCCGCGCCACCGTGGAGGACATCGACGACGTCGTGCTGGAGAGCATCGAGGAGCACCACGTGGTCAAGTGGCTGCTCTCGGAGCTCGAGAACACCGACGTCGAGGACGAACGCTTCCATGCCAAGGTCACCGTGCTGATCGAAGCCGTCCGTCACCACGTGCAGGAGGAAGAGGCCGAGTACTTCCCCAAGGTGCGGGAGGAACTGGGCCGCAAGGCGCTCACCGAACTCGGTGACGCCATGGTCGAAGCCCGCGAGGTGGCCCCCAGCCGACCGCACCCCCGCGCCCCCTCCACCCCTCCCGAGAACCAGGTCGCCGGCGGGGTCGCCGCGATCGTCGACCGCGTTGGCGACACCGTCTCCGGCGTCGCCCAGGGCAGCGTCGCGGCGCTCCAGGACCTGATCGACCGGGTCCGTGGCGTCAAGCCCCGCCGCAGCCGACCCACCGGATCGAGCACCGCACGGCGCTCCGCCGAGAAGGTGCGCGAGGCCGCCGGCAGCGTCGTCGACGAGACCGTCCAGACCGTGCGCGCCGCGCGGGACCGGGGCGAAAAGGTCGTGACCGAAGCCAAGGACGCCGCCGAGGACGTTGGTTCCCAGGCTCGTCGTGGGGCCCGACGCACCCAGGCGGCCGCGCGCGGATCCAAGTCGTCCAACTCGAAATCCTCGAACTCCAAGTCGTCCAAGGCGTCGAGTTCCAAGTCGTCGGGTTCCAGCAGCTCCAAGAAGGCAAAGGCTGGATGAGCGGGCTCACCGCCCTGGTGCTGAACGGCACGCTCAAACGCTCCAGCTCACCCGATGGCCACCACTCCAGCACCGACGAACTGTGCAACGAGGTGGCCGACGCGCTGCGCAGCCACCTGGTCGACGTGGCGCCGACGGTCCGCCTGGCCGACCTGGACATCCTTCCCGGGGTGACCTCCGACGAGGGCCCCGGGGACGCGTGGCCCGAACTGCGCCGACGAATCCTCGATGCGGACATCCTGGTGTTGGGCACCCCCATCTGGCTGGGTCAGCCCTCCTCGGTGATCAAACGGGTGCTCGAACGCATGGACGCGTTCCTCGGCGAAACCGACGACGACGGACGCATGGTGAGCCTGGACCGGGTCGCCGTCGTGGCCGTGGTGGGCAACGAGGACGGCGCGCACCACGTGACCGCCGAGCTGTTCCAGGCGCTCACCGACGTGGGCTTCACCGTCCCCGCGAGCGGCGCGACCTACTGGGTGGGCGAGGCGATGCACAGGGTCGACTATCGCGACCTGGACACCACGCCCGAACCCACCGCCCAGGCCACTGCGACCCTCGCCGCGCACGCCGTGCACCTGGCCGAGCTGCTCCGGGACTCGCCCTACCCGGCGAGCTGACCCGGCCCGAGGCGCCGGGCCGACGGTCAGTCTGCCAGCGCGAATGGCGTGCGTTCGGTGAGTTCCCACGCCAGTTCCAACGCGGCCTTGCACGTCGCAGCACACACCGCTTCGGGATCACCGTCGAAGTGGTGGAGCCGGGTGATGGTCTCGTGCCGGCCGCGGGCGGCCAGCCACACCGTGCCCGGTTCGAGACCTTCCTCGGGGTCCGGGCCCCCAACCCCGGTGGTGGCCACCCCCAGGTCCGCGCCCAGCAGGTCGGCGACACCGCGGGCCATCTGGCGGGCGGCCTCCTCGGTGACCACCGGGCCGGGCCGCACACCCAGCACCTGGAACTTCACCTCGCTGGCGTAGGCCACCACCCCGCCCCGGAACCATTCCGAGGCGGCCTTGCGCTGGGCCAGCGCGTTGCTCAACAACCCACCGGTGAGCGACTCGGCCGTGGCGACGGTGAAGCCCTCGTCGTGGGCACGGCCGCCCAGGCGGGCGGCCAGTTCGGTCAGGATCTCCGAATCGAGAACGGACATGGAACCTCTTCGATGGGCTCAGCGGTGCTGCCCACTTCCCTTCCAGGCCCACCACAAACCATCCCGCTGCGGCACCCGGCACCCAGGTGGAGCGATCGGAGGGGCCCGGGACTGGTTTGCCGGTGTCCGCGGTCGGGGAGACTCGCGGCATGAGCGACGACGGCACCATCGAGATCGACGGCCATCCGGTGTCGCTCACCAACCAGACCAAGGTGCTCTACCCGTCGGTGGGGTTCACCAAAGCCGACGTGGTGAGTCACTACCGGCAGGTCGCACCCGCCCTGGTGCCCTACCTGCGCGACCGACCCCTGACCCTCAAGCGCTACCCCGACGGCGTCGAAGCCGAGAGCTTCTTCGAAAAGCACGCCCCGCGGGGAACGCCCGACTGGGTGCACCGCGAACAGATCACCATCGGCGAGGGCACCACCGTCGACTCGGTGCTGGGTGCGGATCTGGCCACGCTGGTGTGGCTGGCCAACCTGGCCGCCCTCGAGCTGCACGCCCCCATGTGGCGTCACCCCGACATCGCCCGACCCGACCAGGTGGTATTCGACCTGGATCCGGGCGCGCCGGCCACCGCGGTGGAGTGCTGCGCGGTCGCTCTGCGGTTGCGGGACCGTCTCGAAGCCGCCGGGTTGACACCTGTGGCCAAGTCGTCGGGGTCCAAGGGAATCCACGTGCTCGCGGGGGTCGCCGACACCTCCTCGGACGACGCGACCGACTGGGCCCGTGGCCTGGCCGAGGAGCTGGCCGAGGAGACCCCCGAGGAGGTCGTGGCCAAGATGACCAGGTCCGCCCGGGAAGGCAAGGTGTTCATCGACTGGAGCCAGAACCGTCCCGCCAAGACGACCGTGGCGCCCTATTCGCTGCGGGGACGGGCCCAACCTTGGGTGTCCGCACCGCTGACCTGGGAGGAGGTCGAAGCCTGCCGCGACCCCGCGGACGTGCTCTTCGACGCGGCCGCGGTGGCCGAACGGCTGGACTCGATGGGCGACCTGTGCGCGGTGTTGCGCGAGCGACGGGAATGTTTGCCGCCCCGGAACGGTTCAAGTAGTTGACACATCAAGGAACGCCGGCGGCATCCGACCGCCCGACCAAGGAGTGCCCATGCCCACCCCGATCGAACTCGGAATCGACACCTTCGGTGACGTGACCTTCGGACCCGACGGCGAACTGCTGCCCGCCGCGCAGGTGATCCGCAACATCGTGGAAGAAGGCGTCCTGGCCGACCGGGTCGGCGTCGACTTCATCGGCCTGGGCGAACACCACCGCGACGACTTCGCGATTTCCGCGCCCGAGATCGTGCTCGCCGCGATCGGCGCGCGCACCGAACGGATCCAACTGGGCACCGCGGTCACCGTGCTCAGCTCCGACGACCCGATCCGGGTCTATGAGCGATTCTCGACCCTGGACGCCCTGTCCAACGGACGCGCCGAGGTGATCCTGGGTCGCGGATCGTTCACCGAATCGTTCCCCCTGTTCGGCTACGACCTGCGCGACTACGAAGTGCTCTTCGAAGAGAAGCTCGACCTGTTCGTCGCGTTGCTCGACGACGGTCCGGTCTCCTGGACGGGCACGTTCCGCCCCCCGCTGACGAACCAGCTGGTGTACCCGCGCCCCGAATCGGGCACGATCAGGACCTGGGTCGGGGTGGGAGGCAGCCCCGAGTCGGTGGTGCGCACCGCACGTCACGGGCTGGGCCTCATGTTGGCGATCATCGGCGGCGACCCTCGACGGTTCGCCCCCCTGGTCGACCTGTACCACCGCGCCCTGGCCGAATTCGACCAGCCCACCCTGCCCGTGGGAGCGCACTCGCCGGGCCACGTCGGCGACACCGACGAATCCGCCCGCGACGAGTTGTGGCCCCACTACAAGACGATGCACGACCGCATCGGCGGCGAGCGAGGCTGGCCCCCGCTGCGCCGCGAGGCCTTCGAACGCGAAGCCGGCCCCCACGGTGCGCTGTTCGTGGGTTCGCCCGAGACCGTGGCCACCAAGATCGCGGCGACCGTCGATACGCTCGGGTTGGGGCGTTTCGATCTGAAGATCAGCTCGGGGCCGATGCCCCACGAACTGCTGATGGCCAGCATCGAACGCTACGGCACCACGGTCATCCCCCGCGTGCGCGAGCTGCTGGCCCAGTCAGGAGCAGACGACGATGCCGCCGGCGACGCAGTGGACGGCCGGCGGGTCAGTGCGCTGCAGCGGTCCTGAAGGGCAGCACCCGCAGCACCCCGTTGATCGCCAGTCCCACGCCCAGGCCCACCAGGGCCGAGGCCACGGTGTCGACCACCCAGCGCGCGACGGCGCCCACCGCGCCCGACCAGCCGATCGCAGACTCCAGGTCGTGCACGAGGTCGTAGGGGGCGTGCCAACCCAGCTCGGCGGCACTGGCCAACATGATGTGGCCACCCACCCAGAGCATCGCGGCGGTGCCGATCACGGTCAGTGCCCCCAACAATCGGGGTGAGCCGACCACCAGAGCCCGGCCGATCCCCCGGGCGGTGCCCGAAGAACGCTGGTACAGCTTCAGCCCCAGATCGTCGAGCTTCACGATGACCGCCACCGCCCCGTAGACGAGCGCGGTGATCCCGATGGCCACGACCAGCAGCACCGCGCCGCGGGTGACCACCGGTTCGTGCAGGACCTCCTTGAGCGCGATGACCATCACCTCGGCCGACAGGATCAGGTCGGTGCGCACCGCGCCGGTCACCACCTTGGCCTCGGCCTCGGGACCTCGGAGCAACTCGGGTTCGACCGGGTCGTCACCCGAAGTGCGATGCAGGATCTTGTGGGCACCCTCGTAGGCCAGGAACGACCCGCCCGCGATCAGGATCACCTCGACCACCGTGGGCGCCACCGAACTCAACAGCAGCGCTGCCGGCAGGATGAACAGCAGCTTGTTGCGCAGCGAACCGGTGGCGATCTTGCGGATGATGGGCAGCTCACGGGCCGGGCTCAGGCCCTGCACGTAGGTCGGGGTCACCGCGGTGTCGTCCACGATCACCCCGGCCGCCTTGGTGCCGGCACGTCCCGCCGCCAGCCCGATGTCGTCGACCGAGGCCGCCGCGGTCTTGGCGATCGCCGCCACATCGTCGAGCAGTCCTACCAGGCCTCCGGCCATCGGTCACCTCGGGGGTCTCGGCATCGCACCGACCGTGGCGCAAAACTACCCGGCCGTCGCGCCCGGGTGCGCGCACGGGGCAAGCCGTCGCGGACGGACCGCGGGCAGGGTGCGCGCCGAGGTGCTAGCCACTGTCCCATGACACAGACACCGATCCGGGTGATCCAGTGGGCCACGGGCACCGTGGGCATCCACGCCGTGCCCGCCATCGTGGCCCATCCCGCCCTCGAGCTGGCCGGGCTGTGGGTGCACTCGCCGGAAAAGGTGGGCCGCGACGCCGGGGAGATCGGTGGCATCGCGCCGGTGGGCGTCACCGCCACCGACGACGTGGACGCGCTGCTCTACGACGTCGACGCCGACTGCATCAGTTACATGGCGAACTCCGATGTGCGCCCCGGTGAGGTGATCGACGACCTGTGCCGCATGCTCGAAGCGGGCAAGAACGTGGTCAACACCTCGTTCGTGCCGCTCCTGGACCCCCGAGCCGCCGGACCGGGCATCCACGAGCGACTCACCGCGGCCTGCACCGAGGGCGGCACCTCGATCTACACCTCGGGCATCGACCCGGGGTTCGGCAACGTCGGACTCGCCGTGGGCGCCCTGGGCCTGTGCAAGCGGGTCGACGAGGTCCGGATGATGGAGATCGTCGACTACGCCACCTGGGACAACCCCTTCACCATGTTCGAGATCATGGGTTTCGGAAAGGCCGACGAAGCCGATTCGCTGCTGCTGGCACCCGGCTCGACCGCGCTGGCCTGGGGTCCGGTGGTCGCTCTGGTGGCCCGCGCTCTGGAGGTGGAACTCGACGAGATCACCGAATGGCACGAGGTCATCCGAGCCGACGAGGACTTTCCGATCGCCGCGGGCACCATCCCCCGGGGCGGCATCTCTGGCATGCACTTCGAGATCCGCGGCCATGTCGCCGGGCGTCCCCGGATCGTCGTCGAACACGTCACCCGTCTGCGACCCCAGGACGCACCCGAGTGGCCCCAGGGGTCCGGCTACCGGGTGGTCGTGACGGGCGAGCCCACGGTGCAGGTCGAACTCGAGCTGTCCTCGGACCAGGGCGACCACAATCACGCCGGATGCCTGGCCACCGCCATGCAGGTGCTCAACGCCGTGCCGCACGTGGTCGCCGCGCCTCCGGGGGTGCTCACCGACCTGGACCTGCCGATCGGTCGCGCCGCGGGCCTTCTGGCCACCAGCTAGGTTGCTTCCACGCCGGGGCGAGGCAGTCGAAGCGCGCGGGCCGGACGTGTGAGACGACACAGGGGAGCACCATGAGCGCAGGGACGGGACGGGCACCTGAGAGCGCAACGACCCCGCGACGATCGCGTCCGGTGCGGTCCCGGGCGGCGTTGTTGCTCGGCACCCTGATCATCGGCGCGTCGCTGCTGACCGCGTGCCACCCGGCGGGCGCGGTGCTCCAGGGCCGGCTCACCGACACCGAAGCCGGTCGCATCGCCGGTATCGAGGTGCGCGCCTACACGACGTCCACCGAGACCGTGGTCGCCACCACCACGACCGACCGCCAGGGCGACTACGCGTTCCTTCCCGGGGACTTGCCCGACGGGACCTACCGGCTCCTGTTCTCCGAATCGACCTGGTGGCAGGGCGCCACCGGATGGGCCGGCGCCACCGACATCTCCGTCGCCGACGGCACCACCACGGTGATCGACACCACCCTCGACGCCGCCAAGGGATCGATCTCGGGAACGGTCACGGACGGCACCGACCCGCTCGCCGACGTCCGGGTCGACGCCCGCAACCTGGCCGGCGACGTCGTGGTCGCCTCCGCCACCACCAGCGCAGACGGCACCTACACCCTCGACATGGTGCCCGTCGGCGACTACCGGGTCGAGTTCTCGAGCGCAGGCTCGACCACCCGCTACGCCGGGGGCGCCACCAACCCGGCCGACGCGCCGGTCCACGCCATCGCCGCCGACGGCGACGCGCTGGACGACGTCGACACCACGCTGGCCGACGAAGCGTCGATCAGCGGCTCGGTCACCGACGGCACCGCACCGGTTGCCGGAGCTTTCGTGGGCCTGATCGACCTCGATGCCGACCGGGTGGCCGCCACCGGGACGACCGGGCCGGACGGAACGTTCCGGATCGGTGGGCTGAACGCCGGCACGTTCGCGGTCGTGGTCATCCAGTCCGGTGGCGCCTCGGCCGTGGTGTACGGCTCGCCCACCGGAGCGCTCACCGACGCCGCGCCCATCACGGTACCCGGCGGCACCGAGGTCACGCTGGGAACCCTGGTGCTGGGCACGCATCTGTACCCGCCGACCGCGCCCGGTGGAGTGACCGCGGTCGCCGCCGACGGCCAGGCCACGGTGCACTGGGACCCGCCGGCGTCCGACGGTGGCGCGCCCGTCGCCGCCTATGAGGTCAGCGCCTCTCCGGGCGAGGCGACCTGCGGCACCACCGGCGCCACCACCTGCACGGTGACCGGCCTGACCAACGGCACCTCCTACACCTTCACCGTGACCGCCACCAACGCCCAGGGCGACGGACCCGCCTCGGCGGCCTCCCAGCCGGTCATCCCAGCAGGCGAATCCGAGTGGCACCAGATGCTCCCGCCGGACTACGACGCCCCCAGCCCACGGGCCATGGCCGCGCTCGCGCCACTGCCGGACGGCCGGGCGGTGTTGTACGGCGGCGCGATCGAGAGCGCCACCGAGTCGGTGGGCGACACCTGGATCTGGCAGGACGACACCTGGACCGAGGTGCATCCGGCGAACACCCCGGGGCCTCTGATGGGCGCGGCGATGGCGGGCCTTCCCAACGGCGACGTGGTGCTCTTCGGAGGCGCCCCGAACACCGTCGATGCTCCCTCCGGCGCCACCTGGATCTTCGACGGCACCGACTGGACCCACCTCGACCTCGCCGGCGGCCCGACGGCCCGGGCATTCGCGTCGATGACCACGCTGTCCAATGGGGACGTGCTGCTCTTCGGCGGCGCGGGCGGACCGACCAGCGTCGACCCCGACCCGCTGGCCGACACCTGGATCTTCGACGGGTCGACCTGGCAGCAGATCGTCACGGCCGGGTCGCCGCCGGCTCGCTACGGGGCACCGCTGGCCGCGCTGCCCGACGGCGGGGCGGTCCTCATGGGCGGCGCCGCGGGCGGGACGGCGGCGCAGGGCGACACCTGGGTCTTCGACGGGTCCGACTGGGCTGCGGTCACCGGCGGCGCGACGCCGTCGGCCCGCGCCGGGGCCGCGATGGCCACGCTCGGCGATGGGCGGGTGGTGCTGCACGGGGGACTCCGCTTCGATGCGGGGATTCCGACGTTCCTCGACGACACCTGGATCTTCGAGGAAGGCAGCTGGACCACGGCGGCGCCGGCCACGGTGCCAGTGGCGCGCTATGCCGCTGCGGCGACGTCGCTGTCGACCGGTGAGGTGCTGCTGTTCGGCGGCTCGGACTTCACCGCCGCCGACGACGAGACCGCCGACGAGGTACCCAACCACACCTGGATCTACGACGGATCCGACTGGACCGACGTTCACCAGCTCATCCCGCCCCCAGCCCGGGTCGGCGCCTCGATGGCGGCGTTGCCCAACGGCGACGTGCTGCTCTTCGGGGGCTCGATCAACCCCAGCTACGACACCGTGTTCGACGACACCTGGATCTTCGACGGGACCCGATGGTCCCGGCTGCACCCGGCCACGCCACCCGCGGCGCGTGCCGGGGCGTCGATGGTGACCCTCGCCGACGGCAGGGTGTTGCTCTACGGGGGCTACTCGCAGGACACCGGGCTGCTGGACGACACCTGGGTCTGGGACGGCACCGACTGGCAGGAACAGTCCCCGACCGCGGCGCCTTCGCGGCGCACCTTCGCCTCGCTGGTGGCCATGCCCGACGGGACGGCGGTGCTCTTCGGCGGGTCCAAGCTGGACAGCGCAACCGTGTACGACGACACCTGGGTGTGGACCGGAACCACCTGGCAGAAACAGGAACCGACCGATTCACCTCCGGGTCGGCTGGGCGCGACGATGACCCGCGGACCGGGCGCCAGTGCGGTGCTCTTCGGCGGCTTCGACCAGACCAACGACATCCTGCTGGAGGACACCTGGGTCTGGGACGGCACCTCCTGGCACGCGCAGACCCCGGCGGCCTCGCCGCCGGCACGGGTCCTCGCGTCGATGGTGACCCTGGCCGACGGCACGCAGTTGCTCCTGGGAGGTACCGACGACGGCTTCACGGTCTCCTTCGACGATCAGTGGATCTACGACGGCGTCACCTGGGTCCAGGTCGGGCCCGCTTCGGCGCCTCCGGCGCGGGCGGGAGCGTCCGCGGTGGCGCGGCCCGACGGCAGTGTCGTGTTCTTCGGTGGGGTCGACATGACCGACTTCAGCGCGCACGACGACACCTGGATCAGGACCCCCTGACCGGCGCGGTCGCCGGTCTCGACGCGATCTGGAGCGGGCGGCTCGGTCGCTGGCCGATCCGTCAGTCCGGTCAGTCCGGGGTCCGGGCCGTGACGATCCAGGTAGCCGCGGCGATCGACAGGTCGGCGTCGTGCCGGTAGGCGGCGAGCGCGCCGGTCATCGCGGCAAGCGCGGCGGCGCGGGTCGCGTCGTCCGCGGTGCTCAGACGCGGGTTGGTCACCGGGTTTTGTTCCAGCATCCGCTCGGCGACGGCTTCGAGGTCCTCCACGGGACCGAACTCGACGCGGTCCGGGCCGGCCTCGACCACGACGTCGACGAACCCGGCGCGGCCGAGCAGCTCGGTGGTGCGCCTGGCGTCGGCCAGCGAAAAGGGTCCGGGCCCGTCAGGATCGGGCGGGTCCAACCCCAGGATCCCGGCGGTGGCGAGCACCGGTAGGATCACGACCGGGTTGTCTTCGGGCCGCTGGAAACAACAGAAGGCGAGCTGTCCGCCGGCGACCAGAGCGCCGGCCACGTTGGAGAACGCCGCGACCGGATCGTCGAAGAACATCACCCCCATCCGCGAGTAGGCCGCGTCGAACCGGTGCCGGCCCAGGTCCGCGGTCTGCACGTCGGCGGCCACGAAGTCCACGTCGCCGACCTTGGCCCAGCGGGCCCGCTGCCGGGCGGCGTCCAGCATGCGGCGCGACAGATCCACCCCGAGCACCAGGCCCGACCCGTCGGACTCGGCCACCCGGCGGGCGAGTTCCACGGTGGTGGCGCCGGTGCCACAGCCGATGTCGAGCACCCGGTCACCGGGGGACAGCACCAGCCGCTCCATCGCCGCGGCACCCAGCGGCTCGAGCATCGCGTCGTACATCGAGGCGTTGGCCACCCAGGCGTCGCCGACCTGGTCGTCCCAGAGCGCCACCTGGAGCTCGTTCGCCATCGCGGGCGAACCTACACCTCTCGACGCCGGTGTGCTCGGCGAAATCGCCACGCCAGGCCGACCGGCCGCGGTGGCCTTCACGGCCAGGGGTGGCGGCGAGCACGGCAGCACGGACCAGGGGGCAGCGCTTCGTCGACACCGGTCGAGGGGCGGGCAGCGGCGTCCGAGCGCCGGGATAGGGTCGCTCCGATGGACCGTCGCCTCACGCTTCCCCCGGACCGGCCCCTGCGCGTCGTCGTGGTGTGCCTGGGCAACATCTGCCGCTCGCCCATGGCGGCCGCGGTGTTCCGCTCCCGGATCGCCGACGCCGGACTCTCCGACGTGGTCGAGGTCGACTCGGCCGGCACCGCCGGTTGGCACGTGGGCGGCCCCGCCGACGCCCGCGCCGCGGCGACCCTGGAGCGTCACGGCTACGACACGACCCACACCGCCCGGCAACTCGGCGCCCACGATCTGGCCGACCACGACCTGATCCTGGTCGCGGACGACTCCAACCACACCGACGTCACCGACCTTGCCCGCACCCCCGACGAGGTCGCCAAGATCGCGATGATCCGCTCCTTCGACCCCACCGCTGACGCCGACGCGACGATCCCGGACCCCTACTACGGCGACGGCGACGGGTTCGAGCAGGTGCTCGGCATGATCGAACGTGCCGCCGACGGGTTCGTCGCCCAGGTCCGCGCCGCTCAGGAGTCGTGAGCTCCGCGGCCGCCGTCGCCGCACGGGTCGAGGCACTGCTCGGGACGACTTGTGGGCAGGTCCTCCCCCTGGCGGGCGGGTCCATCGGCGAGGCGTGGCGGGTCACCACCGACCGGGGCACCGTGTTCGCCAAGACCAAGGCCGATGCACCGGCGGACTTCTTCTCCGACGAGGCTGCGGCACTGGAATGGCTGCGTGCCCCCGGGGTGGTCGCCGTTCCCGAGGTTCTCGGGGTGGACGAGTCGATCCTGGTGCTGGCCTACATCGAATCGGGTCCGGTGACCCGGACCGCGGCCGAGGCACTCGGCGCAGGCCTGGCCCGGCTGCACGCGGCCGGCGCGGAGGGGTTCGGGTCGGTACCTCCCGGTGGGGGCACCGCCGGGTTTCTGGGACGCCTCGGCGTGACCGACACGGTCACCGATTCATGGCGCACGTTCTTCGTGAAGTCACGGCTCGAACCCCTGACCGCCGAAGCCGACCGCCGCGGCGCCCTGCCCGCGGGCACCCGTGACCGCCTGGCCCACATCGCCGAACGACTGGTCGATCCCGCCGAGGACCTCGCCGGACCCCGGGTCGCCCCCGCCCGGCTGCACGGGGACCTGTGGGGCGGAAACGTGGTGTGGGGGGCCGACGGGCAGGCCTGGTTGATCGACCCGGCGGCCCACGGCGGCCACCCCGAATCGGACCTGGCGATGATGCACCTGTTCGGCGGGTTCCCCGAAGCCACCTTTGCCGCCTACGACGAGGTCGTCGCCCCGGCGCCGGACCGGGACGCACGGGTCGGGCTGCACCAGCTCGCCCCGTTGCTGGTCCACGCCTGTCTGTTCGGCGGCTCCTACGGCGCCGCGGTCGACCGCACCGCCGCCGCGTACCAGTGAACCGTTCGGCGAACCGGTCGCCCGAGGGGTCCGGGTTGCGAGCGCGGGAGCATCGGTAGGGTCTGGCCATGGCGGAACCGAACGACGACCCCCGGGGCAGCGCCGAGCGCCCGCTGCGCCTGGACCGACGGGTCGTGTGGGTGTGGCGCCTGCCGAACCTGGTCACGATCCTGGTGCTCGCCGGCATCGGCGGCGTGCTGGCCGCAACCGCCGAGGACCCCGGCGCCTTCCCCGCGGTCGTGATCGGCGTCGCCGTGGTGCTCCTCGCGGCTGCCGTGTTCGTGCCCACGGTGCAGTTCCGTCGCTGGCGCTACTGGATCACCGACGACACCCTCGAGGTGCGCCATGGGATCTGGAACCGGGTGGAGTCGTCGATCCCGCACTTCCGGGTCCAACACATCGACCTGCACCGCCGCCCACTGCACCGCCTCTTCGGCGTCGTGGAGGTCCGCATCTCCACCGCCTCGGTGACCTCGGACGCCAAGTTGCCGGGAGTGGCTCCCGACCGGGCCGAAGCGCTCCGGCAACTCGTCCTGGAACGCGCCCAAGATGACGACGCCGTCTGAGCCCACCGGCGGGGAACCTGACCCCGACCACCGGCCCGCCCCACCGCCTCCCGCTCTGACGTCGCCCCTCCCTCCGCCGCCGACCACCCCGCCGGATCCCGGCCCGGGCCGTCCAGCTCCGGGCCATCCACCATCGCCTCCCGCTCCACCGTGGACCGCGCCGGCCGCGCCGAGCGACCTGTCCAGCCGCCGGCTGCACTCGTTGAGCCCCATCGCCGAAGTCCTCTGGGGCGGGAGGCAGTTGTTGGTGTTCGGCCTGATCTTCCTGCTCAGCACCGGCCGCGCCCTCCAGCTCGTGCCCCTCGCGGTGGGTGTCGTCGCGATGCTGATCGGGTTCGCCTACGTGTCCTGGTACCGGTTCAGCTACGGCGTGACCGACGGGGTGCTCTGGGTCGAGGCGGGCATCCTGGCCCGCTCCCGCCGCGAGGTGCCCCTGACCCGGGTCCAGCAGGTCGACCTGGACCGGTCCCTGATCCACCGGGCGCTCGGTCTCACCGTGGTGCGGGTCGACACCGCCGGCGGGGGCGGTCCCCAGGCCGAAGTCGTGCTCGACGCCATCGCCGACCGGGAAGCCGACCTGCTGCGCACCCTGCTGCTCAGCAGGCGCGAGGCGGCCGCGCCCACCGAAGCGGCGTCGGTGCTGCCCGATGCGCCACCCCCGCCGGTGGCCGACGAGCTGCTGGTGCACCTGAGCACCCGGGATCTCGTCGTCGCCGGGGTGACCGGCCGCCATCTGGGCGCCGTGGTCGTGCTCTTCGGCGCGATCTACGGCCTGGCCGGCTACCTGCCCACCACGCTGGTGAACACCACCGCGACGGCAACCTGGGCGTGGCTCATCGGATCGGCGGTCATCACGCTGCTCGTGGCGGCGGTGGTGATGGTGATCTGGGTGCTCGCCGCGGCCGTCGCCTCGGTCGTTCAGGACCACGACTACACGCTGGTCCGACGCGGCTCGGACCTGCACATGCGCCGGGGTCTGCTCCAACAACGCGAAGCGACCCTGGCGTTGCACCGGGTCCAGACCGTGCGGGTGACCGACAACGTGCTCCGGCGCCGACTCGGCTACGTGGGGGTGCAGATCCAGAGCGGGGGCGGGGCCGCCGGCGCCAACGCGCCGGTCGCGCGGCTCACGATCCCGATCCTGCCCCGAGCCGACCTGGGGCGGCTTCTCGACCAGGTCAGCCCCGGCGCGTCCGCCGAAGCCGAGCTGGTGGGCAACCCCGTGGCCGCTCGTACCCGCTGGCTGGTGCGCACCACCGTGCCGATCCTGATCATCGTCGCCGCCGTGACCCTCGGAACCGCCAACCCGGTCGTGACCGTCGGCCTGGTCGCACTCGTTCCCGCGGCGTGGTGGGCGACCGCCTACTACCGCAGCCTCGGCCACACCGTGACCGAGACCCACGTGGTGAGCCGCTGGGGTGCGCTGTTCCGGACCCACGCCTTCACCCCGATCGCCAAGGTCCAGGGTTGTCGGCTGGTGTCCTCACCGTTCCAGCGTCGGGTCGGCCTGGCCACCCTCCGGGTTGCGGTGGCCGGCGACCGCAACGGCGTCCCCATTCCCGACGGGTCGGCCGACCGCCTCCGCCAGGTCGGTGCGTGGCTGCCCACGTCGCGGGAGATGCGCCAGGACGAAGTGGCGGTCCGCCGACGGCTCGTCGCGGCCCGACGGGCCAGCTGAACGGCGCCGGCGCCGCGTCAGGCCCGGCGGCTCGAGTACCAGCCCATCGCGGCGGTCACGATGACCGCGCCCACCAGCGAGCCGATGATGCCGCTGGGCCGCAACGCCAAACCGTCGCCGGCGATCAGGCTGATCAGCATGCCACCGACGAAGGAGCCGACGATCCCGCTGATGAGCGCGGTGGTCCAGTCGATCTTCTGATGCAGCCCGTTCAGGATCAACTGGGCCCCCGCACCGATGAGCATGCCGAACAGGATGATGCCGATGAGAAGCACGAAACGCGAGCGTAGACGCCCCGGGGGTGCCGCTCGGTGGTCCTGACCGTGCCGGTGCGCTCCACAGGCCCGGCCGGCCCGGGCCCCGGCAGGGCCCGGGTCAGAGCAGGTCGCGGCGCAGCTCGGCCATCGAACGGGGTGACAGCAGCCCCGGAGGGATGTCGAACACCGTGCGGGCGCCGGTCTCACCCCGGCGGGCCAGCCGGTGCGCGGCGCGGGCATGAGCCACGAGCACGCTCGCGGTGAACGACGGGTTGTGGCCGAGTGCCAGGCGGAACTCCACGGTGTGGTCCGCGCCGTCCGCGGTCGTCCCGCTGCGGATCACCACCCCGCCATGCGGCATCGCACCGTGGTCGCGTGCCAGCTCCTCGGCAGAGATGAACGTCACCGTCGTGGTGTAGTCGGCGAAGTAGTCGGGCATTTCCACGATCGCGGTGCGCACCTCGTCGGGGTCGGCACCGTCCTCGAGGACCACGAAGCAGTCGCGGGTGTGCGAGGTCGCCGGGGTCAACTCGGGACGCCGGCCTGCCCGCACCTCGGCCATGGCCTCCTCGCTGGGCACGGTGTACTGCACCCCGGCGGCCACCCCGGGCACCCGACGGACCGCGTCGCTGTGCCCTTGGCTGACCCCCCGCCCCCAGAACGACGCGGTCTGGCCCTCGGGCAGGATCGCCTCGCCGATCAGTCGGTTCAGACTGAACAGCCCCGGATCCCACCCCGTGGAGATCACCGCCAGCGTGCCGGCCCGACGGGCCGCCCGGTCCACGGTCGCGTGATAGTCGGGGATCTGGGCGTGGGTGTCATAGGAGTCCACCACACAGAAGCGGCCCGCCAACTCGGGCACCTGGACCGGCAGGTCGGTCTTGGACCCACCGCAGGCCAACAGCACGTCCACCCGGTCGGCCCAGGCAGCGGCGTCGTCGGCGTGCACGACCGGCACATTGGCGTCCCGCGGGGTGACCGTGGCAGGGTCGCGGCGGGTGAAGATCGCCACCAGTTCGGTGTCGGGACTCTGGGAGATCGCCGCCTCGGCGCCGCGGCCCAGGTTGCCGTAGCCATGGATGGCCAATCTGATCTTCTCACGCATCGTCGCATCGCTCCGTGGGGCGCCGGTGGGCCCGGGCGATGCTACCGAGACGGTCACCGCTCCAGGTGCCGGCGGATCGCCGCCCGGTATTCGTCCTCACCGAAGGTCCACTGCTGGATGTCCGCGTCGGCCCAGGCCGCCGCGAACGCCGGGTTGGCCCGACCGATCGCCGCGGTCATCGCCCGGGTCATCGCCAGCGGTCCCGGCGGGACCGCCACCAGCTCGTCGACCAGGTCGACGACCGCGTCGTCGAAGCCCTCCGCGGCCACCAGACGGGTCACGAACCCTGTCCGCAGCAGCTCGTCGGCGTCGACGACCCGTCCGGTCAGCACCCAGTCCCGGGTCACTGCCAGGCCCACCTCGCGCACCAGGATCGGCACCCCCGCCCAGGTGAGAGGCATACCGATCACGAGTTCGGGAACCCGCAGCGCGGTCGAGTCCGCGGCGATCCGCAGGTCACATGCCCCGGCCAGCAGCGCGCCACCGCCGATCACATGACCGTGCAGCGCCGCCACGGTGACCTGGGGCAGCCGGTCGAGCCGTTCCAGCAGCCGCTGCCAGGTGGCGGTGACGTGGCGCCGCCGCGCCCAGTCGCCGACCACCGGCGCGTACGCACTGGAGGTCAGGTCCGCACCGGCCGAGAACGCCCGTCCCGCACCCGACAGCACCAGCACCGACACCTCCGGGCGGTCCTCCAGGGTCACCAGCGCGTCGTGCAGCGCCTGTCGGACCGACTCGTCGAGCGCGTTGAGCCGTTCGGGACGCTGCAGCCGGAGCCGGGCGATCCGCCCCGAGACGTCGAAGGAGACCGGAGCGTCGTCTGATGCCATGGGTGCAGTGTCGCGCGCCCGACCCCGGCGCCGGAGGCGCGACCCGTCGATCCCCGAAGAGGTCGACGGCGCGCCCGGCCACCGTGATCGGGACACCCCGGTCGGCGTGTCAGACTCGGCCACCATGACCAGGATCGGATTCTTCGGTGCCGGCCACATCGCGGCTCTGCACGAGTACCTGCTCGCCACCTCCGGTATCGACCACCAGATCGTCGCGGTCCACGACCCCGACCGCGACCGGGCCGACGCCTTCGCGGAACGTCACGGGGTCACGGTCATGGACGAGGCCGAACTCATCGACGCGGTCGACGCGGTCTACGTGACCACCTGGACCGCCGAACACCCCCGCCTGGTCGCCGCGGTGGCCGCCGCCGGCAAGGCGGTGTTCTGTGAGAAGCCCCTGGCCACCAACCTGGCGGACGTCGACGAGATGTGCCGGGTGGTCGCCGAAGCCGGGGTGATCAACCAGGTCGGGCTGATCCTGCGCTTCCTGCCGCCGTTCCGGCTGGTCAAACGTCTGCTCGCCGACCCCCGGGCGGGCAGTGTGCTCTCGGTGGTGTTCCGCGACGACCAGTACCTGCCCGTGGGCGGCACCTACGGGTCGACCTGGCGGATCGACGCGGACAAGGCCGGCCACGGCACCGTGCTGGAACACTCCATCCACGACCTGGACATCCTCGAATGGTTGCTGGGCCCGGTGCAGTCGCTGTCGGCGACGACCCGGAACCACCACGGCCACGACCAGATCGAGGACGTCGCCGCGGTCCGGGTGGACTTCGGGTCCGGCGCGCTTGGCACGTTGTGCTCGATCTGGCACGACATCGGCGAACGGGAGAGCCAGCGGGGCATCGAGATCTTCTGCCAGCGGCTGTTCGTGCGGATCGAAGGCGACTTCACCGGACCGGTCCGCTGGCAGTACACCGGATCCGAACCCGAAGTCGCCGACACCGACGCGCTCATGGCGATGATCGCCGAGGACGCAGACCAGGGCAATCCGGCCCGCGAGTTCCTGACCGCCATCGCCGAGCAGCGGGCGGCCAGCCCCCGCTTCGCCGACGCGCAGGGCGCCCACCGCCTGGTGGACGCGGTGTACCGGTCCGCCGCCGCCGACGGCGCCCCGATCCACGACATCCACTGAGCACGCCCACACGATTCACCCGGTGACGTTCCCACTTTCCCGACGCCGAGGGGCCGCCGCGATCTACCATCGCTCTCGTGACCCGATGCGGAGGTGATCCGATGTCGACGGTCCCCGAAGAGGTAGAAATCGATACCGACAAGGTGGTCACCCGGGCGGGCCTGCGCGCCGTGCTGGCGCACGTCGACGAGGTCGTGATCTGCTGTGACACCGACGGCACGGTCCGCTTCGTCAACGACGCGTTCAGGAACCTGCTCGGCTACGACGCCGAGCACTTCGTGGGACGCAACGTGCTCGAGATCGTCCACCCCGACCAGATCGACTCGTCGCTGGCCGCGATCGCCCGTTGGGAGGGCCGCAGCGGCGCGCCCCGCGGTGAACCCGTCGACGTGCGGACCTCCGACGGTTCCTGGCTCCAGGTGCGCTACGACGCCGCGGTCGGGCCCGATTTCGGTGACCTGGGATCGCTGGTGCTCACCCTGCGTCCCGAAGCCGACCTGGACCTGGCCGAACGCGAACTGCGGGCCCGTGCGCTCAACGACGAACGGATCATCCGGCTCTCGTCGGCGTTCTTGAACCTGCCCACCGAGGACTTCGACGCCGGCCTGCAGGTCGCGGTCGCCGAGCTGGCCTCACTCGAAGACGTCACCCGGGTCTCGGTGTGGCGATCCTCCGGAGACCGGGTGGTGCGCCAGGCGTCCTGGGCCGCGCCGATCGGCGCGCCCTCGGTGCCCCTGGCCCGCCGGATGCGCATCCGCGACTTCGCCAGCCTGATCGCAGCGACCAAGGGGCGGGACACGCTGCTCCACGAACCCTGGCGCCACGGCCCCGACTACCAGGCCGAACGTGACCTGTTCCAGAGCGCCAACACCACCTGCTGTCTGATCAGCCCCATGAGCGCCCGCGACGAGTTCGTCGGGATCATCATGGTGGAGTCCACGCTCACCCAGGACTTCGGGGCGACGCACTTCGCCGCCACCCAGTCCGCCAGCGCCATCCTGGCCGAGGCGTTCCTGCGCAACGACGTCGAACGCCGCCTGGCCACCCAGGCGCTCACCGACCGGGTCACCGGCATGGCCAACCGGTGGGCCTTCGACGTGGAGCTGGAATGCGCGCTCGACGACCTGCAGGACGGCGCGCTCAAGAGCGTGACCCTGGGCATCGTCGACCTGGACCGCTTCAAGGTCGTCAACGACTCCCACGGTCACGCCATGGGGGACCGGCTGCTCTTCGAGGTCGCCGAACGGCTGCGGGCCCGGGCCGGTGACGAGGCGACCCTGGCCCGACTGGGCGGCGACGAGTTCCTGGTGCTGATGACCGACGTGGGCGGACCCGACGACGCTCTCCGGGCGATGGAACACCTCATGGAACCGCTCGACATGCCCTTCGACCTGTCGGGGGGCGCGGTGGCCCTCACCGTGAGCGGTGGGGTCGCCCACACCACCGACGGGGACACCGAGCCCAGTGAGCTGATGAGCAAGGCCGACGTCGCCATGTACCAGGTCAAGTCCCGGGGCGGTGACGGCATCGAGCTGTCCGACCCCGATGCCCACCGGGCCCGCTCGGCACGCCTGCGCCTGGAGACCGAACTGCGCCGCCTCATCGACGAGGGCGGCCTGGAGGTGCACTACCAACCCGAGTATGAACTGGCCACCAACCGCCTCATCGGCGCCGAGGCCCTGGCCCGGTGGGAACACCCCCACCACGGCCTGCTCGCCGCGTCCGAGTTCATTCCGCTCGCCGAAGCCAGCGGGCTCATCGCGCGCCTCGGCCGCCAGGTGCTGGTCCGGGCCTGTCGCACCGTGGCCGAGTGGTGCCGGGAACGTGACGACGACGACCCGTTCCTGCTGCGGGTCAACGTGGCGTCCCGCCAGTTGCGCCAGAAGGACTTCGTCGACCAGGTCGCCGACGTGCTGGCCGATGCCGAGCTGCCCGCGGCCCGGCTGTGCCTGGAGCTGACCGAGTCGACCCTGCTCACCGACCCCCTGGTCGCAGCCGAGCGGTTCTCCCAGCTCCGCGAACTGGGAGTGGGCCTGGCGATCGACGATTTCGGCACCGGGTTCTCGTCGTATCTGCAGCTCCGCTCCCTGCCCCTGACCGCGCTCAAGATCGACCGCTCCTTCGTCACCGAGCTGCCCCAGAGCCACACCGATTCGGCGATCGTGATGGCCACCCTCGACCTGGCCTCCGCGCTGGGTCTGACCGTGACCGCCGAAGGGGTGGAGACCGAGACCCAGCGGCGCGCGCTGGTGGAGATGGGATGCCCGGCCGCCCAGGGCTACCTGCTGGGCCGGCCCATGTCCGGGGCAGCCTTCGAGAAGCTCTTCGACGAAGCGGCCTGAGCTCGGCCCGTGCCGGGGCTCTGGAAGGTGACGACGCGCCGGGTGCGGCCCGGCCTCACCCCGGACGCAGCAGCGGGGGGTTGACCCGGGTCGCCGGGCCGGCACGGAACAGCTCGGCGGGTCGGCCCGGGCCGTTGGCGGTGGTGGTGCCCACCGGGATCACGAAACCGGGGGTCGACAGCACCTTGCGGCGGAAGTTCGCCGGGTGCACCGGCGTGCCCCAGGCCGCCTCGTAGACGTCGCGCAACTCCACGATCGTGAAGGTGTCGGCACAGAACGCGCACGCCAGCGTGGTGTACTCCAGCTTGGAGCGGGCCCGCTCCACCGCGTCGGTGATGATCCGGCGGTGATCGAAGGCCAGTTCGATCGTCGCGGCGCTTCCGTCTCCGTCGATGTCGAGGTCCTCGATCGTCCAGAACCGCGCCGCGGCGGCCTGGTCGCCCGGTTCGGGATTGGGCATGTCGGGGCCGAATGCCAGGTAGGCGACCGACACGACGTGACCCCGGGGGTCCCGACCCGGGTCGCCGTAGGTGCCGAGCTGCTCGGAGTGCGCCACGTTGGTGGCGGTCTCCTCGGCGAGTTCCCGGTGCGCGGACCGGCTCAGGGTCTCGTCGGCCCGGGCGAACCCGCCGGGCAGCGCCCAGCGACCCCGGAACGGGTCCGCGGCCCGTTGGATGAGCAGTACCGCCAGACGGCCGCCCCGGATGGTCAGACAGGCCAGGTCCACGGTCACCGCCGTGGGCGGCTGGTCCGGCAGGGACCGGTGGGCCCCGAGGACGGTTCGGGACGGGTCGGTGGTCATGGCCCTCAGGCGATCGCGACGCCCTTGTCGGCCAGTTCGGCGAGTGCCTCGAGGCGCAGGGTGGGCGACACCCCCACGGTCAGATCTGCCAGCACCGTCGGGTTGTAGTCCAGCACCAGCGCGTCGGCCGACGAGTCCTTCACACAGTGGGACGTGGCGATCCCGCACACGTCGATCCGAGTGACCCCGGCGGCCTCGAGCAGATCCACCAGGGTGCGGCCGTCCTCGGTCGCGCCCTCGAACGCCGAGTAGGCCGCGGTGTGCTGGCCCTTGCGCACCACATGGTCGACCAGACCCTCGTCGACGGCGGTGAACGCCGAGTGGAACTCGGCGCCGGTGGTGCCCGCCACACAGTGGTCCGGCCACGTGTCGACGAAGTCGGGTTCGGTGCCCTGGGCGGAGGCGAAATGGTCACCGGGTTCGATGTGCCAGTCCGCCGAGGCGATCACGGTCTGGTACTCGTCGCGATGGGCGCGCACGTGGGCGTCGATCGCGGCGACGCAGGCGGCGCCACCTTCCACGGCCAGCGAACCGCCCTCGCAGAAGTCGTTCTGCACGTCGACCACGAGCAGGGCCCGCCGTGGTTGGGGCTGGGGTTGGGGAGTGGGATCGGACATGAGGGGTTCCTTTCCTCGGGCTCAGGCCATCGACAACGCCGGTTCGCGGGGCACCTCGGTGGCGACCAGGTGCGGTTCACCGGCAGCGATGGCATGGGCGGACGGGGGCAGGGTCGCCAGCGTCGCCGCGCACCGGGCCCGGGAGGCGCCCAGGTCGTCGGTGGCGGCGTCGGTGAGCTCGCCCTGCACGATGTAGGGAATCTGGTGGCCGCCGGAGGTCGGGTCGGTCGCGTCCGCTGCGCCGTCGAGCACCTCGAAGGACTCCGCGCGCAGCATGCCGTGGTCGTCGACGTGTCGGTGGACCCGCTTGATCCCGCCCCGCGACGCCTTGTTGAGGCTGATCTTGGCAACCGGTTCCATGCGGCCGTGGCGTTCGATGGCCACCAGCTTGTAGACGAACCCCGCGGCCGGGTGCCCCGAACCGGTGACCAGCCGGGCGCCGATGCCGTAGGCGTCGACGGGCGCGTGGTGGGCGACGAGGTCGGCGATGCGGTATTCGTCCATGTCTCCGGACACCAGGATGCGGGTGGTGGTGGCGCCCAGGTCGTCGAGCTGGCGGCGCGCCGCGGTGGTGACCTGGAGCAGCTCGCCCGAGTCGATACGGATCGCCCCCGGCCCGGGAGCACCCCGGCGGCGGGCCTCGTGGACGGCCGCGTCGATGGCGCCGACGATGTCGTAGGTGTCGACGAGCACCGAGGTACCGGTGCCGAAGGTGTCGTACTGGGCGCCGAAGGCGTCGGCCTCGCTGGCGTGGGCCAGGGTGAACGAGTGGGCTGCCGTGCCCACGGTCGGGATGCCGTGGCGGCGCCCGGCCTCGAGGGTGGCGGTGGCGTCGAAGCCGACCAGATAGGCCGCCCGCGCCGCGGCGACGGCCGCCTCCTCGTGGGTGCGGCGGGCGCCGAACTCGGCCAGCGAGATCGGGTGGGGCGCGGCTCGGGCGGCGCTCACCATCCGGGCCCCCGCGGCGGCGACGGCGGAGTCGTGGTTGAGGATCGACAGCAGCACCGTCTCGAGCAGGGTGGCGTCCGCGAAGGGAGCGCGCACGGCCAGCACCGGTGAGTGCGGAAAGTACACGTCACCCTCGGGGTAGCCCCACACGTCACCGGTGAAGCGCCAGCGCTCCAGGCGGCGGGCCACCGCGGGGGTGATCGCGCCCGAGTCGACCAGCCAGGCGAGGGTCGCATCGTCGAAGCGGAACCGGGAGATGGCGTCGACGGCTCGGGGAATCCCGGCGGCCACGCCGTAGCGGCGGCCCACGGGCAACTCACGGGCGAACAACTCGAAGACCGCCGTTGCGTCCGCGACCTCCGAGGCGTGGGCCGCGGTCGCCATCGTGTACTCGTAGCGATCGGTGTACAGCGCCGTGGTCATGGACGAGCCTCCGAAATAAAGCTCAAGCTGAGTCAATCTTGCCCGGCTCGACCCCATCCCCGCAACCCCACCCCGAACGCGCCGGCCTACGGCCCACCCCCGAACGCGCCCCCAAAAAAATGCAACTTCGGGAGGTTGCGTCGCCCATGGCGAAGCAACCTCCCGAAGTTCGCCATCATTCGACCCGGGCGCGGTCCCTGCCGTCGAGATCCCAGCCGTCGCGGACCGAGCCGCGCACCGAACCGACGAAACGCAACTGGGCGACGATGCCCAGGATCGCCAGACCCAGGTACAGCGCGTACCACCACCACGAGGTCGCCAGTTCGTCCGCGGCCGCGACGCGGGTGAACCCGTCGGCGTCCACAGTGCCGGCCAGCAGCATGATGCCGGTCACGATCGCGCTCGCTCCGCCGAACGCGCTCAGCAGCACCAGCAGCAGCATCGGCAGATCCAACGCCAGGGTGATCACCGCCAGGAGTACCCCGACGAGCACGCCGACCACGATGACCGCCCACGACCAGTTCACCCCGAGCACCGCCATGACGGTGGTGCCGAGCGCGAAACCGATCGCGGCCATCGCCATGATCACGGCCACCTCGTAGAACAGATACGCCACCGCGGCGAACACCAAGGCCACGATCAGACCGACGAGCCAACCCAGCAGGGTGCTCAGAAAGCCGGTCCCCGCAAAGGCCGCGACGGCGCCCGCGCCGAGCACGAACCCGGCGAGTGCACCCCAGAGGGCGATCACCACCCGCATCGCGACCGCGCCCCGGAAGCAGAACAACGCCCCCACCAGGATCGCCACTGCACCGATGACCGCATCTTGGTAGGTCACGTCCGCCCCTTTCGTCGGGTGGTGCCGAGATCACGCCTCGGGTACGCGGGACGCATTCCCGTGCCCGATCGTCCAGAGGCTACCCGCAGCGATTTCGACCAATCGGGAACGTCGAACCGGCGCCGGTGGTCAACTATTCCGGGAGGCGTCGAAGGCTCGGCAGAGTTCGGTGCGTGAACGGATGCCCAGCGCGCGGTCCCGGTCCGGGGGACCGCTCCGCTCCGGTCAGGCGCGCGCTGCGAGCTCGTCGACGATCGCTTCGAGTTCGGGCTGAGGCCGGACGCCGAGCAGCGAGTTCAGGAAGAGACCGTCGCCCACGAGGCGGACCTGTTCGGCAAGTTCCGGTTCCAGGACCTCCAGCGGCTGCGCGTACCGGACGAACGCCTCGCGGATCGCGTCGTCCAGCCCGGCGTCCACACCGTGGAGTCCCGCCACGATCGAACGCCACAGGCGGGCCTCGTCCGCACCGGTCGGTTCGGGGTCCAGATACCACCGGACCACCGCGGCCGCCCCGGTGGGCGCGCCCGCCACGACCGCGTCGACCCGTGCCAAAAGCCGTTCCCCGAAGGCGGCGGCCAGTTCGTCCTTGGACCCGAAGTGGTACAACAGCCCGCCCTTGGACACCCCGGCGGACTCGGCGATCGACTCGAGCGTCGCCTCGCCGGCGCCGTGCCGGGTCAGGATCGTCTCGAACGCGTCCAGGATCAGCTCGCGACTCGAAGGTCTGGCCATCTCAGGTCCTCTGCATCGTCCGTCGTCGGGCGCGCTCGCCGAGCGCCGCCCACACCGCGACGACCCCCAGAGCCACCGCGCCCACCACGCTGGCGGTGTCGATCCCGGCCAGGAACGCCGCCCGCGCGCCGTCGGCCAGCACCGCTGCTGCCTGGTCGGAAACCTGGCGCGACGCCACGATGGCGGCGCCCAACGATTCGCGAGCGACGTCCAACGACGCACCCGGCGCGTCGAGCGCGTCGATGCGCGGTCGGTACAGCGCGGTCAGGATGCTGCCCAGGATCGCGGTGCCCAGCGCGATGCCCAGCTCGTTCGCCGTCTCCGACACCGCCGCGCCGGCCCCGGCCCGTTCCGGTGGCACCACCACCAGTATGCCGTCGACCGCCACGGTCATCGCGGCGCTGACCCCGGCGTTCAACACGGCGACCGCCGCCACCGCCAGGACCGGCGACGCCGAGGCATGCAGCAGGGTCAACAGCACGAAGCCGACCGCTCCCGCGCCGAGTCCCACGGCGATCACCGCGAAGATCCCGAAGCGGCGCGCCGCGGCCGGTGAGGCCAGCATCGCGATGGCCGCGAGCAGCGACGACGGCAATAGCGCGACCCCGGCGGCCAGGGCCGACAACCCCAGCACCAACTGCAGGTACTGGGTGATCATGAACAACGAACCGGCCAGCGCGAAACACGACACCAGGTTGCCCGTCACCGCCATGCGGAACAGCGGGAGACGGAACAGTCCCACGTCGATCATCGGGTCGGCGAGGCGACGTTGACGACGCACGAAGGCCACACCGGCCACGATCCCGACACCCAGCCACACCGCGGAGGAGCGGGACGCGCCATATGCGGCGAAGGACTTGAGTGCCCAGATGACCGGGAACATGGTGGCCATCGACAACGCCACGCTGGCCAGGTCGAACCGGCCCGGGCTCGGGTCCCGGGACTCGTCGATGAGCCGGGGCGCCGCCACCACCAGCACCAGGGTGACCGGAACGTTGACGATGAAGATCGAACCCCACCAGAAGTGCTCCAGCAGCACGCCGCCCAGGATCGGCCCGAGCGTCGTGCCCACGGCGAAGGCGGTGGCCCACAGCGCGATCGCGGTCTGTCGTTCGCGGTCGTCGGGAAAGATGTTGCGGATCAACGACAGCGTGGAGGGCATGAGCGTCGATCCGGCCAGGCCGAGCAGGGCACGGGCGACCATCAACATGCCCGCGCTGGTCGAGAACGCGGCGATCAGCGACGCCGCGGAGAACCCGGCAGCGCCGATCAACAGAAGGCGACGCCGGCCGATCCGGTCGCCCAGCACTCCCATGGTCACCAGCAACCCGGCGAGCACGAACGAGTAGATGTCGACGATCCACAGCAACTGGGTGCTGGTGGGGCCGAGCTGCTCGGACAGCACCGGCACGGCGAAGCCCAGGATCGTGGCGTCCATCGAGATGAGCAACACCGGCAGCATCAGCACCGCCAGCGCCCACCAGCGCCGGTTCGAGGTCGTGAGCACCCGGAAACTCTACCGACCGGACGGTACAGTTACCGCACCGATTCGTCTACCCTCGCCGCCCCCGCATCGCAACTTCGGGAGGTTCGGTGGCCTATGGCGACGCAAGCTCCCGAAGTTCGATGGGGTTGGGGGGTGGGGGGGGAACTGGGGGGAGGCGAGCTGCCGGAGTTCGCTGGGGTCAGGGGGTGACGATCGCGAAGTCGGGGTCGGGAGCCGACAGCAGGCCGACCAACGTGCCCAGCACCGAACCGTCCCCCTCGATGGTGATCGACCCGTCACCCACCGCCTCGAGCGCGTCGACCGTCCGGGTGATGATCCCGACCAGGAGGGGCCGGGTCAGCGTGAAGACCGGAACCCCGTCGGGAAACGACTCGACGACCCGATGGTGCAGCGCCCCATTGCGCAGCTCCAGCAGATGGCGCGTGTCCTCGTCGGCAATGAACCACCCGATCTGCAGGTGGGTGTCCCACGCCCGGGGTCCGTCGACCCGGATCGCCATCGCATCGAAGATGTTCGCCACACTCAGCGCGGCCGCCACGTCGCCCGTGGCCTGGGTCGGGGTGCCGAAGATCCCGTCGCGCAACTCGGACGAGCCCGCCAAAAAAGCGTTGCGCCAGATCCCGTTCTCGGCGCCGAAGGCAAGCTGTTCGAAGGTGTCGGCGAGCAGCGAGCGGGCCTCGGCGTCGTCGGGATCGGCGAACACCAGGTGCTTGCCGACCTCGGCCGCCCACCGATGGTCGCCGTCGTCGAAGGCCCCCCGGGCGACCCCGAGCGCGGCGTCGCGCCCTCCCATGGCGGCCACGTAGCGGGTCGCCGCCGCCTCGGGCGGATGCGCCCACAGGTTGGCCGGGTTCGCGTCGTACCAGCCCATGTAGCGCTGATAGATCGCCTTGACGTTGTGGCTGACCGACCCGTAGTAGCCGTGCGTGTGCCACTGCGCGGCCAGCGCGGGCGGGGTCTGCATCGCCTCGGCAATCTCCGGGCCGGTCAGCCCCTGATTCATCATGCGGAGGGTCTGGTCGTGCAGATAGCGGTACATGTCGCGCTGCATGGCCAGGAACTCCACGGCGCGCTCCCGCCCCCAGGTGGGCCAGTGGTGCGACGCGAACAGGCAGTCCAGCCGGTCCCCGAACAGGCCGATGGTCTCGGTGAGGTAGGTCGACCAGGCGTGTGCGTCGCGCACCAGCGCCCCGCGCAGGGTCAGGATGTTGTGCAGCACGTGCGAGGTGTTCTCCGCGGTGCACAACGCTCGATGGTCGGGGAAGAAGAAGTTCATCTCCGCGGGCGCCTCGGTGCCCGGGGTGATCTGGAACTCGATGCGCACCCCGTCGATCGTCATCGTCTGTCCCGTGTGGGTGATGTCGTGGGTGGGCGGGATCAGCGACAGGCTGCCCGTCGAGGTGGTCTGGCCGAGGCCCGCGCCGATCTGGCCCGCCGGGCCCTTGTCCAACGCAGCGCCGAACATGTACCCGGCCCGTCGGCCCATGGCGGTCCCGGCGAACACGTTCTCGGCCACCGCGTGCTCCATGAACCCCTCGGGCGCGACGACCTGCACCTCGCCGGCATCGACGGCGTCCTGGCCGACGATGCCCTTGACCCCGCCGAAGTGGTCGATGTGCGAGTGCGTGTAGATCACGGCCTTCACCGGCCGGGACCCCCGGTGCTCGGTGTAGAGATCGAACGCGGCGGCCGCGGTCTCGGTCGACACCAGCGGGTCGACCACGATGACGCCGGCGTCGGTCTCGACCACGGTCATCACCGACAGGTCGAAACCGCGGAGCTGGTAGATGCCCTCGGTGACCTCGAAGAGTCCGTCCTCGATGAGCAGCCGGCCCTGGCGCCACAGCGACGGGTGGGCCGTGGGCGGCGCGTCCTCGGGTTCGACTTGGCGCAGGAAGTCATAGGCGTCCAGGTCCCAGACGACCCGACCGTCCTCAGCGGTGATCTGGCGCCGGGTGGCCCGGCCCACGAACCCGCGGGTGGCGTCGTCGAAATCGGTGCGGTCGTGCCAGGGCATCTCGGCGGCCGAAGCCGCGATCGACGCCCGTGTGGTGTCGCTGACGACGGGTTCGGTCATGGACGGGGTCTCCTGGGACGGGTCAGATGCTGCGGTCCTCGGCCGCCCAGTATTCGTCACGGAGCAGTCGCTTGTAGAGCTTGCCGGTGGGGTGCCGGGGAAGGTCGTCGCGGAAGTCCACGGTCCGGGGGCACTTGATGTCGGCGAGATGCTCCCGGCAGTGGGCGATCAGCTCGGCGGCCAGTTCCGGGCCGGGCTGCACACCCTCGGCGGGTTGCACGACCGCCTTGACCGCCTCGCCGAACTCGTCGTCGGGCACGCCGAACACCGCCACATCCGCGACCGCGGGGTGCATCGACAGCAGGTTCTCGGCCTCCTGGGGGTACACGTTCACCCCACCGGTGATGATCATGTAGGCCTGCCGGTCGGTCAGGTACAGAAAGCCGTCCTCGTCGAGGCGACCGATGTCGCCCAGCGTCGACCAGCCCTCCGCCGAACGCGACGCCGCCGTCTTCTCCGGGTCGTTGTGGTACTCGAAGGGCGACGAGCTCTCGAAGTAGATGGTGCCGGTCTCGCCGGTGGGCACCGCCTCGCCGTCGGGTCCCAGGATGTGGACCGGTCCCAGGATGGAGCGGCCCACCGTTCCCGGATGGGCCAGCCAGTCCTCGGAGTTGCAGTAGACGAAGCCGTTGCCCTCGGTGCCCGCGTAGTACTCGTGCACCACCGGGCCGAACCACTCGATCATCTGGCGCTTGGCCTCGACCGGGCAGGGCGCGGCGGCGTGCACGATCATCTCCATCGACGACACGTCGTAGCGGTCGCGCACCTCCCGGGGCAGCTTGAGCAGCCGCAGGAACATGGTCGGCACCATCTGGGTGTGGGTGATGCGGTGCTCCTCGATGAGAGCGAGCGTGCGCTCGGGGTCGAAGCGGCGCATCATCACCATCGACCCACCGGACTGTTGCACCGACATGCTGAAGCGCAACGGTGCGGCGTGGTACATGGGCGCGGGGGAGAGGTACCGGGTGTCTTCGTCGTAGCCCAGCAGCATCTGGGCCAACGTCGTGACCGACGTGGGGGTGTCCAGTGGCGTCCCCGGGGGTCGGATCGCCACGCCCTTGGGCCGGCCGGTGGTCCCCGACGAATACAGCATGTCGATCCCGGCGACCGGGTCGACGAGTGGTTCGTCCGAGGCGTCGTCGAGCGCGGCTTCGTAGTTGCGGTGGTGGTCGTCGGAACCGCCCACGAGAAAGCGGGCCTCGACGCCGGGCGTGGCCTCGACGATGTCCGCGGACACCGATGCGGTGGCCGCGGTGCCGATGTAGACCCGGGCGCCGCAGTCGTCGACGATGTAGGCGAGTTCCTCGGCGGTGAGGCGCGTGGAGGCGAAGGTGTAGATCAGCCCCGCGTAGTGCGCGCCCCAGGCAAGTTCGAGAAAGCGGATCTGGTTCTCCGCGCACATGGCGACGTGGTCGCCGGGCTCGAGGCCGAGCGAGAAGAAAAGGTTGGCCAGACGGGTGGCGCGGTCGTGGAGTTCCCCGTAGGAGAGGCGCTCGTTCATCTCGGCCATGACGACGGCGACCCGATCGGGGTCGGTGGCGGCGATGGTGCCCGGGTACATGGTTCAGACCGTAGCGAGTCACCGGGCAGCCCGGTACCGGCGGGAGGCCGCGGACGCCTCTTTGCACGCTTCACCCGACTGGGGCGGGGTCGACGGTGCAAAGTCCGGGATCGAACGTGCGGGGACCGCCCGCGGATACCGCCCGCGGGGCGGGCCCGTCGGGGACGGTCCGGCCCGCTCTAGGCTGGGTTGTCGCACGCGGACGCCGCGGGCCGGACGGGACGACCCGGCCGACCTCCACCCAGGCCGGGGACGACCCCGGCGCGGAGAGCTCCGATCATGGATCACGACGCACACCCCCTGCGTCTGCTGCGACCCGTCGACGCGTACCGCGTCGTCCTGGGATGGGCCACCTTCGCCGCCCTGACCCTGGCCTCCGACGCCCTGGCGCCGCCCGCGCCCGCCGCTGCGCTCATCGTGGCCCTGGCCACCACGATCGGGGTGATCGTGGTGTGCGCCTTCGGTGTGGTGCACCAGGCCGAGGCCCTGGCGCGGCGGCTCGGCGACCCGTACGGCTCGCTCGTGTTGACCCTGTCGATCGTGCTGATCGAGGTGATCCTGATCTCGGCGGTGATCCTCGGCCCCGGAACCCACAGCACGATCGGGCGGGATTCGATCATGGCGGTCTCGATGATCATCCTGAACCTGGTCATCGGGCTGTCGCTGGTGGTCGCGGGGCGCCGGCACGACCTGTTGCGCATCAACCGTCGCGGCACGGTGGCCTACCTGGGAATGATCACCGTGCTGGGCACGCTCGGCTTCGCCCTGCCCCGCTGGATCGGTACCGCCGGGGAGTTCTCCACCGCCCAGGCGGTGCCGGTCATCGCGGTCACCGTCGTGGGCTACACCATCTTCCTGTACCGGCAGATGGGACCCCGCGCCGACGACTTCCGTGAGGTCGTCCCGCTCCCGGAGGCCGCCACATCGCCCACCACCTGCGAGCCCGCGGCCACCACCGGCGCCGAGATCCGACCGGCGGCCGGCGCGCACACCTCAGGGACGTCGGACCCTGCCGGGGCCCGAGGGGTCGTGGTCACCCGCCTCGCGGTGATCGTCGCCACCATGGTCCCGATCGTGCTGCTGTCCCAGGACATGGCCGCGCTCCTCGACGACGGGCTCGGCCGCCTTGGTGCCCCGGTCGCGCTTTCCGGGGTGCTCATCGCCATGGTGGTCTTCCTGCCCGAGGCGCTCACCTCGGTGCGCGCCGCGCTGGG
Organism: uncultured Iamiaceae bacterium; assembly: GCA_964449375.1. Lineage (GTDB taxonomy): Bacteria > Actinomycetota > Acidimicrobiia > Acidimicrobiales > Iamiaceae > JAFDWI01. Next base: position 15,141 of record CAYVAS010000006.1, on the reverse strand, counting down.
TGCCGAACTGCAGCGAGTGAGCAACCTGTGCCACGGTGCCCTGGTGTCGACCCTGGCGCTTTCGATCCCGGCGGTGCTCACCATCGGGCTCGTCACCGGCGACCGGGTCGTGTTCGCCGAGTCGACCACCAACCTGGTGTTGCTCGGCGTCACCGTGGCCCTGTCGTGGTTCACCTTCACCAGGAGCCGGCTCACCACCGGCCACGGCGTGGCGCACCTGGTTCTGTTCGGGGTCTACGCCGTCACCCTGGTCACCTGACCGCTGGACCGGCGCTCGCCCCGCCCGAGCCCGACCCTCCCACGAAATTCGGAGCGAAAAGGTCGCATGGCCGCCTTTTCGCTCCGAATTTCGCAGAGGGGTGGGTGGTCCGGGCGTCGGGGACGGGGGTGGGCGGGGTCAGCGGTGTTCGACCAGGAGGGTCTGCACGGCCCGGCCGATCCGGCCCTCGGCGTCGTAGAGATCCGCCTCCGCGGTGCCGGTCCCGCCCGCGTCGACCCGGGTCACAGCGTCGATCGCCACCTGGTCACCCACGGGCAACCGGTGCAGGGTCACGGTGAGATCCGGGTTGATGAAGATCCAGTCGAGTCCCGACAGCGTCCAGGACACCCCGTTGAGAAAGTCCGACGCGGCGGCCACCCGTTGAAACGGCGTCGGCGCCGAGCCGATGAACACGGGCACGACCAGCCGGACCCAGTCGACCACCGGTCCGGGCTCCCCGATCGACCCCCGGACCAGCCGGTGTTCGGTGGCGTGCATGTGGTAGGCCCGGTCGGCAGCGGGAAAACCCCACCCGTCGAAGCTGGACTGTTCGGCGGCGGGCAGCGGTGGCGGGGAGTCGTCCGGGGCGACCAGATCCGCCGGCACGGGCTGGGCCGCCGAGCGGATCCCCAACACCGACGCCCGGGCCAGACGACGCCCCGACTCGTCGGCGATCCGGGTCTCCACGATCTGGATCCTGCGACCCGGGCGGACCACCTCGGTGGTCACCGTGAGCGGCTCCAGAGGCACGGGCCGTTCCAGGTCGAGCGTGAAGCGGGTGGGCAGGTACGGACCCTCGAACGTCGCCGCGAAAACCTGCTCGGCCTCGTGGGCCACCAGGGTCGCCACCGGTCCGCCGTGCAGCGCGTCCGGCGACCAGGGCCCCCGGGAAAAGCCCGTGGGCAGGACCCGGGTGGTGCCGGGGCCGTCGTCGCCGAGACGGTCGAACAGGGCGTCGGACATCGCCCCAGCCTACGGTCCGCGCTCCGCTCCGTTCCGAGGCAGCCGGCGATGTCCTGCACCGGTGGAATCGCCCGCCACCGGTGCACTGGCCCGGTCGGATGCGGATTGGCGCAAAACCGGGCGGTAATGTCGCTCCAGCCCGATCGGGCCCGTTCCGGAACAAGAGTGAGGAGCCCAGATGTCGAACGCCGCGATCTCCCCGACTCCGTTGTCGACCCCCCGTGCCGAGGTGCTCGCCGACCTCGTGCCGGCCGTGCCGACCACGGTGGTGCGCGACGCCGGACTGATCGCCGGTGGCGCAGCCCTGACGGGTCTGGCCGCACAGTTCGCGTTCCTCACGCCCCTGTCGCCGGTGCCCTTCACGTTGCAGACGCTCACCGTGCTGGTGGTGGGCGCCGCGCTGGGCACCAAGCGGGCCATGCTCTCGATGCTGCTGTACCTGGGCCTTGGCGTGGTCGGGATGCCCTGGTTCGCCGAGGCGGGCTCGGGCTGGGCGATGCCCTCCTTCGGTTACATCATCGGCTTCGTGGTGGCCGCCGGCGTGGTGGGCGCGCTTGCAAAGCGGGGCGCGGACCGCAAGGTGGCGACGACCGTGGCGCTGCTGGTCGCCGGCACCCTGATCGTCTACGCGATCGGCACCACGTGGCTCGCCTTCGACCTGGGCGTGTCCGCCGCCGAGGCCTTCGAACTGGGCGTCCGGCCGTTCCTGCTGCCCGACGCGGTGAAGATCGCAGCCGCCGCGCTCGCCTTTCCCGCGGCGTGGCGGTTCGCCAACCGGCCGGCAAACGACGCCGGCTGACCCTCCCGGGACGCACCGCACCCGACCCCGCCAGGCATCGGCGGATCGCGTCGCCGACGCCTGGCCAGCCACCACCCTGGCGGAACCGGCCCGACGCCGCTTCGATTACGATCGACGATTTCATCACAGGACAAGGGGGTCGTCGATGTCGGAGATTCGTCGGAGAGCGCTGGCCGCGGTGTGCGTCGGGCTCTTCGCCGTCGCCAGCGCCGTGGTCGCTCCTGCGGCCGGAGCCGAGACCGAAACCGTCGAGGGCACCTTCGACATGCTCACCTACAACGTCGCCGGGCTGCCCGAGGTGATCTCCGGGTCGAATCCGGAGGTCAACATGGCGCTCATCAGCCCGCTGCTGAACGCCTACGACCTGGTGGTCACCCAGGAGGACTTCGCCAACCCCGACCCGCCCCTGGACGGATTGCGGGTCTACCATGAGGACCTGATCTCCGAGGTGGACCATCCCTACCTGTCCGAACCCCAGGTGCCGCCGATGGGCACCGACCCGGACCGGCCCGACGCACTGCTGGGGGACGGGCTGAACTTTCTGTCGCGGATGCCCTTCGGCCCGGTCACCCGGGTGACCTGGGAGGACTGTTTCGGCATCCTCGACAACGCCTCGGACTGTCTGGCCACCAAGGGCTTCGCCGTGACCACCATGGAACTGGCTCCCGGGGTGTTCGTGGACGTCTACGACCTGCACGCAGAAGCCGGGAGGGGTCCCGAGGACTACGCGGCCCGAGCCGCCAACTATGTGCAGCTTGCCGAGTTCATCAACACCCATTCCGCGGGCAAGGCCGTGATCGTCGGTGGCGACATGAACCTGCGGACCGACCGGACCGAGGACGCCGAGGTGTGGCGGACGTTCCTGGACGCGACCGGCATCACCGACGTGTGTGAGGTCATCGACTGCGGCGCCGACGCGAACGTCATCGACAAGATCGCGTTCCGCAGCAACGCCGACATCGAGCTCACCCCGCTGTCCCACACCTTCGAACGAGACCGCTTCACCCGCTTCGACGGCGAGCCACTGTCGGACCACGACCCGCTGCACGTGGCCTTCGCATTCAGCGCGCAGGTCGCGGTTCCCACCACGCCGCCCAGCACCTGGCCGGCCGACGGCCCCGTCCTGGGCACCGGTCTGGTGACCACGACGCCCGGCGGACCGACCACGTCCGGGGTGCCCCCGACCTCAGCGGCCCCGTCGACCAGCCCGCCGCCGTCGAGCACCACGCCGCCGACCACGACTCCGGCGAGCACCGCGCCCTCCACGACGCTCGATCACGGCGCGGATCGGTCGGAGCACCCATCGCGCGACCCGGCACACCGTGACCCGGCGCGCCCGGCCCGGGCACTTCGGGGCTCACCGGTCTACGTGGGCTGACGTTCCGCCGCGCCGGGGTCGGGTCGACCGGAATCGGGCGGGGCGGGACCGTTTCGGCCACCGGCGTCCGTCGACCGGATCGCTTCCGGAGCGCCGGGATGCGGACCCGGACCGTGGATCAGCGGATCGCCGTCGGGGTCGATGCTGATGCCCCGCATCCACACCAGGGCCGCATTCAGGGTGAGCACGATCGCGCCCACGAGCATCGCCATTCCGAACCCGTGGGCGAAGCTGAGCTGCGCGCCGTGATGCAGCGCCGCCGCGTCGGCCCCGGTGGCCTGCTGGGCCGCGGCCAGGGTCTGCTCGATCGACGAACCGGCCCGGGCCGCCAGCGATTCGGAGCCCACGTTGTGGCCGATCGAGTTCTGGTAGACCGACGCCATCACGCTGCCCAGCACGGCGATCCCCAGCGCACCGCCGACCTGACGGGACAGGTCGTTGACCGAGGAACCCACCCCGGACTTTGCGCGGGGCACCGACGCCATGATCAGCGTCGTGGAGGGCGCCGTGGCCTGGCCGTTCCCCCACCCGAGCAGACAGAACCCGACGAAGAGCACCGCGAACGTCGTGGTGGGGGACACCCCGACCAGCAGCGCCATGCCCGCCGCCGAGATCAACAGGCCCGACCCCACCACGACCCGGTGGCCGAAGCGCCGCACCAGCGGTGCGCTCAGCGGCGAGGCGATCATGCCCATCACCCCGATCGGAATGCCCGCCAGCCCCGCCTCCAGGGCCGTGTAGCCGTGGGAGATCTGCAGGTACTGCGCGACCGCGAAGAACAACCCGAACATGGCGAAGTACTGCAGGGTGATCGTCATCGAGCCCAGCGTGAAGGCCCGGTTCTGGAACAGGTGCATGTCGAGCATGGGTCGTTCGGTGTGCAGCTCCCAGGCGACGAACGCGCCGAGCACGACCAGGCCGAGCACGATCGTGCCCAGCGTCTCCGCGGACGTCCACCCGTTGGCCGGGCCCTCGATGATGCCGTAGAGCAGGCTGCCGATCCCCAGGATCGCCAGAAACACCCCGACCGGGTCGAGGGTGGCTTCGCGGGGGTCCGACGAATTGGGCAGCAGGAACGCGCCCACGACCAGCCCGATGATCGCCAGCACGACGTTGATGAAGAACACCGATTGCCACACGAACGCCTCCAGCAGGAAGCCCGAGATCACCGGACCGATCGTGCCGCCCAGACCCGCGCAACCCGCCCAGATCGCGATCGCCCGCTGCCGCTCGACCGGGTCGTGGAACACGTTGGTGAGGATGGAGAGCGTGCCGGGCATGATGAACGCCGAACCCACCCCCATCAGGCCGCGCAGCGCGATGAGCTGGCCGTTGTCGGTGCTCAAGGTGGCCAGCAGCGACGCCAGCCCGAACACGGCGAGCCCGACCTGCAACGCGGTCTTGCGTCCGAACCGGTCCGCGATCGCCCCGGCTGGCAGCAACAGCACCGCGAACACCAGTGAGTAGGCGTCGACCATCCACTGCAGCTGGCTGGGGGTGGTGCCGAGCGCGGCCTGGATCTTGGGGAAGGCCACGTTCAGCGACGAGTTGGCCGCCACGACCAGGATCAGCCCCAGGCACAGCGTGGCCAGGATCAGCCACCGACGCTGGTGGACGTGGGCGTGTCCGCTCAGGTCGGGAGAGGCGGAGCGAACGGACATGACCGTTCGACTCTAGGAGCGGATCTGCGTCTCGCCCGTACCAGGCGTCCCGGGCGCCCCGTGTAGCCTCGACCGTCGATGATTCTCTCGGACCGGTCCATCAGAGAAGCGCTCGAGTCGGGACGGATCACGATCGATCCGTTGGAGGACTCGATGATCCAGCCGTCGTCGGTGGACGTCACCGTCGACCGGTACTTCCGGGTGTTCCGGAACCACACGATGCCCATCATCGACGTGCGCACGAACCTCGAGGATCTCACCGAGCTGGTGGAGATCCCCGAAGGCGACCGGTTCATCCTGCATCCGGGCGAGTTCGTGCTGGGCGCGACCGCCGAGCGGGTGGCCCTCGGCGACGATCTGGTGGCCCGCCTGGAGGGCAAGTCGTCGCTGGGACGGCTGGGACTGTTGATCCACTCCACCGCCGGGTTCGTGGACGCCGGCTGGGACGGCTACCTCACCCTGGAGTTGTCCAACGTGGCCACGCTGCCCATCACGCTGTACCCGGGCATGAAGATCGGCCAGATCTCGTTCATCTCGATGAGCACCCCGGCGGATCGGCCCTACGGCACCTCCGAACTGGGGTCCAAGTACCAGGGCCAGCGCGGCCCGACCCCGAGCCGGTACTGGGAGAACTTCCAGGACTGACCAGGGCGGCGCAGGCTTCCACGCGCGCCCGGCACCAGCCCCCTCGGGACACGGTCGGGGGTTGTGCGCCGGTCACGACGCCGGCGGCGTCGTCGTTGCAGCGGCCGTCGTGGGGGGCGGGCCGGCCGTCGTGGGTGGCGATGTCGTGGGTGGCGGCGTGGTCACTGCCGCGGTGGTCGGGACCGGATCCGAGGGGGTCGCCGACGCCGGCGGGGTCCACGCGGGGGTGGCCGGGCTCCAGGCCGGTGCGGTCGCCGGCACGCTTCCACCGGATCGGGCGGTGGTCGACGGTGCCGTCGAGGTGGTGGAGCTCGTCGAGGAGGCCGTGGTCGCCGAACTGGTCGTGGGCGGGTCGGTCGCCGCCGCGGTCGTCGCCGGCGAGGGGACCGGTCTGGTCGTGGGCGCTTCGCCGGGTTCGACGGGTTGGGTCGAGGCCCGACCGGCGATCAGCCAGCCGGTGACCGCCAGGACCGCGACGACCACCACCGTGACGACCACGATGAGCGCCATGCGCCGCCGACGGTCCGGATCCTCCGTCTCGCCCGGTCCGGCGTCGTGAGGACCCGCGGCGGGGGCGGCCTCCGGGGGCACCGGCGACACCGCTTCGGTCGGCGCGGCGACGCCGGGAGTGGTCGTGATGAGCACCGGTTCGGTGGCCGCGGCGGACCGTGGCAGCGCTCCGGGACCGCCGGAGCCGAGCGCGGCGAGGGTCGGTTCCAGGCGCCGGCGCAACTCGGCAGCCACGGTGAGCAACGGGGTGGGCAGCTCCACCAGTTCTGCGGTCAACACCTGGCACCGTGAGCATCCACGCCGGTGCGCAACGAGCGCCTCGGCGGCCGCGCCGCCGGTGGCGCCGTCGACGAGCCCGACCAGGTCGTCGGGTTCGACCGGGCAGTCCGTCGCCGGTTCGGCGCTGCGGAGCCGGTGGTGCGCGTAGGCCCGTCGCAGGCGGCTGCGCACCCGGTGGGCCAGGGTGGCCGCATCGTCGACCCGGCCGATCGAGGTCCGTGCGGCGAGGTCGACGGGGACGCTCCCCTCCACCGCGGTGAACCACAGCACCACCCGGTCGCGGTCGGGCAGCGAGTCGTACGCGGTGAGCAGGCTGCGCCGCTTGTCGGCGTCGGTCCCCTCGGCGGGACCGGTGGCGCCGTCGGCGTCGGCGACCAGCTCCATCAGGCCCCGTGGCGCCGGCGCCCCCGCGGTGGTCGGGCTCCGGATCGACTCGGGATCGGACCGTTCGCGCACCACGATGCACGCGGCCAGGAAGACCTCGTCGTCGGCGAGGGCCGGGCCGAGTGCGGTCACCGTGGCGAGTGCCGTGTCGACCACCGTGTCGATGCCGCCGGCCGGCCGGTACGCCTCGGCGACGACCTGCAGACCCCGTCGGTGCCGGTGCCGGATCACGTCCCGGCGCGACGGTGTCGGCGAGGTCACCGCCTGTCCGGTTTCTCTCAGGTCGACGTGACCGCCGTCGTCGTCCACCGGAGCCTCCCGAGGTCGCTCAGTCGGACGACTCCGCCGGTGCCTCCGGCGCCGGTTCCTCAGTGCCGGCGGTGACCTCGCCGCCCACCGCGGCGAGCACGGCCGGGTCGATCCGACGTTCCCCGTTCTCGAGCGCGTCCACCACCGTGATCGCGATGTCCGAGACCACGACGTCGTCGCCGGACCCGGCTCCCTTCACGCCGTCGTCCAGCATGATGTAACAGAACGGGCAGGCCGTGGCGACCCGGTCGGCGCCGGTCCCGATGAGCTCGGCGGCCCGGTCGTCGTTGACCTTGGTGCCCACGTTCTCTTCCATCCACATGCGTGCCCCACCGGCGCCGCAGCAGCGGCCCTTGGTGCCGTTACGGGGCGCCTCGACGACCTCGATGCCTCCGAGCTGGGCCAGGACGTTGCGCGGTGCGCCGTAGATGTTGTTGTGCCGACCCAGGTAGCAGGAGTCGTGGAAGACCACCCGTTCGTCCAGCTCCGCACCCGACAGGTCCAGGCGGCCCTCGGCGACGAGGTTCTCCAGAAGCTGGGAGTGGTGGATCACCTCGTAGTGCCCGCCGAAGTCGGGGTACTCGTTGCGCAGTGTGTTGAAGCAGTGCGGACACTGCGTGATGATCTTCTGCACGCCCATGCCGTCGAGGTTCTCGATGTTCTGCATGGCGAGCATCTGGAAGATGTACTCGTTGCCCGACCGGCGGGCCGGGTCGCCCGTGCAGTTCTCGCCCGGGCCCAGGATCGCGAAATCCACACCGGCCCGGTTCAACAACTTGGCCATCGCCTGGGACACGCGCTTGTTCTTGTCGTCGAAGGACCCGGCGCAACCCACCCAGTAGAGGTACTCGTGGTCGAAGGAGTCGCCCGGGTCGATCACCTCGACGCCGTCGAGGCCGGCGGCCCAGTCGGCCCGCTCGCCCTGGTTCATGCCCCAGGGGTTCGCGTTGTTCTCCATGTTGCGGTAGGCCTGACCCAGCTCGGTCGGGAAGTTCGACTCCATCAGCGACAGGTAGCGCCGCATGTCGAGGATCTTGTCCATGATCTCGATGTTCACCGGGCAGATCTCGTCACAGGCCCGGCACGAGGTGCAGGCCCAGATCTCCTCGGGGGTGATCCGTTCGAACAGCGAGTTCGCCGACACGGTGATCTCGGGCACGGTGCCCAGCGGCGGTGACACCGGCGGCGTGCCGGTCGCGGCCATGACCTCCCCGGTCTTGAGCACGATCTCGCGGGGATCCAGCGCCTTGCCGGTGCCGTGGGCGGGGCACACCGAGGTGCACCGGCCGCACATGGTGCAGGCGTCGGTGTCGAGGAGCTGCTTCCAGGTGAAGTCCTCCACGGTGGCCGCACCGAAGGTCTCCAGCTCGGTCTCCATCAGGTTCGGCATGGGCCGCATCGCGCCGCGGGGACGCTCCCGGTCCCGCAGGTAGATGTTCAACGGCGAGGTGAACATGTGGCGCAACATCGTGGTGGGGATCAGTACCAGGAACACGATGAACGCGCCCACGTGCAACAGCCACATGGCCTGGTGCCAGCCGGCCACGTTCGACATGTTCTCCACCAGGCCCGCCAGCGGGTAACCCACGAAGGACCACTTCTCGAAGGCGGGGCTGCCGGCGTCGGCGATCCGGAACATCTCGGTGGTGAATCCGGTGATGCCGATGACGAGCATGGTGATCAGGATCACCGCATGTTCCGGCCGGGACTTGATGCGGATCCGGTAGGGCTTCTGCACGTACCGCCGCAGGATCGCCCACACCACCCCGATCGTGAAGGTGACCCCGGCGAGGTCGCCCACGAAGGAGAAGCCCTGGTAGACGCCGCCGTGGAGGAACTTCCAGCCGTTCGGGAGCTGGTGGTCGACCTCCAGGGTGGTGGTGACGCCCAGCAGGATCAGGAAGCTGAAGTAGATGAACGAGTGCATCACGCCGGCCGCGGGATCGCGCAGCAGGGTCTGCATGTAGGCCCCGCCCCGGAAGTCCTTCAGCCGGGTCAGGACGTTGCGCGAGGTGGTGCGCCGGTTGTCGGGGGTGCCCCGTTCCCAGTTCTTGACCCGGTTGGCGAAGGCGATGGCCCCGTAGAGGATCGTCAGGGGGATGGCCACGTAGAAGGCCAGGACGATGGCCCCGGGGATCCCGCCGAACACCGGGCGGGACACGGGCTTCTGGTCGTGCCAGTCGGTGATCAGGGGCAGGGTGCCCGACGCCACCGTGAACAGCGCGAACAGCACACCGATGGTGATGACCACATGACGCGGTCGGATACGACGGGACGTTGTGGTCTGATCAGCCATAGCAGCCCTGACGCTACCAACAGCGTGTCGCGCGAGTCAGAACCCCGCGATCCACGCCGGCGGTCCGTCCACGCCTGGGTGGTTCAGCCGAACTGCTTGGCGTCGAGGTCGCGGACGCGGTCGGCGAGAAAGGCCAGGAGCTTGCGTGACAGCCCGGGGGCTTCGTCCAGCACTGCGTTGAAACGCTGGGCGGACAGCACGAACACCGACATGTCGGTCTCGGCGTACACCGACGCGTTGCGGGGGCTGCGGGCGAGCAGCGACAGTTCGCCGACCGGGTCGCCGGGGCCGAGGGTGGCGATCTTGCGACCGTTGCGCTTGACCGCGGCCTCGCCCTCGAGGATCACGAAGGCTTCGCGGCCCATCTCGCCCTGGTCGACGAGCTGCGCTCCCTTCTCGACCTGGACCTCGTCCCCCGCGCGGGCGATACGCGTCAGTTCCCGTTTGGAACATGACGAGAAAAGCGGAAGTGCGCCGAGCTTTTCGATGTATTTGTTCGCAGCCATGGTTCGGGAGCATACCCAAGGCCCGCGGACCCGTGTGGGGGAATGTCACCCCTCTCGTTCGGTGCTCCCGGCGGGTCGGGCCATCGCGCCTCGGCGGCTCGGCGGGCGCACCCTGGGAGCGCCGGTTCAGCCGGTGTCGGCCTGCGCGGCCACCGCGGCGGCCGCCGCGGTGATCTCGTCGGGGTCGCCCAGGGCCCGGTCGAGCACGGCCTCGGCGGTTCTGGGCCGACGGTCCGGCCCCAGTTCGTAGACCAGAGGCACCCCCGTGGGGATCTCCACTCCGGTGATGGCGTCGTCGGAGACGGCGTCGAGGTACTTGACGAGCGCGCGGATCGAGTTGCCGTGCGCCACGACGAGCACGGTGCCGAAGGCATCCAGGTCGGGCACGATCGCGTCGTGGAACCAGGGCAGCATGCGGTCCACGACGTCGGCGAGACACTCCGAGGCGGGCACCACGTCGGGGTCGAGGTGGGCGTAGCGCGGGTCGTCGTTGGGGTTCCAGGCGTTCTCGGCGCTCACCGGGGGCGGCGGCACGTCATAGCTGCGCCGCCACACCTTGACCTGGTCGGCTCCGAACCGCTCGGCGGTCTCGGCCTTGTTGGCTCCGGTCAGGTCGCCGTAATGGCGTTCGTTGAGACGCCAGTGGCGTCGCACCGGAATCCAGGAGCGACCCGCCGCGGCCAGCGCGAGCTCCGCGGTGTGGATGGCCCGGGTCAGCAGCGAGGTGTGCAGCACACCCGGTTCCACCCCGGCATCGGCCAGCGCCCGGCCGGCACCGGCCGCCTCGGCACGGCCAAGGTCGGACAGGTCGGTGTCGTACCAACCCGTGAAGCGGTTCTCGGCATTCCACAGGCTCTGGCCGTGGCGGAGCAGGACGAGCGTCGAGGTCATGGTCGATGGATGCTACCGGGCCACCCGCTCCGCATCGGGCCGACGCCGGTCAGTCGTCCCCTCCCGAGCCGTCGTCGGCGGATGGATCGTCGCCTGCGGTGGGATCCCCGATGTGGGCAGTGGTCTGGCCGGGTGGGCCCTCGGTGGTCGCCAGGCGCACCGATTCGCCGGTGTAGGCGCGGTGGACCAGCTCCGCCCAACGCAGCAGCACCGCCGGGTCGAGGTCGCCGGTCTCGATCGCCACGTCCGCGGTGCCGTCGGCGTTCCAGTGCGACCGGGTCACGATGAAGTCCACGAAGTCCGGCGAGAACATCAACGTGGTGAGCGGAAAACCGTCGGTGTCGAACTTCTGTTGCTCGTAGCGGTCCGCGGCCTGGGGTCCGTAGGCCTCGGTGAGCGTGGCCCGTACCCGGGGACTGGCCCGGATCGCGGTCTGGGTCTGCAACCAGTCCGAGACCTGACCGGCCAAGCGGGAACGGGTGGCGCGTTCGGCGTCGGTGAGCAGGGTCAGCTCCAGGATCGACGTCTCACCCGGGAACGGCGGGAACGCCGCCGAGGTGACGGTGACGAACACGTCGGCACCTTCGGGGTCGCAGGCCCGGTGATCGCCGTACTGGGGCACCATCACCTCGGGCACGCACACGTCCACCCCGTAGGAGTCCAGAGCCAGGATCAACGTCGAGGACAGCCCGAACGACGAGAAGTCCCCGGCCGAGGAGACCTGGACCTGGCCGCGGTCGCGCAGCAGCACGATGGCGCGGTTGTTCATGCGCTGGGCGAGCGCGACGGCCTCGTCGCTGGAGCCGTTGGTGCCCTTGCCCGGGCTCAGGTGCGGCGACGCGGCCAGCGCCATGACGGCCACCGCGGCCACCCCGACCGCGGGCACCGCCCGACTGGCGCGCAGCCGCGCGGTGATGCCGGGGCCCAGGGCGCGCACCGCGGCCAGCGCCACGGCCAGCCACACGAACATCATCGTCCCCCAGAGCGAACGGAAGTACCCGCGCCGGAACCCGAAATCGGTGGGCGCGTTCAAGATGTTGGCCACCGCGGCGACCAGGGCGACCCCGGCGATCACCAGCGCGGTGAGCGCGACACGGTCGCGGCGTCGGGCTGCGAGCACAGCCAGGGTGACCATGGCCGCGACGATCGCCAGCCCCAGGGCCGCCTGGGCGATGGTCAGCGGGGTGGTCTCCAACGGCGTGTTGAAGGTGTTGCGGAACCAGAACGGCGGCTGGGCGAGCATCGACATGATCACGTCGAGGGCGTGGGACAGATCCACGGTGCGCGACAGGTCCACCTGGGAGGCGTTGTAGAGGTTGGTCAGGTTCCCGGGTGAGTTCGTGAACTGCTGGATCAACGACGGCAGCCACAGCACCACGGTGAGTCCCACCCCGATGCCCAGGTTGCGCAACAGCGTCCGGCGGGTGTCGGGCCAGGCTTCCGGGTCGGCGCGCCGTTCGCCGCGCAGGACCACGAACAGACACACCGCGGCGGCCAGGCCGATGACCGGCACCAGCAGGGTGAGCACCAGGTGGTTGAGCAGCAGAAAACTCGCCACGAAGGCCAGCACCGGGATCACCGTCAGGTCCCGGTCGGCGACGCTCCAGGCTGCGAACAGGAACACCACGAAGGGCAGCGTGATCATCTGCATCGGCGCGACGTCGATGAGCGCCTCCGAACCCATCGTCCACACCAGCACCGCCACGGCGAACAACGCCCAGATGGCGCCCGCGCTCCCGAGGCGCCGGCGCAGCAGCCAGCCGCACACCAACAGCCACGCCGAGTTGATGGTCGCCATGCCGATCAGGGGTCCCCAGGCGTCTCCGAACAGGTGGATCGGGACGGTCAGCAGGTACAGCTCGGTGGCGCCGGGAAAGTAGGTGGCCTCGCCGAGCTTGGTCGACACCGACGACCACATGCCCACCAGCGGGAAGTACCCGTCGAGCACGTCCCGGGCGCGCAGCGTGGTCGTGGCCGCGTCGAGGGTCGGATACCAGCCCTTGCGGCCGTTGCGGATCGCGGCGACCCAGACCGGGACCAGCACCAGGATCTGGGCGACCCAGAATCCTCGGCGTGCCCAGCGAGGCGCGGCGGTGTCGCCGCCGGGGTCGGCGGTGTCGGCCGGGGACGGTTCAGTGGAGTGGTCGACGCCGGGACGGGCCTGGTCGGTGGTCACCTGGTGTGCGGTCCAGCGGGGCTCGGAGGGGAGGGGCGACCAAGACTACCGGCGGGTGCGGAACTTCGGTGACCTCAGGAGCGCTGGTCCTGGTGTGACCGGTCCGTCGGGGCGTCGGCGGCGAGCCACTGGCGGGTCGGCGGCATGCCCGCCGAGCCGTTCTCGCTGGTGCGGACCGCCAGGACCTGGTGCACGGCGATCCGTGCGGCCTCGAAGGACACCGCGGAGCCGGCCATGTACAGGCGCCACACCCGGGCCCGGGCGGGACCGACCAGCATCTGGGCCAGTTCCCAGTTGTCCTCGAGGTTCCGCACCCAGGCGCGCAGGGTCTTCGCGTAGTGCTCCCGGAGCGACTCGACGTCGCGCACCTCCAGGCCGTGCTTCTGCATCGCGGAGATCGCGGTGCCCACCTCGACGAGCGCGGCGTCGGGGAACACGTAACGCGCCATGAACGACCGGGGGGCGATCGCGGCCTTGGTGGGGTCGGGTCGGGAGATGGCGTGGTTCAGCAGGCGGCCTTCGGGCCTGAGCAGCCGGTACAGGTCCGTGAAGTACTCCTCGACCCGGGGCAGCCCCACGTGTTCGAACATGCCGATCGAGGAGATCGCGTCGAAGGGACCGTCGTGGATGTCGCGGTAGTCCTGGATGCGGATCTCGATCCGGTCGGCGAGTCCGGCGTCGGCGACCCGCCGGCGGGCCAGCTCGGCCTGTTCGCTCGACAGGGTCACGCCCACCGCCCGCACGCCGTGGTGGGTCGCGGCGTGCAGGACCATGCCGCCCCAGCCGCAGCCCACGTCCAACAGCCGCATGCCCGGTTGCAGGTCGAGCTTGCGGCAGATCAGTTCGTACTTGGCGGCCTGGGCGTCGTCGAGGGTGGCGTCGTCGTGGGTCCAGTAGGCGCACGAGTAGGTGAGCGACTCGCCCAGGATGAGCCGGTAGAAGTCGTTGCCCACGTCGTAGTGGTGCGAGATCGCCTGGGCGTCGCGGCGGCGCAGATGGCGCAGGCCGTGCAGACGTGCCTCGATCTGCGGAGGGCTGGGGGGCGGGCCGAGCACGCCCAGCTCACGTGCCGCCCGCCAGAACGCGGGGATCATCCGGGGGCTGACGCCGATGTTGTGCGCGTGGCCGTCACCGTCGACCAGGTGCGAGCGCAGATCGAACAGGTCGAACACGTCGCCGTCGAGCTGCATGTCCCCGGCGACGTAGGCCCGAGCCAGGCCCAGCTCTCCCGGCGCCCACATCAGGTGCCGCAGCGCCTGGGGGGAGTGCAGTCGGATGCTGGTGCCCGTGTCGGGTCCCAGGCCGGAGTCGTCCCACATCTGGATCCGGACCGGGCTCGGGCCGCGGAAGATCGCCGTGACGAGGGGCTCGAGAATCTCGGCGGCCGACCGGACCGACCGAATGCTGGGACGGGACATGGGATCCTCCGATGCGGGTGTCGAGGTGGCGCGTCCTCTTTGCTGCGGTGGGGGTTGGGGCAGGATCCAACGTAGCGAACCGGTTCTCGTCGTGCAGGGCGAATTCGCTTCCGAACATGGCCGCCGAGGCCGGAAAAGGCCCGTCTTCAGAGTTGTCAACAGGACACTCAAGGTTCTAGAGTTGAGGTCAGTCAATCTTCGTCTCATCGAGAAAGGACGCTCGATCATGGCCAAAGCAGTCGGTATCGACCTCGGCACCACCAACTCCGTCGTCAGTGTTCTGGAGGCCGGCGAGCCCGTCGTCGTTCCGAACGCCGAAGGCTCCCGCACCACCCCGTCGGTGGTTGCGTTCTCCAAGACCGGTGAGGTCCTGGTCGGCGAGGTCGCCAAACGTCAGGCGATCACCAACCCCGACCGGACGATCCGGTCGGTCAAGCGGCACATGGGCACCGACTGGTCGATCGACATCGACGGCAAGGCCTACACCTCCCAGGAGATCTCCGCACGCACGCTGATGAAGCTCAAGGCCGACGCGGAGGCCTACCTGGGCGACACGGTCAACCAGGCCGTCATCACCGTCCCGGCCTACTTCGACGATGCGCAGCGCACCGCCACCAAGGGGGCCGGTCAGATCGCCGGACTCGAGGTGCTGCGCATCAGCAACGAG
>CAYVAS010000005.1:0-72669 GCA_964449375.1 uncultured Iamiaceae bacterium | reverse complement strand
TCACCGAATCCCACCACAGGGCACCTCCCGCCCCCAGGCCACCGAGGATGACGCCCGACATGCCGAACCCCACACCCCCGTACATGCCGGCCGCGACCTTGTACACCTTCGACGCGGTGTCATACGCCTCGGCGGCCTGGGCCATCGTGCCGAGCGTCTTCATGCGACCGGCCATGTCCTTCCATGGCTGCAGCTCGTTGTCGGCCCACGAACGATCGCACGGCCCGCACTTTTCGACGACGAACACCTCGGACAATTCGGTGCCCGGCACCGGGCGCTCGTTGCCGTACGCGTCCTTGGCCTTGAGCTTGGGTACGGTGAGGAGTCGCCACTCACCAGCGGTCAGCCATGGCGCCTTGAGCGGGAAGCCCAACAGGGTGCCCAGGCCGGTGAACGTCCGCGGGGTGCCCCAGGCGATGTCACCGACGCAGTCGGCCGAGGACGGCACGGTGACGTAGGCGGGAACGATACAGACCACGCCTCCTTCGAAGTCGGAGGTGAGGGTCACGTACAACGCCTCGTCGGAGAAGAAGTGACCCTTGGGGAACCCGTCGTGATCGGCCGGAAACAGATTGCTCAGCGCCGCGCCCGCGTTCGGCGCGGTGGGAATCTGCGCGACGGTGCTCGCGAGCAGGAACGCGAACAGGATCATGATGGCGCTGCGAGTTCTGAGGCGGTGCGTCACCCGGGTTCATCCCTTTGGTCGACCATTGGTCACGACAGCGTCGTCGGTGCCGCGCGAACGGGGCGCGAACGCACCGTTACCGGCCGCGCGACGTCGACCGGTGCCCCCTCGTGATCCATGGGTCGCGGAACATCAGGTCGCTGATCGGTCGGCGGGAAAGCGGGATCGGCGCCTGGAGGACGATCTCAGCCGGTGTAGTGGGGGGTCGCCGGGATCGGGGTCGCGGCCGGTGGGTCGGGTGGGCGGGGCCGTGCCTGGGTGCCGGTACCCGCCACGTCGGCAGGATCGGTTCCGTCCGCGGAGGTCGGCGCTGCGGTGACGCTCGTCGGGGACACGGCTGTCGACGAGGTCGGCGGCACGCTGGTGAGCGGCGGGCCCACCGAGGTCGGCGCGACCGAGGAGGATGGCGCCACGGTCGTGGTCGACGTCGTACTCGTCGACGAGGTGGTCGTGGTACTCGACGTCGTCGACGACGTCGTGGTCGAGGTGGTGGTCGACGTCGTCGTCGACGAGGTGGTCGTGGAGCTGGTGGTCGAGGTCGTACTCGTCGAGGTGCTGGTCGACGTCGACGACGAAGACGTGGTGGGTTCGGGCTCGTCGAAGGCGATCACGACACGACCCGCCGCACCGGCATTGCCAGCGACCTCGGAGCTCACCCCGGTGACCACCGTCGGGTCGGTGTAGTTCGTCCCACCCCCTCCACCGCTGAAGACGCGCTGAGCCATGCCAGAAACCGTGGACGGGCCGGCCGCCCCACCGATCCAACCACCGCCGCCACCACCACCCGGGAAGATGATGTTTGGGTCGAGCGAATCATCGCTCACCACAATGTCCGGGCCATCGGCTCCGTCGTGGTCATCCGGTGGCGAATCCAACCAACAATCCGGGCCAGGCGAACCCGGCGGGCTCCCCGCATCCAGCCCGGGACACACAGGACCGGACTGATGGATCATTCCGGTCGAACCGATTGCGACGCGTGCACCGCCGCCGCCCCCACCACCGGCGACGACCAGCGCGGTCGCACCGGCCAGCACCGCCGAACCCCCACCACCACCACCACCCGCTCCCGAACGCGTGGAGCCGCGGCTGCCGCCGGATCCGCCGGCACCGAAGCCATCACCACCCTGACGATCGCCGGAACCGTCATGGCCCGCCTCGCCCACCACCACGGCCAGCTCCATCCCCGGGGTCACCGCCACCGTCGCCGTCACCGTCGACCCGCTCCCACCCTGCGGCGGCGTCTCCCCCGAAACGTCGACCGGCAACGACGCCGCGCCACCACCCGCGCCGGTCACGGTCACCTGCACACTCGTCACCCCTGAAGGAACCGTGAAGGTCCCATCGGCGGTGAACGTCTCCGTGGTGGTCGCCGCGCCCACACCCTCGACACCGATCACCGTCCACCACGCCGCCACCACCAGCACGAACGCGGCCACCACCGCCAACCCTCGTCGTCGGTCCACCGTTCCCGCACTGTCCATGGGGCTCCCGCCTCACACCGATCTGATCGCGACCCGCTCCCGAATATCCGCGGTTCGCCGGAAATATAGCCGCGCCGACGTCGGCGCTCAACCCGTCTTTGCACGGCTTTCCCGGCCCGGCGGGGGTCGAGTGTGCAAAGACGCGAAAGGTCGGGCGGGCACGCGCAGGTGGGTCGACCACGCCCTGAGTGGACTTTGCACGGTTTTCCCGGTCCGGCGGGGGCCGGGCGTGCAAAGACGCGAAAGATGGGGGTCAGGTGAGGGGGAAGCCGGGTGGAGCGTTGTGAACGTAGGAACGTTCCTCACGGCGCGCCGAGATGCGCCAACCGGCAGGCGTGCGCACGTAGTCGTCGATGTACCACAGGCCGATGAACACGGTGTGGGACACCCCGTCGGCGTCGGTGAGGGTCATCGGGTTGTGACAGATCGCGCGGCCGGTCGCGGTGTCGCCGTCCAGGACGATGCGGGGCGTGGCGGTGAGATGCTGGAACGAGGTGAACCACCCCAGGCCCTCGGCCAGAAACTCCTTGATCTCGGCCAACGACCCGCGGATGCCGCCCATCGCGGTGTAATCGATGTCCGCATCCGGGGTGAACACCTCGTCGAGCGCGTCCCAGTCGCGCCGGTCGATCGCATCCGCGTAGGCGACCAGCAGATCCTGGATCTCGAAACGGTCCGACAACTCCTGCAGCGACATGGTCATGGCCTCGACAAGTCTCGCGCCCACACGACCCGGGAACGCGCCGGGCCACCTCGCACGACCAGGGTTCAGCGCGACCGGGGTTCAGTCGAGGGGCTGGCCCAGCATCGCCGCGCCCAGCGCCTCGGTCGCCGAGGTCGCCCGGGCCGCCAACGCCTCGGCGGCCTCGGCGCAGCCCGCCGTCCGGGCCAGCCGGGCCCGCACCCGGGACACCGGGCCCCACCAGGACCCACCCCCGCCGTAGCAGTTGAGCACCACGAACAGCCCGTCGTCGGCGGCGAGCTGTTCATCGATGACCGCGGCGCCCTCGACATCGCCCAGATCGGCGGCCACGTCGCCGAGCACCGCCATGGTCAGGAGTCGATTGGAATCGACCGGTACCGTGGCGAAGCCCTCATCGGCGAAGGCACGGTAGGGCTTCTCGGCCCGATCCAGGTCGCCGGCGCGGGCCGCGGCGAGCGCCAGCACCGCCCGGTAGGCGGGGACCGCCGGGTTCGCCGCCGCGGCGGCCTCCAGAGCGTCGACCACCTCTCCGGCGCGGCCCTGGGCCAGCCGGATCGCCACGATCTGCACCGCGCCGCACGCGGCGGCCTCCCGGGACCCGTCGGGTCGCTGTTCATGAGCCTCGGCCAGCGCCGCTTCCGCCTCGTCCGCCCGGCCGTCGACCAGCAGCCACAGCGACTGCCAGGTCGCACACGCCCACCGCCAGTAGGGGTGCGGGTGGCGCTGGACGACCTCGGCGGCCTCGGCAAGGGCCGCTTCGGCCCCCGCCCGGTCACCGCACACCAGCAGGTCCTCGTGCCGGCACAACAACGCGGAGGCGACCAGATCGACGGGAAGCTCCGAACGTGGCAGGGCGAGCACCTCGTGCACCGGCGCCAGACGCTCCCGATGGTCCCCGGGGCCGCAGAGCACGTTGCGTTGGGCCAGCAGTGCCATGGCCAACCGGGGTGGCGCGGCACCGTCGTCGCGCGCCCGCTGCAACGCGCCGGTCACCAGCTCGGTGCGTTCGACGAGGGTGCCGGTGAACAACAACGCCCAGGCCAGCTCGACCTCCACGGCGGTGCGCAGGGTCGCCAGCGCGTCGGCGTCGCGGGGAAACATCGTCGTGGCAACGGCATCGTCGTCGGGCGGGTCCCAGGAGCTGACCGCCTCCAGGGCCGCCCACAGCCGGGCGCTGCGTTCGGAATCGGCCATGTCGAGCGCCGCGCCCCGCCCCGCGCGCCCCACCAGCAGCAACGCCGCCCGGGCGGCTTCGTGGGGCAGCCGCAGCCGGGTCGCGAGCTGCCAGGCCTCGTCGAGCAGGCGGCTGGCCGCGGCGGCGTCCCCGCGGGCGTGCCGGGTCCAGCCCAGCGCCACCAGGGTCGCCGCCCGGAGCGGCACCGCGGCGTCACCCAGTCCCTCCAACGCGCCCGAAAGTTGGGCGTCGGCCTGGTCCCAGGCTCCGCGGGTGAGCGAGGCGACCCCGGCGAGGTAGCCGTGTCGGGCGGCGTCGAGCGCATGGGCCGTCCCGGCGTTGGCGTAGTGATAGGCGATGCGGGCGTGGGGCGGGTCGATGTCGGCCTGGGCCACCAACGCGGCGGCGATCCCGCCGTGCAGTCGGGCCCGCCGGGCCGACCCGACGGCCGAGACGACGACCTGACGGGTGATCTGGTGCGGAAAAGTGACCTCGTCGGGGTCGTCGGTCTCGGTGAGCAGCCCGGCCCGGACGAGCTGTTCCACCCCGGGAAGGACCGCAGCCGGCGGACCCACCCAGGTGGCTTCGATGAGTGATACCGACGGATGCAGACCCGCAACGGCGGCGACCTCGAGCAGCGAACCCAGATCGCCGGGCAGCGAGGCGACCCGATTCTGGATCCAGGCCCGCACCTGGTCGGGAATCGTCTCGAAGTCCAAGTGGTTGCGACGGCGGGCGTCGCGGCCCAGTTCAGTCAGGTAGTAGGGCAGCCCGCCGGTGCGCTCCAGCAGCAGCATCGACAACGCGTCCGGGTCGATGGGCCGGTCGGTCAGGGGTGCCAAGTCGGTGGCCAGGGGCAGCAACTCTTCACGGTCCAGCGCCTCGAGACTGACGACACGGGTGGGTGCGGCGCGGAACAGTTCGGCGGCCGCGCCAGGCTGGTCCAGACGGTTCCGCGCGGTGACGACCATCAACAGGGGGAGGTCACGGCGTTCCAGGATCCGTTGCAACAGTCCGATCGAGTCGCCCGAGGCCCACTGCAGGTCGTCGACGACCAGCACCATCGGCGCCGGGGTACACAGCGCGGCCAGAGCGTCGACCACGGCCTCGACGCCCCGCGCCCGGCGTGCCCGGGTTTCGTGCGCGGTCGCCGAGGGGTCCTGGTCGACCAACGAGGCCAGGGCGCGGGCCACCGCGGCCCGGGTCTCCTCGCAGACCTCCCCGACCAGTTCGTCGCCGTCGACCGCGCCTCGGAACGCATCCACGAGCGGTTCGAAGGGTTCGCCGAGTTGCCCGTGGCACCGGCCCCACAGCGCCCGCCGGCACCCCCGGGACACGAAGTGCCGGACCAGACGACTCTTGCCGATACCCGCGGGGCCCTGGACCACCACCAGCCGGGGTGAACCGCTCATTCGCACGTCGTCGTGGGCCTCGGCCAGCGCGGCGAGCTCGGCTTCGCGACCCAGAAAGCGTTCTCGTGGGACCGTGGGGCCGGGGCTCGTCGAGCGGCCGACGTCGTCGAGCAGCGCGGTGATCCGCGGGGAGGGTTCGGCGCCCAGTTCGGTTTCGAGCACCTCGATCAGGGTGGCGTGCGCGGCCACGGCCGCGGCGCGGTGGCCGGCGGCGAGGTTGGCCGTGATGAGCAGCTCGTGGGCGGCCTCGTCCAGTCGGTCTCTGGCGACCAGGTCGGTGGCCTCGGTGACCGCCTCGGTCGCCCGATCCGCGGCCAGCAACGCCCGCACCACCAGACGGCGGGCCTGCCGCTGGAAGGTCTCTGCCCGCAGGTGCAGCCGGCGGGGCCAGTCGCCCTCGGCCACGATCGCCACGGGCCGGCCGAGCAGCTCCACCGCCTCGGTGGCGAGCCGGAGGGCCCCGTCGGCATCGTCGCCGGCCAACGCGTCGCCGGCTCGGGCGACCAGGGATTCGGCGACCCCCAGGTCGGTGTCGGATCCCACGGGCAGTCGCAGGTGGATCAGCCCCGATTCGGACTGCAGCGCGGCGCGGTCCAGGCCGGCTTCCTCGAGCACCGCCCGGGCCTTGGCGAGCACGCCGCGGACCGCGCCGGTCCAGTGCGTGGGCAGGTCCCACTCACCCCAGAGCAGCTCGGCCAACTCGTCGCGCCGGACCGGGCGCGCCTCGTCCCACAACATGGCCAGTACGGCCGCGACCTGGGGGCGAGCGATCTCGACGCGGGTCCCCGACGGCCCACGCACGCCCATGCTTCCCAGCACCTCGAGCCGGGCCCCTCCTCGCGAGGACATGGCCCGATGGTAGTGCTGGGAGCCTCGATCCACGGCCGCGAAACCGACCGGTCTGTCGACCAGGGCCCACTCGGGACTCCGCTCGCCACGTCGCGGTCAGGGCCACGCGGCGGATCGACTACCGAGTATGTCGGTCCCGGGGCTCTGGCAGCACCGCGCCCAGCTCGGCCCGTCGGGTCACCCCCAACTTGGCGAACACCTTGTACAGGTGCGACTCGACCGTCCGCACCGACAACGACAACGCCTCGGCGATGTGCCGGTTGGGGTGCCCACGCGCGGCCAGCTCGGCGATCTCGCGCTCACGGGGGGTGAGCACCTCGATCTCGTCGGTCGTCGACAACGCGAACGTGTGCGATCCTTCGCACTCGGCGGCGAGTGCCCGGCTGCGCGCCGCGGTCCGCGTTGCCCCGGCGGGCACACCGGCCCGGCGGAAACACTGTGACGCCTGCGCGGCGATCTCGGCCGCCCGCAGCGTGAGCCCCAGCTCCGCGAACGCCTCCGCGACGGCCTCGAGCGCCGGCGCGTCGTCGTGGACCAACGCGTGGACATGCGTGACGCAGAACTGCGGAAAATCGCATTCGGTCGTCGCCGCCAGCTCCGTCATCGGCTCGACCAGGGGACGGGGATCGGCGCCCAGGACCGCGGCCAAGTGCTGGGCACGGATACGGAACATCACGTTGCCTTCGAAGGACTCGGCGGCGTCCAGCATGATGCGGGGCGCCGCGGTCGTCCGTCCCTGCACCACCGCGACATAGGCCTCGGCCAGCGCGAAGTCGAGCGCGGAACGCACCCCACCCAGCTCGTCCCGATCGCGGTTGCACGCGTCGAGTGCGGCGCATGCCTCCTCCGCCCGGCCCAGCATCGCCTCGGCCTGCGCGAGCATCGCCAACGCCCAGACCCGTCCACCCCCGGCGTCGAAGCCCCGGTACGCGTGGATCGCGTCGAGCAACGACCGCCGGGCCGACACGGGACGGCCCTGACCGAGTCGGACCGCCGCGAGCACCACGTGGACGAGCCCGCGGGCCTCTTCGTCGGCGCTGGTGCGCATGGCCTCGACGGCGAGTTCGACGATCGGCGCCGCGTCGGTCATCCGCCCCTCCTGGGACAGACACAGCACCTCCTGCATCCCCGCCCACACCGCGCCGATGGTCACCTCGCGCCGACCGGTCGCCGCCAGGGCACGCAGGTCGTCATGGATGCGCCGGGCCGTGCGGGTCCGGCCCTGGTACGCGAGCGCCTCGCCGGTGGTCTGCAGCGCGTGCAGACGGGCGAGGTCCGGAGCGTCGCCCCGGTTCAGCACCGCTTCGCCGACCGCGAGCGCCTCGTCGAAGCGGCCCCGATGGACGAGGACGCGCGCGCGGTACGCCGCGGCGAGGTCGTCGAGCGCGGCGCCGTGGGGGTCGTCGAAGCGCGCTCGGGCCGAGGCGAGCCGCTCGAGCATCGCCAAGGCATCGTCGCTTCGTCCCAACGCCATGTGCAGGGCGTTGAACCCGGCGTCGACGTAGCGCGTGTGCACCTCCAGCGATGCTGTGGCCAGGATCGCCTCCTCGGCGTCGGCGAGCAGCCGCGCCGCTCCTTCGGCGTCGCCGAGGGCGTTGGCGGCGCGGGCACGTGCCACGACGCCGAGCGGCCCGGCGCCGCCTGCGAGCGCCTGGTCCGCAAGGTGCGCGCCGAGGTCGAAGTCGAACGCGTCGTTCGCGATCACCGCGGCGGCAACGAGCTCGTCCGCCGGGACGTCCCGTCCCGCTTCGAGACGGCGGCGGGTGAGCAACAGCCGGGTCTCGTCACGGTCGGGATCGGTCGCGGCGAGCGCGTCGGCCAGCTCACCAGCGAGACGACGTCGTTCGAAGTATCCCAGACCGTTCAGAACCACTTCGCCGTAGAGCGGATGGGTCGGCGCACAGGTCTCGCTCCCCCGCCCGCCGGTGATCCGGACCAGCCCGGCCCGTTCCGCTGCCGCCAAGGCGTCGGCTCCCACGACCGTGACGGCGAGTTCCACATCGAGGGGCTCCCCCAACGCCACCACCGCGAGCGCCCGACGCGTCCGTTCGTCGACCCCCGCCATGCGGGCCTCGATCGCGTCGACGAGACGCGGGGCGTTGGGCACCTCGCCGTTCCAACGCCACACCCCGTCGACCGCCCTGAGCGCGCCCGACGCCCGGGCCGCGGTCAGCACCTCGTGGACGAACAGCGCGTTGCCCGCGCACGTCTCGACGAGAAGCTGCACCGCTCGTCCGCCGACGGGTCCACCGAGGACATCGGCGATCAGCGCCTCGGTCTCGGCG
Source organism: uncultured Iamiaceae bacterium (assembly GCA_964449375.1). Lineage (GTDB taxonomy): Bacteria > Actinomycetota > Acidimicrobiia > Acidimicrobiales > Iamiaceae > JAFDWI01. Next base: position 64,080 of record CAYVAS010000005.1, on the reverse strand, counting down.
CGCGAGAACGGTTGCAGGTCGACGCGCCGTGCCAGACCGTCGCGCCACAACGCGCTCACCGGATCGGGACATTCCTCGCCGTAGCGGATCGTCGCGATCACCGTGACGGTCGCGGTGACCGCCAGATGCAACACGAGCGCCGCGCTCGGACCGTCGAGGAGGTGCGCGTCGTCGACCATGAGCACCGGCCGACGCCCATCGCCGCGGGCCAGCGCTGCGCCGACGTCGGCATACCACGAGGTGGCATCGGCGTGGTGGTGCAACGACGAGCCGGGCGCAAGGTGCGACACCGCCCCGTACGGGGTCAACGCGTCCGACCGGGTGCCGATCACCAGTGGGATGTCCGGACCGGACCGGATCCGAGCCTCGGTCAGCAGGCGGGTCTTGCCGACCCCGGCCGGCCCGGCGACGATCACACCGCCGGGCCCGGCCCGTTCGCGTTCGGCGCGTTCGATCTCCGCGACCACCACGTCGAGTTCCTCGGCGCGGGCGTGGAAGGGCCACGAACGCCCACCGTCACCATCCGCGACCACGAAGCCGAACCTATCGCATCATGAGGCGCCCCGGCCCGGGCGGGACCCGTCGATCAGCTCTCGGAGCCTCGCAGCCGACCCAGCTTCGCCTCGGCGAGATCCACGAGGGATCCGACGCCTTCGACCGGGATTCCTGCGGCGGTCGCGATCGTGGCATCGTCGTGGCCCGCCCGCCGGAGCCGCAGGGCCACGGCCATCATCGCCGGCAGGTCGTCGTAGAGCTCCTCATCACTCATCGGCCGCGACGGTACCGACACCGGCGCCCGATGGTCTCAGTGGTCGACCACTGATTTTTGCTCCGCTGTCGTCGCGGGCATCGGCGGGTCGCCGATTCGGTATCCCCCGCGGCTCGGGTGTCGCCGACCAGACTCGGGGGCATGGCGAACGAAGACTCGGTCATGCCCACACCGGGATGGAAACCCTTCACCCTGGCCCAACCCGATGCCGGTGAGCTGGGTGACGACATCGTGTTCGGGGCAGCGATCCCCGGCGAGGCCGACCTGCGGCTGCTCGGCGATCTGGAGGGCCGCCGGGTGCTCGAGCTGGGGTGTGGGGCGGGGCACAACGCGGTGCGGATGGCCGAGCGCGGGGCGCGGGTCATCGCGGTGGACCCTTCAGCCGAGCAGATCGACCGGGCCCGGGCCGCCGCGGACGCCGCCGAGGTCAAGATCGAACTGCACGTCGGGGAGCTGGCGGACCTGGCGTTCCTGCGGGCCGACGGCATCGACCTGGCGTTGTCCGCCTACGGGTTGACCGCGGTCGACGACGTGGCCCGTCTGATCCGGCAGGTGCACCGGGTGCTCAGACAGGAGGCGCCGCTGGTGCTGTCGCTGCCGCACCCGGCGTTGCGGCTGATCCACCCGGCGGCGGCCCAGCCGCTGCACATCCGGCGGTCCTGGTTCGAAGCGTCACCCACGGTCGCGGAGCTCTTCACGATGCTGTCGCGCAACAACTACCGGGTCGACGTGATGGCCGAACCGGCCGCGTCGATGGACCACCCCCCGGCATCGGGGTGGGCTGACGTGCTGCGCTACGTGCCGCCCACGATGATCCTGCGAGCCCGCAAACAGGGCTTCTGACCCGGACCCGCCCGCGGCACGGCGCCGCGGCAGGACGCGTTCAGCCGTTGCGTTCGGCCCACCAGGCGTCCAGGCGGGCGTAGGCCTCGTCCTCGCCCAGCAGTCCTTCGTCCAGGCGCAGCTCCAGCAGCATCGCGAGCGCGTCGCCCACGTCACGACCCGGGCCGATCCCCAGGTGGGCCATGACCTGGTCGCCGTCGAGTTCGGGCCGGATCGCCGCGAGTTCCTCGGCGGCGGCCAGCTCGGCGATGCGGGCTTCGAGTTCGTCCATGCGCCGTGCCAGGCGCTCGGCCTTGCGCTTGTTGCGGGTGGTCACGTCGCAGCGGGTCAGTTCGATCAGGTCGTCGAGTTCGTCGCCGGCGTCCCGCACGAACCGACGCACCGCCGCGTCGGTCCACCCCATGCCGTAGGTGTGGAACCGCAGGTGCAGGAACACCAGCTTGCGGACCTTGGCGATGTCGTCGTTGGCGTAGCGCAGTTCCTTCATGCGGGCCTTGGCCATGCGGGCGCCGACCACCTCGTGGTGGTGGAAGTGCACGCCATTGGGGCCGATCGAACGCGTGGCGGGCTTGCCGATGTCGTGGAGCAGCGCGGCCAGGCGTAGGAGCCGGCGGGGACTGGTCTTGCGCACCACGGCGATGGTGTGGGCGAGCACGTCCTTGTGGCGGTGGATCGGGTCCTGTTCCAGGCGCATGCCGCTGAGTTCGGGCAGGAACTGGTCGGCCAGTCCGGTGTCGACCAGAAACCACAACCCGGCGGAGGGATCGTCGACGACGAGCAGTTTGTCGAGTTCGTCGCGGATGCGTTCGGCGGACACCACCGAGAGCCGTTCGGCCATCCGATTCGCCGCGGCGACCAGGGCCTCGTCGGGCGCCAGGCGGTGGCCGGCGATGAAGCGGGCGGCCCGCATCATGCGTAGCGGGTCGTCGGAGAACGACTCCTCGGGGGCCAGCGGGGTCCGCAGGCGGCCGGCGGCCAGGTCCGCGGCGCCGTCGAAGGGGTCGATGAGTTCGGGTTCGGGCAGGGCGATGGCCATCGCGTTGACGGTGAAGTCGCGGCGGGACAGGTCGTCGGTGACCTCGGTCGAGAAGGTCACGTCCGGCTTGCGGGAGTCGGGCCGGTAGGCCTCACCCCGGTGGGTGGTGATCTCGATGCTGCGGCCGTCGAGTTTGGCGCCGATGGTGCCGAAGCGTTCCCCCTGGGTCCACAGCGCTCCGGCACGGTCGCGCAGCAGCTTCTTGGTCTGGGCGGGGCTGGCGTCGGTGGTGAAGTCCAAATCGACGGTCGCCGAATCGCCCAGCTCCCGGCCGGCCAGCAGGTCCCGGACCACGCCGCCCACCAGGTAGAGCCGGTGGCCGGCGTCGGCGAAGCGCCGTCCAAGGGGCGCGACTTCGTCCAGGATGGGGCGGAACCGGGCGGGAATCACGACGTCTCAGGGTACCGGTCACCCCCGGCGCTCGAACGAGTCGTGTCCCAGTTCGGCGAGCATCTCCACGGCCTGGTCGCGGTCGGCATAGGAGATGGTGTGCACCGGCACGGTCTCGGCGAGGGCGACGAGGGCGGCCAGCGCTTCTGATCCGGCGTACCGCAGGTTCAACGAGTTGGCGACCAGGGCCACCAGCGCGTCGGTGCCATCCAGGCGTTCGATCCCAGTGTCGGCCTCAATCGTGAGGTCGCGGCCGGCACCGGGTCCCACGTAGGAGGGCAGCACCACCGCGGCGGGCGTCGGGAGCTCGTCGACGATGCGGGCGGGGCGCCCGGCGATCTCGTCGACCGCCACGTCGCCGGCGGTGCCGGCGGCCAGGCCGAGCACCTGACAGCTCGTGGCGTCGAGGCCGATCGGTTTGGCACAGGGCACCACGGCCAGGTTCCCGGCCAGCACCGTGGTCGATTCGTCGGCGGCCAGGTCCCAGCCGTGCTGGGTCAGGACCGCGGCGAGGGTGGATTTGCCCGAGCCGGGCGCGCCGGGAAACACCACGACCTGCCCGGCGGGGGCGCGGAGCGTCGCGGCGTGCAACACGAGTGCGCCGGCGGTACGGGCCACGAAGTCGTTGAGCACGGTGACCAACCCGGCGGCGAGTTCGGCGCGGTCGGCGAAGTGCCATTCGGTGTCGGTCACCAGCCGGATTCCGTCGTCTTGTTCGATCAGCGTGAACTCGGCGTCGGGTTCGTCGTCGGTCGCCAGGCCCCAGGTGCGCTCGACCAGGGCGACCAGGGACGGTTCGGTGGACCGGACACGGATGCGTCGCAGGCCCGCGGCCTGGGTGGTGGCGTGGTCGCGGTCGCCGAGGTGCCCCGGCGGTGCGTGCGCGGGAAAGGTCCGGGGTGCCGGGGTGGTGCGTCCGGTGATCCTGGCGGTGGCGAAGGCGTCGAGCGCGGTGGCGGTGTCTGCGCGGACCCGGTCGAGTGGCGCGCCGGTGGCCGTCGCCCACTCGGAGGTGACCGCGTCGAAGGAGGCCTGGGCCTGGCACGCGGCGGCCAGCGCGGCGGCGGACCGGTCCAGGAACGACAGCCGGCTGGTGAGCAGGTCGTAGACCACGCCGCCGTCGCGGGTGGGGCTGGTGAGGATCCCCGGAGAGAGGGCGGGGAACCGGGAAGCGGAGCGCGGGTCCACGGCCGAGGTTCGGTCGGGTCCGGGCGCTGGGCTCAGTGGAGGGTCAGGGTGACCCAGCCGGTGGCACCGGGACCGCCGGGGTTGCCGCCTCCGCCGCCTCCGGACGCGCCGGCCGCCGTGGTGACCGACACCGCCGCGTAACTCGACCCGGAACCACCGCCGCCGGCTCCGAACGCCGCCGAACCATTGGCGCCACCACCCCCGTGGGACCCGCCGCCGCCGCCTCCGCCGCCGTAGAGCGTGCTGGATCCTCCGTTGCCGCCGCTGCCCGAAGCCTGGGTGCCGCCGCCCCCGCCGCCGCTGCCGCCGAAGAAGCCGCCGCCGTTGCCGGCCTGTCCGCCGCCGCCGAGCGAACCGCCCGCTCCCCCGTAGGAGCCGGCGATCCCGCCGCCGCCGCCACCCCCGCCGCCGGCGCAGACCACGACGTCGCCGTTCAGTTCGATCGTGGTGCCGCCGCCACCACCGCCACCCCCGTTCAGGTTGGAGCCGCCGTTGCCGCCGCCGCCCCCGCCGTTGTCCGAAGCGCCCACACCGCCGGCCCCGCCGGTTTGCGCGCCGCCACCGTTGCCACCACCGCCGACGGTGCCCGTGATCGACCGGCCGCCGTAGACCGCGCCGGACAAAAGACCGCTGAGGCGGGTTCCGGTGCCGCCGGGGCCACCGTTGGTGTCGGTGGAGCGGCCACCGCCCCCGCCACCGCCGCTGATCTCGAAGTCGATGTCGCGGTTCGACGGAAAGGTCGGGGCGGTGTAGGGCCCGGCGGTGGTCGCCGAGAAGAACGCCGTCCCGGCGGCTCCGGCGACGTGCACCGTCCCCAGCACGGTGGGCGCCGCCCAGGCGGCGCCGGTCAGGGCTGCGCCGCCGATCAGGAATCTGCGTCGGCTGTTCTCCGCCGGTCGCCCGCTCGCTTGCCCGTCTGGTGCCATCGTGCCTCCCGTATCGATTGCTCCCGACACGTTAGACCTTCGGTGGCCGCCGACGCGCCAGATCCGGTCAGGAATGCACCGGAGCGGGGGTCGGGTCAGGCCAGGGTGAGGTGGATCGAGCCGTCGGCGCCGTTGCCCGCGTTGCCCTGGCCGGCCGTGCCGCCCGCGGGGCCCGACGCCGGCGTGCCGGTGCTTCCGGTGCCGATGACCGCGGAACTGCCCGAGCCGCCACCGCCGCCGTCGCCGGCCTGGGTGAGGAGGGTGCCACCACCACCTTCGGCGCCGCCGCCGCCGTAGTAGCCGCCGCCGCCGCCACCACCACCGCCGCCGTCCCAGCTGGCTTGCCCGTCGGAGCCGTCCGAACCGCGCCCGCCGTTGCGGCCACTTCCCGCGGTGCCGCCTGGCGCGTCGCCGCCACCGTCACCGCCGGCGCCAGGACTCGAGGTCTGGCCTCCCTGGCCGCCGACTCCCGAACCACGGCTCCCGGTCGTGCCGTTCTGGCCGTTGCCTCCGGCGCGGGCTCCCGAGTAGGCGGTGCCCCCACCGGTGGCGAACCCGCCGTCGCCACCGTGGCCGCTCTCTCCGGTGTTGCCACTACCACCGGCGCCACCACCGCCGGCGGCCACCACGACCACCCCCGAGGAAAAGCTCGACGACGTCGACACCGCGGTCGCACCGCCACCGCCGCCGGCACCGCCGGAGTTCGATTCGGTGCCGAGGTACCCCGGGTCGTAGTGGCGACCCCGCCCGCCCTGGGCGCCGGTGCCGACCAGCGAGGCGCCACCGGCGCCGCCGTTCTGGCCGCTCGTGGTGCCCTGACCACCGCGCCCACCCTGACCGACGGCCGCGTAGATCATGGAGGCCCCGGGATCGATGGTGCCCGACAGGGTCAGGCCGCGTCCGCCGGTGCCGCCGTAGTGGTTGTTGTTGGGGCACCCGCCACCGCCGCCGCCGCCGGCGCCGCTGATGACGTAGTTCACCCCACGGCCCGTGGGCACCGCGACCGAATGGATCGACGACGTGTAGCCGTTCAGGGTGAGCAGCTCGGTTCCGGCCGCCCAGGCGGGCGCGTCGAAAGACCTCGCGATCAGCGGCTGCGCGGCCGCAACTCCGACCGCGCCCGCACCCAATGCCTTGAGCGCGGAGCGCCGGTCGATCCCCCTGCGTGGGATTTCGTCGACTTGCGATGTCGGCTCTTGCTGCTCAGTCACGAAGATCACCTGCTTCGGGGCTGGAAAATGGGCCCGCGGGGTCTCGGACCCCGTCCTCGTCCGTCCAGCGTACATGCTCACCTCCGAATGTAAAGGCCCAGTTGTCATCCCCGGCCGGCCCCGGCGACCGGTGGCGGCGCCCTCTACTATCCCGGTCGAATGTCGACCGTGCGAGGCGCTCATGGGTGACGGGAACCCCGACACCCCCTCGGGAGGGTGGGACCGCAGGGTCCTGCTCCGCCGCGCGGCCGAACGCGCGTCGACCGGACCCGCCGCGTCCGGATCCGTGCGGGAACGGGTCCCCGGGAGCGTCGCGACGTTCCCGGCGACCGGGCCCGCCACCGTCCCCGTCGGTCCCGGCCGGTCGGTCCACTTCTCGATCGTCGGCGGCGGCGGAGCCGGTGGACACCTCGACGCCCATCGGGGCGCCGGTGGCGTGCTGCTGACCGGGGTCATCCCCGACCGCGACCAGCCCTGGCTGCTGCACATCCACTGCGGCGAAGGGGGGACGGTCGCCGGTCCCGACGGTGGAGCCCCCAGTGGGGGTGGTCTGGGCGGGTCGGGGTACGTGCCCGGCGGAGACGGCGGACCGGGTTCGGGACTGCAGGCGGGTGGCGGCGGGGGTGGGGGCGGTGCGAGCGCCCTGTGGAGCGATGACGGCTCGCTGCTGATCGTCGCCGGGGGCGGCGGGGGGTCCGGAGGCGGGGGCGCGCCGGGCGGGGGGATCGGTGGCGTGGGGTGGGGGAACGAACCGACCGATCATGGGCCCGGTGCCGATGGTGGAGACGCTCCAGACGCCCCCGATCATCCCCGGAGCGGCGGCCGGGGAGGCCGAGGTGGTCGACCCGACGCGCCGGCGGCGGGCGGCGCGCCCGTGGGCATCGGCGCGCCCGGAGGCGAGGGCACCTCGGCGTTCGGTGGGGCGGGCAGTTACGGAACGACCCGGGATCGCCGCCACGGAGGTGGGGGCGGCGGAGGCGGTGGGGGCCACGGTGGCGGCGGAGGCGGGAGTGGGGGTTCCGCCGGTGCCGGGGGCGGGTCCGGCGGTTCGGGCGGATCGATCGCGATCGGTGCGGAGTGGGTCCGCTTCCACCGGGTCGCCGGCGCCACGGGCGCCGAACCGACGCCGGGCCTCGGCGGATCCGGCGGCCGTCAGCCTTCGGGGGCGGCGACCGAGGCGGGCGCCGCGAGCCGGCTGGGGGCTCCGGGTCGGGACGGAGTCGTGGAGCTCGAGTGGCGAACGGCGGCGCCGGGTGGCGGACCACGCGACGCCGGGACGGATCGACGCCGCCGTGGCGCCGGAAGCGTCACGGCGATGGGCACCCCGGCCGCTGCGGTGCCTGTGCCGTGGCGTGAGGTCACGGTGGTGCGCCGACCCGAGGTGGTCGTCGTCGCCGTCGGAGAACGGGCGCTGGCGGTGGCTCCGGGGCGCCCGGCCCGTGAGGTCGACGAGCTCGGGGTGCTGGCCCTGTCCGGTCCGGCGACGGGCACACGGGTCGGCGACCTGGCGGCGGAGCTGGACCCTGCGGGTTTCGAGGGTGACGCGGTCGCGCTGGTCGCCGAGGTTGCCCGGTGGCTGGCCGACGCGGACCTGGCGACGCTCTTCTCCGACGCCGACGGACCGGCCGAGCCCCACCTCGCCGGGGCATCCGCCGCGCCCCTCGTTGCGGCTCGTGAACCCGCACGTCCGGAGATCCTGCGGGGCGGATGGCTCCTGTGGGAGGGCGACGGGGTGCGGGTCGTTGCCGAGACGGCCCGTGCCCGGGTTCCCGGGGTCGCCGAGTGGCGCGCTCCGCTGTGGATCACCGCGGACGGAACCCGTCTGGGGGGCGCGCCCGCCGAGGGAGCGGGCGCTTCGGGGACGGAGGGTGATCCGGGGGCCGGGCCGTCCCCGGAGGATGCGGAGGGCACGGTCCGGCTGGTGGGTGTGGACGTGGACGTCGACGGCGACGACCCGGTCCAGGTGGCCGCGGCCGCGATCGACGCGCTGGTGCCGCCGACGCCGGAGGAACTCGGCCCCGCCGCGGCCTTCGTCGTGGCGCTCGCCGAGCGCGGGGTGATCCGTCGCCGGGCCGCCGAGCCGGTCGAGGAGGCGCCGATTCCCGAGGCCGTGTCAGGGATCGTCGCCGCGGCGGTCGTGGAGTCCCGGTCGCGCTCGACGAAGGTCTCGCCGGGACGGGTCGACGCCGAGCGCGAGGTCTGGATGCTCCGGGTCGACCCCGGACGGACCACCGCGTCGCACGTCGCGGCCGAGCTGGCGAGGTTCGCCCTGCCCGCGGACGTCGCGACGTCGGTCGCGGACCTGGAGGGCCACGACGGTCGCCTCATCGTCGGTGTCGAACCGGGCTCCACCCACGGGCGCGACCGCCACAAGCTCTACGTGGCCTGCAACTCGTGGCAGCCGTGGGACGCGCTGCGCCGCGCGTGGCCCGACCTGGACGAGTTGCACCGCGCCTCGGTGCTCTTCGGCGACGCCGAGCCCGACGCACCGCCCCGGTTCGTCGCGTGGAAACGCTCGGCGGACGCACCGGAGACGGTCGCGGTCTACCGGCGCGCCACGGCCCGTACGATCACGATCGCCGACGCGCTGGAGCGCGTGCTCCCCACGGGGTCCGGCTGGGTCGGGGCGGTCCGAGCCGTGTTCGGTCACGACCGCGACCCCGACGAGTTGCTGACCGGCGACGACCTGGAGGTGATCGACACCGACGGCCGGCGCAGCATCGACCTGCTCGTCGCCGGGCCCCGGCCCCGCGGCGAGCGGATCGCCGCGGTCCACGCGCTGCTCGACCTGGCCGGCATCGACCCGGACCTGGCGGACCGGACGGCACCGGCGATCGGCCGGGCCCGGATCAACCGCCTGATCGCCGGTACCGACGCCGCGGGCGAGCCGTTCTTGTCGATCTACACCGACTGATCCGGCTCGGGTCGGGCGCTCACCGGTCCAGCAGGGCGGGGACCGCCACCTCGATGCCCGGATGACGGAAGGTGGACACGGGCACCTGCTCGGCGGTGGCACACAGCGTCGCCAGGCCCGGCGTCCCCAACCGTCCCAGGTTCAGGGTGTGTGCGCACAACTGCTCGAGCGCGCCGGTGGGCTCCAACCGCTCGCTGACCACGCCCTCGACGCGCGGGTCGAAGTGCACCAGCAGCACCTCGTCGATGCGCGACGACCCGTCGAGCAGCTCGACGTCGGCCCGGAGCTGCGCGGCCCGCAGGTGCGGGGTCGGTTCGGATCGCAGCCCGAGCACCGCATGGGCGTCCGCAGCGAGGGTGAGCGGTTTGGGGTAGCCGACGAGCGCGCCGTCGGCGGCGATCCCGATCGTCTCGTCCGACAGGTAGTCGCACCCGGCGGCGACACAAGCGCCGGTGAGGGTCGACTTGCCCACGTCGGAGTGCCCGAGCAGCACCAGGGTCCGGCCGTCGGGGGTGCGGACCGCGCCGGCGTGCAGGGCGACCACGTCGTGGGAGCGGACCGCGTAGTCGTTGAGGACCGCCGGCAACTGGACGAAGAACTGGTCCTCGTCGAGGAAGTGCCAGACGTCCTCGGTGAACAGGTCCAGGCGGCCGCCCTCCCCGGGGACCAGGTCGAACAACAGGGTGGGCTCCACTGCGATTCCCGATCCCAGGAATGCATCGACCCGGCCGAGCAGGTCGGCGTCGTCACTGCGGAAGGCGATGTGTTCGGCGAGCACCTGGTGGGCGAGTCCGACGTGCGCACCGGGTGGATCGTGGGCGGAGCCGGTGGGTCGGACCCGAGTCTCGAAGGGATCGTGGCGCCCCACCAGCCCCGGGGTGCGCAGCGTGTCGAGCGCGTCGAGTATGCGGTCGGCGGCCTCGGCGCGCTCGGCGGCGGGCAGGTCCGCCACCAGGTCGTCCACCGACTCGGCGTCGGTGGTGAGCAGCCAGGCCGCGCCGGCGTTGACGATGTGGGCGCGCCCGGTCACCAGGTCGGCGGCGACCGCGCCGTCACCGAAGGGGTGCACCAGCACCCCGTCGCTCACCCGGGCCAGGCCGGCCACGGCCGGTAGGCCCCCTGTCCTTGCCGGAGCCCGATGTGCGACCAGGCCGATTGGGACGCGTCTTGGGCGGCCAGCCGCTGGCGGCGGGACCGACGGTGGGGGGCGGGTCGGTTCCGGCACCGCCCGTTTCGTACCGGAAAGTTCCTCACATGCGCTCCCGGTCGACCACTGCTGCTCCGAGGTGCTCCGACCCTACTGCGTCGCCGGGGTCCCGCCGCGCCGGACCCGCCAGGCGCTGCCCCCGACCGGGTCCGGGCGCGCCCGCGGCCCCTCGGACGGCTCATCTAGGATCCGGCGGATGACCGGCGAGGGCCGCCAGCTGACCTTCGAGGGGCGCTCCCGCCCGGGCCGGGCTCCGGGAAGCCGGCTCGTGTTCACCGACGCGGGGTCCCGGATCGAGGATGCCTCGGGCGCCCGGGCGGTCGAGGTCAGCGAGCTGGGCGCGATCATCTGGCGGTCCCTCGACGGGGCGACGACCCTGGACGCGATCGCCGCGGACATCGCAGAGGCGCGCCAAACCGCCGTCGACGAGGAGCTCGCCCGGGTCGTCGAGTTCTTGACCACGCTCGAGGGACACGGACTGCTCGTCTCCGACGGGGGCGAACCGGTCGGCGACCCGCGTTCCTCTTCGCCACCTCCGGATGAACGGGACGACCGCCCGGGCGACGAGGCGGGCGCCTCCGGTGTCGATCCGGCCCCGGCACCGAAGGCCTACGACTTCGTCATGAATTCCTATGCCATGGCGGCGGACCCAGCGAGCCGTCCGACCAGCCTGGATCTGTTCGTCGCGACGTTGCCCGCCGACGCCGTCCAGCGCGCGGTCTTCGAAGAGATGACCGGGGCGATCGTCGACGCGGTCGGGCCGGACCGGACCGTGTGGGGCATGAAACAGGAAGAAGGACGTGTCTCCTGGGAGCTGTACTTCTATCCGCACCGGCGTGCGCCCGCCGACACGCCCGAGTCGTACTTCGAGAAGGCCCGTCAGGCCTTCACCGACGTCGTCGGCTGGGCGGCCCCGTGGTCGATACCCGCCAATGCGAGCTTGGTTTCCTTCGAGTTCGTCCTCGACGGCGACGGCGTCCGGCCCTCGGCGGAACTCGACGTCTACCACCTGATCGAAGGTGGTGCCGCGATGATCCTGGCCTACCGCCGCACCCACGAGGTCTACCGTCTCAAGAACACCTACGAGTCGTTCGCGCTCCCCGAGGCCCGCGAGGAGCTGGCGGCGCGGCTGGCGGCGTCGCGCTACGCCTTCGCGGGCAACGAAGGGATCGCCGTTGACCACTGGCTCGGCGAGATCGACGCGACCCGCAGGTGCGAGCTCGCCTGGTGCAGCTACAAACCCGACGCGGACGGCGTGTACCTGGGCCTCGTCGACGTCGCCGACCTGGCGGACCACCTGGACCGTTTCGCGTACCCCGCTCACCTTCGCGCCTGGGTCCGTGAGCGTCTGGGCGACCTGGACCACCTGCACTACGACCTGGGGTACGACTACCGCGTCGTCGACGGCGCGGTGCAGGTGGCCAAGACCGGGTTCTACGGCTACTTCTGAGCCCGGGCGTTCCGGTCGCGGCCGCCCACGGCGGTCGCCGCTGCTTCAGGGGTGGTACACGCTGACGAAGGGGGCTCCGGTCGCGTCGGTGCCCACGATCAGCCGCTGCAGCGCGTGGCGGGTGACCGTGTGGACCCATCGGGTGGCGTCCGTTGACTCCACGCCCGCCAGCGCGGCCAGCCAGTGCGCCACCGGCGCACGTCCGGCCCGTGGGATCGGCGCGGGCACCAACAGGTCGATGCTCCGGCGGCCGCTCTCCTCGATCACCTCCAGGTCGAAGTCCTCCAGGGGACCGTCCAGCGGGCGGTCCGGTCCGATCAACGCGGCGACGGGTTCGATCCAGTCGGACCCTTCGGGCAGCACCGCGGTGATGGCGTCGGCGACGCTGATCCCGGTGTCGTGCTGGCGGCGGTAGACCGACAGCACCCGCTGCGGCGAGGTGCCCACCTGCTTGAAGGTCACGAACCGCGGGGGCACGGTGACGGTGTGGTCCCGGGAGAGCACCGACCCCGCGTGCAGAGCGCTCACCGCGGGGAACGTGGCTTCCAGCGCGTGCCAGGTCGCCAGGTCGTCGAGTTCGACATAGACCTTGTGGCGCGCGGTGGCGCCGTCGTCGAGCTGGTCGACGCCGACCACGAACCGACCGGTGAGCTCGGCGAGGTCGATGAGCGCCGCGGCCACCTCGTCGCCGGGGACGAACGTGGCGATGGCCTCGGCGAGCGCGGAGCGCCGCCCTGGATCGACGGTCAGGTCGGGGTCGCCGCCGGGGTCCAGGGTCCAGGCCCAGGTCATCCGCCGGTCCTCCAACCCGGCCCGGCGCAGCTTGGCCGACCGCATCGGGTTCCGGAGCGCGCCGAAGGCGGCGAGCGCGGCGACCGGCGCCGGTGGGTCGGGCTCGGCGGGCGGCTCGCTGGGTGACCGCGCCTGCACCCGAGCGTCCGCGACCAGGCGGGTGGCCACGGCGACGGCGGCGTCGAGGTCGTCGTCTCCGTCGGCGCGGAACAGGTCGACGCACGCGGCGATGCGCGCCGGGTCGTCATCGAGGGGTCCGTCGACGACGATCCGGTCGAGCGATTGGCGGATCCACAGCTCGTCGGTCGCGGCGAAGCCTGCGGCGCCGGACCCGTGGAGGCGTCGGGCCGCGCCGGCCGCGTCGAACACCCACAACGTGGCGCCGTCTTCGCCGATCCACACCGCGGCGTCGAGGTCGCCCTGGTCGGCATCGAAGGGCCCGGGCTGGGGTTCCAGTGTCGCGCCATCTTCACCCGGACGCACCCAGGCCGCGCCCAGGTGCACCGCGCGCGGCGGGCGCAGCCCCGCCACCAGCGCGACCGCCCGGCAGACCGCCGCCCCCAGCCGGTCGGGCGGCACCGGTCCCCACGTCACATCCGCGGCCCGCACGACCGCGTCGTCGCGGCCCGGCAGCCCCAGGACCCGGACGTCGGCGGCCGTGGCAGCGCCGGCCGGGCCCGTCACGGCCTCGGGAAGCGCGGCGAGCCAGCGACGCAGCGCCGGGGCGTCCCCGCCGATGCCCACCGAGACCGGCCCGGTCGGGCCGTCCACGCTGAGGGTGGCAAGCGGTGGCTCGCCGGACCGGGCGCCGGCCGAAGGCCGGCCTCGTGGGGGCAGTCGTTCCAGCGGCGCGCAGGGAACCCGCCGGTTGGCTCCCGACCAGGACACGGTGCGTTCGACGACCGAAAGGGGCAGCTCGGGGGTGCGGTCCAGGTCGACCAGGCCCGCGGTCCCCAGTACGTGGGCGGCCTCGACCAGGGCCAAGCGCCGAGCCTGGGCGTCGGCCTGGTCGGGCGCCCCGGGTAGGTCGACTTCCACGAGGGTGGCCGCGCCCGGCGCGGCCGTACAGATCGCCGTCTGGGCGGCGTCGAGCACCACGGCCGACCGGCCCGGGACGACCGCCAGGTGGTCGGTGCCGGTGGCAGCGACGTGCAGCCCGGGGGCCGGGGTGACCTGCACCCCGCGCCAGTCCCGCCACCACCGGTGCGCGCCCAGAAACGCGGCGACGTCCTCGGGCACGGGCGCGGCGGCCAGCGCGTCCGGGTCGGCGTCGGCGACGACGATCTCCTCGGCCAGCGCGAAGGTGTCGTCGTGGGTGATGCTCACCACGGGCACGGTCTCGGCGAGCCGGCACAGCGTCGCCAGCCCCACGTCACCGGCACGCACCAGGTTCAGGGTGTTGGTGAGCAGCAGCTCCAGGGCCTGGGGCGGGCTCAGGCGGAACGCGTCGGGCGTGGCCTGGGGCAGGTAGGCGGTGTGGACCACCAGGTCGACCGGACCGATCCGGCCGGCCAACGCGACCACCTCGACCCGGAGGTCATGAGGCTGCCGGTGCTCCTGGGGAGTGTAGGCGGCGCCCACCGGGACCAGTCCCAGCAACTCCTGGGCCGAGGGGTCGAGGGTGAGCGGCTTGGGGTAGGCCCACAGATGCCCGGTGGCGCCGTCGATGCCGATCGATTCGTCTCCCAGGTAGTCACAGCCGGCCGCGACCAACGCGGCGACCAGGGTGGACTTGCCGGTGTTGATGGGTCCGGTGACCACGACGAGCTCGCCCCGGGGGGTGCGCACCGCGCCGGCATGCAGGACGACCATGTGGTCCAGGTGGGCCACCGCGTCGTTGACGACGGCGGGAAGCTGCCACAGCAACTGATCCAGGCTCGGGAACTTCCACCGGGTGGCGTCGACCAGGTCGATGCCTCCCGAGCCGTCGGGGACCAATCCGAACAGGATCGTCGGCGCCGCCCCGTCCCCCGCGGTGCCCCATGCCCGGTCGACCGCGGCGATCAGGTCCGCATCGGGGCCACAGAAGGCCAGGGTTCCACCGGGGATGGCGTGACCCGACCCCACGTGCCAACCCGGCTCGGGGACGGTGAGGGACGGCATCCAGGGTTCGGGGACCGGCGGTGCGGCACCGCCTCCCAGCAGGCCCAGTCCGGTGAGCGTGGCGACGGCCTCGTCGACCTGGCGGTGCGCGGTCGACGCGTCGAGCCCGGCGTGGTCGACCAGCGCCGTGACCAGCTCGCCCGCATCCGCGGGGGCATCGGAGCCGACCAGCCATGCGCCGAGCGCGTTGACCAGGTGCGTCGTCTCGGTGGCCGGGTCGAAGATCGCGGCACCCTCGGCGAAGGGCGCGACGAGCAGGCCCGGTGAGCGGACGATCCTGGTTGAAGCGGGTTGGTCGCCGGCGCGGCCGACGTGGTCCGGGGTGGCCTCAGGCAAGCGTCAGCAGGACGTAGCCGCCGCCGCCGTTGCCGCCGTCACGGGCGGCACCCGAGCCTCCGGCTTGACCGGCACTCCCGCCGGCGCCGTAGGAGGCGTGACTGCCCGCGGCGGCGCTGGCACTCGCGTAGGCGGAACCGGTTCCCGCGCCGGCGGCGCCACGCGAGTTGAATCCCCCATTGCCGCCCTCGGCACCGCTCCCCCCATAGAGCCCCCCGGCGCCGCCACCGCCGCCGCCCGAGTTGCTGCCAATAAAGCTGGAGCCGCCGTTTCCGCCGTTGCCACCGTTGCGACCCGACCCGGCCTGACCCGGAGCACCATTGCCGTTGCCGTCGGCGACCCCACCCGGCCCGCTGGTGCCGCCGGGGTTCCCCTGACGGCTCGCATTCGTCGGGGACTCGCCACCGTTGCCCGCCCGGGCGCCGGAGACCGCGCCGGTGAGGTTGCTGCCACCGTTGCCACCATCGGAACTACCGGACCCGTTGCCACCGCCGCCAGCGCCTGCACCGCCGGGCGCGACGATTCGCACCGAGCCGTCGAAGCCGGACGAGTTGGACACGGCCGTCGCGCCGCCGCCGCCGCCACCGTCGCCACCGGCGCCATCACCCCGGTCGCCACCGCGGCCACCGGCCCCCGCCAACGAGGGCCCACCGGCCTTGCCGGAGCCGACCCCGCCGAGCCCACCGCCACCGACGCCCACGTACAACGTGTAGGGGCTGCCCTGGGGTGGGATGACTCCGGTCAGGCTCGTGCCCCGCCCGCCGGCGCCGCCGTTGCCGCGGCCACTGGTCGACGAGGCCTGACCGCCGCCACCGCCACCGCCGACGACGGTGAAGTTCACGCCACGACCCAGGGGCACCTGCACCGAGAGGATCGAGCTGTTGTAGCCGGCGTGCTCGAGCAGACCCGTCCCGGCGGCGTAGGCCGGCGAGGAGAAGCTGCTGTAGACCAGCGGCGAGGCGAGCGCGGCGCCCGCGGCACCGGCACCGAGCGTCTTGAGCGCGGTGCGCCGGTCGATCGGCGACTTCCCGTCACTGGACGAATCGCTCGCCGGTGCGTTGTCGTCTGGCTTGGCGTCGGTCACGACGATCCCCCTGGGCGGAATCGGTTGGGATAGGACTGCGCAACTGTAACACGAACCGGGGCGCGATTCGTCAAAATTCTTTCGGAACGTGTTGGTCCCGCGCCGATACGAGTCGGGTCCCGTCGGGTAGTCACGATTCGAGCGTGCCCGCCACGACGCGGAGCACCTGGGCCGGATTGGTGCCCGCGGGCACGTCCGCGGCGGTGGTCATCAGCGTCTGGCCCTCGGGCAGGTTGGCCAGCAGCGCCGCCCGCCGGGCCGCGTCCAGCTCGGAGAACACGTCGTCCAGCAGCAGGATCGGCGGCGACCCGGTCGCCTCGGTGACCAGCCGGTGCCCGCCCAGGCGCAGCGCCAGCGCGAAGGTGCGCTGTTCACCCTGGGAGGCGTGGGTGCGCGCCGGTTCGCCTCCCAGCACCAGGTCGACCTCGTCGCGGTGGGGGCCCACGGTGGTCACCCCCCGGCGCAGATCGTCGTCGCGGGCCCCGACCAACGCGGCGGCCAGCCCCTGGGTCGCCCACGCCGGGTCGTAGCGGATCGACGCGGCCCGTCCCCCACCGGCCAGCACCGCATAGGCGTCTGCCAGGTACGGCGCCAGACGCTCCACCACCCGGGTGCGCATCCGGCCCAGCGCCTCGCCGGCCGCGGCCAGCTTGGTGTCCCACACCTCCAGGGTCACCTCGGCCTCGGCATCCAGACGACCCCGGGTCTGTTTCAACAACGCGTTGCGCTGACGTAACACCCGGTCGACCTCGGCGCGTCGGGCGTGCAGGTTCGGGTCCAGCGCCACGGCCAGATCATCCACGTACCGGCGCCGCGACGACGGCGACCCCTTGACCAGGTCCAGGTCCTCGGGAGCGAACACGCTCACCCGCAACGCTCCCAGCAGATCCGACGTGCGGCGCAGCGGCTGGCGGTTCACCAGGGTGCGGTTGCGCCCGGTGCGGCGCAGCTCGGTCTCGATCAGCAGGCTGCGCCGGTCCCGTTCGGCCTCGGCCCGGATCACCGCCGAGTCCGCGCCGGTGCCGATGAGCACCTCGTCGGAGGCGCCCCGGAACGATGACAGCGACGCCAGATACCCCACCGCCTCCAACAGGTTGGTCTTGCCCTGCCCGTTCGCGCCGATCAGCACCGTCACCCCCTCGGGCACATCCAGGCCCAGGCGGGCGTAGTTGCGGAAGTCGACCAGCTCCAGACGGCGCAGCAGCACGACGAGGTGGATCCGCTCCCGACCGACCCGAGGAGGGTCAGGCCACGCGGACCGGCATCAACAGGTAGAGGAACGACGCCGAATCCGACGCCCGCAGCACCGCCGGCTTGAGCGCGTCGAGCGTGGACAACGTGACCTCGTCGCCGGTGGCGATCTCCACCCCGTCGAGCAGGTACTCGGGGTTGAAGGCCACGGTCAGGTCCTCACCCCGGTAGGTCGCGTCGATCACCTCGGAGGCCTGACCGACGTCCTGGGTCACCGCCACCAGCTCCAGACCGTTCGCCGACATCGACAACCGCACCGGGGTGCCCTCGCGGGCCATCAACCGCACGCGGCGCACCGCGTCGGCCAGCAGCTCACGAGACACGGTCAGCTCGTTGGGGTACTCGGAGGGGATGAGCTGGCGGTAGTTGGGAAAGTCCCCCTCGATGAGGCGGGTCTCCAAGCGCGTGGTCACCCCGTCGACGACCACCTCGAAGGAGGCGTCGCGTTCGGACAGGCGCACGGTCAACTCCGCGGTGGGCGACAACAACCGCTCGACCTCGCGCAGGGCCCGCGAGGGCACCAGCACCTGCTGGGACTCACCCAGCACCCCGGCGCCCACCACGTCGCGCACCGCCAGCCGGTACGAGTCGGTGGCGACCAGACGCAGCCCGTCGCCCTCGGCGGCGAAGAGCACCCCGGTGAGGATCGGACGGGCGTCGTCGCTGGAGGCCGCGGGCACCACCTGGTGCAACGCGTCGGCCAGCACCCCGGCGTCCAGGGTGACCGAGGACTCGGCCATCTCGGGCAGCGCGGGGAACTCGTCGGCGGGCAGCGTGCGGATCTGGGAACGGAACCGGCCCGAGGTGATCTCGAACTCGCCGTCGGTCACCGCGCACGACACCGCGCCCGACTGCAACGACCGCACGACCTCCTGGGCGATGCGGGCGGGCACCACCGTCTCGCCGTCCTCGGAACCGTCCACGTCCACCGACACCGTGATCCAGAGCTGCACGTCGGTGCCGGTCACCTCCAGGCGCGACCCGGTCAGCGCCAGGCGGACCCCCGACAGCACCGGCAGCGCCCCACCCCGGTTGGTGGCGGCACGGCCGGCCGCGGTGAGCGCGTCGGCGAGCAGATCTCGTTCGCAGCGGAATTTCACGTTGTCCCCACTTCCTCTTTCAGAATTTTTGTCATGACAAGGTCGTAGTGGTGGTAGGGGCTGTGGATTGTGGACGAAGGCCCATCCGCCCAGCCCGGAGGTGGTCCGGCATTCCCGAATCGGTCCACAGTGTTCCACAGCCAACCGGGGCCGCCGCGCCGCGGGCGGTGGAATCACAACGGCTTTCCACGGCTCGGTCCCCGGTGTCGTCCCCGGGTCGTCCCTGCCGTGGTCCACAGCGACCGCACCGGACCGGCCCGGTCACTTGCCGCCCCGCACCGTGGTGATCAACTCGGTGACCTGGTCGAAGATCTGGCGGCGTTCGGCCATGAGGTTGCCGATCTTGTCGACCGCGTGCATCACGGTGGTGTGGTCCCGGCCCCCGAACGCGCTGGCGATCGCCGGATACGACAGCTCGGTGGTCTCGCGCAGCACGTACATCGCCACCTGTCGGGCCAGGGTGAGGGGACGCTGACGGGACTTGCCCTTGAGCTCCTCGACACTGAAGCCGTACATCGCGGCGGTGGCGTCGAGCACCACCTCGGGGGTCAGGGGCCGGGCCACCCGCTCGCCCAGCTCGTTGGCCAGCACCTGTTCGGTCAACTCCAGGGTGAGCGGCTCGTTCACCAGGCTGGTGTAGGCGGTGACCCGGGTGAGGGCACCCTCGAGCTCCCGGATGTTGTCGGCGATGTTGTCGGCGATGAACTCGAGCACCTCGTCGGGGATGTCGACCGGGGACCGCTCGGCCTTCTTGCGCAGGATCGCCAGGCGGGTCTCCAGGTCCGGGCGTTGCACGTCGGTGATCAGGCCCATCTTGAAACGGCTGCGCAGACGGTTCTCGATCTTGGAGATCGCGTCGGGCGGTCGGTCCGAGGACAACACGATCTGGCGGTTGGCCTGGTGCAGCGCGTTGAAGGTGTGGAAGAACTCGACCTGGGTCTCCTCACGGCCCTCGATGAACTGGATGTCGTCCACCAACAGCACGTTGACGTCGCGGTAGCGACGCTTGAAGTGTTCGGCCTCACCGGCCCGCACCGAGTCCACGAACTCGGACAGGAACGTCTCCGAGGACACGTAGCGCACCGTGAAGTGCGGGTAGTTCTCGCTGATGTAGTGGCTGATCGCCTGGAGCAGATGGGTCTTGCCCAACCCGGCGTCGCCGTAGATGAACAACGGGTTGTAGTTCTGGCCGGGTTTCTCGGCCACGGCCAGGGCCGCGGCGTGCGCGAAGCGGTTGGAGGGGCCGGCCACGAAGGTGGCAAAGGTGTAGCGGTCCGGATCGCCGGGTGTCGGGTCGCCGGGGACGACCTCGTCGGCGGACTCGGTGGCCGGCTTGGCCGACGGGTCACCGGCGGCGTGCTCGGCGGCACGGTCCTCGCCGGGCACGCCCGACGAAAGCGGGTCGGCGACCTCCTCGACGTCGGCCTCCACCCCGTCGACCCGCACCTGAAGCGACAGCGGTTCTCCCGCCGCGTCGGCCAGACACTCCAACACGAGCGACTCATAGGTGCCGGCGATCCGGTCCCGGCTCAGCGGGTTGGGCACCGCCAGGGTCAGCGTGGTGCCCTCCAGCGACACGGGCCGCGCATCGTGGAACGTGGAGCGCCACACCGCGTCGGACACCTGGGTCCGCAGCAGATCACAGCACGTCGTCCACACGTCTCGGGGGTCTACCACCTGCGGTTTTCACCTCTCGGTCGGCTGCTCCTCCACAGTGGCGTCCACAGTTGTGGATAACGTCGGGGAGCGGGCGACGTCGACCACGCGACCTCCCACGGGATCGACCCTGCAGATGGTCGGGACAGAAGAGCCAACGCTAGCAGCACCCCCGTGGCCGGCGCAGCGGCGAACCCGAGCCGTCCGCGGGGCACGCGTCGTGCCAACTCGCCCGGGCGCCGCGGGCCCGGTTGCTCGCGATTCGCCCCACCACCTATCGTGGAACGGTCCTGGAACCCTCGGATGATCCGAGGTGGTGCCGGGACAGCCAGACGATCCCGGCCGGTCGCGTCGGGGAGCAGTGAGCGTCCGGTGAAACAGGTCTTTGAGGTCCGTGCTCCCGGCGGGAGTGCGGTGCCCGCGTCGAGAACATCCAGTTGCGCTGGAGGCAGTGTGAAACGGACATATCAGCCAAGTGGTCGGAGACGGTCCCGACGTCACGGATTCCGGCACCGGATGGCATCGCGCTCGGGCCGGACCATCATCCGGAACCGACGCCGGCGCGGTCGGAACCGGCTGTCGGTCTGATCGCCAGTCTGATCGAGCCGGTCTCGGACCGTGGGTCCTTCCAGTTGCTCCGTCGACCCGATCGCCGGGTCCGCCGGGGCGTCCTGCGCATCGCTCATCTCAGCGAACCCGAGGACCGTCGGCGTGTGGCCTACGGCCTGTCGCGTCGCGTCGGTGGGGCGGTGGTCCGGAACCGCATCCGGCGGCGCCTGCGCGCGGTGTTCGCGCTCATCGAGCAGCGGCACGAGGCGGGAACGGCGCGTTTTCCCAACGGAACCTACCTGGTGAGCGCGTCGGCGGCGGCTGCCCACGTGCCCTTCGACGAGCTGGTCCACACCGCCGAGGTGCTGCTCGCCGAACTGGACGCCGGTCGCGACGGGTCCGAAGCGGGCCGGCACGGAGGGTCACGGTGACCGGGGCGACGGCGAGCCGGCCCGCCCGCGTGCTGCAAGCTCCGATCCGGTTCTACCAGCGTGTCCGCGCCGGTCGGCCTTCGCCGTGCCGGTACGAACCGAGCTGTTCCTCCTACGGCTTGGAGGCTCTCGAGGTGTACGGCGCGGCGCGGGGGTCCTGGTTGACCCTACGGCGCCTGCTCCGGTGTCATCCCTGGGGAGGTCAGGGCTGGGATCCCGTCCCCGAGCCCCACGCGGCGGCGCCCGTCGCCGGCGAACGGAAAGTGATGTAGATGTTCGGACTCCTCGCTCGACTGCTCGAATTCCTCTATTCGTTCTGGCCATCCTATGGCGGATCGATCATCCTCTTCACGCTGGTGATCATGCTGATCCTGGCGCCGCTCACCTTCAAGAGCACCCGGTCGATGCTCGCCATGCAGGCGCTGCAGCCCGAGATCAAGAAGCTGCAGAATCGCTACAAGGACGACCGCCAGAAGCTCAACGAAGAGATGATGAAGTTCTACCAGGAGAACAAGCTTTCTCCGTTGGGTGGCTGTCTGCCGATGCTGTTGCAGCTTCCGGTGTTCTTCATCTTGTACGCGGTGCTCCTGGGGCTGACCAAGCGAGGGCCCTTCGGGGAGGACCTCGGTCACTCGGTGGCGTGTTCGATCGGCGGCACCAACGCCTGCGTCGAGGGCGTCGGAACCTTTGCGAACGCCGGATTCTTCCACCCTGCGTACCTCGACTCGTCCTCGGCGCTGTACCAGGACCTGTCGACGACGCGGGTGATGAGCTCGTTCGGTCTGGACCTTTCGCAGAGCGCCTGGGCCACCTTCTCGACCGGGCTGGTCGCCGCGCTGCCGTACCTGCTGATGGTGCTGGTCGTCATGGGGCTGACCTATGCCCAGCAGCAGCAGATCCAACGGCGTCAGCCGAAGAACTCGATGATGAACCCCACGCAACAGATGATGATGAAGGTCATGCCGATCGTGCTGGGGGTCGTCTACATCATCATTCCGGCCGGTGTGGTGGTCTACTTTCTGGTTTCTTCGCTGTTTCGTATTGGGCAACAGGCGATGGTCACCCGGACGTTTTATACCGGGCCGAACGCGATTGCCATTCCCACGACCGCAACCGAGGTGCGCCGCGATCAGGGCGAGAAGAAGGGCTTCTTCGCCCGCCTGATCGAGCCCCCCGGAGGCATGGACGACGACGAGGACGAGGAGCCCAGCCGGCCGGCCGCGCGCAGCGGTGCCCAGAAGAAGGCGGGCGCCAGAAGCGGGGGCGGTGGGCAGGGTCGCCAGGGCTCGGGCAGACAAGGGGGCCCCAAGCAGGGCTCCGGAAAGAAACAGGGGTCCGGCAAGCCTGGTGGGCAGAGGTCTGGCGCCCAGAAGAAGGCGGGCGGCCAGAAACAGGCCGGCCAGAAGTCTGGTGCCAAGAAGTCGGGGGCGCCGCGCCAGGGTGCCAAGAAGTCCGCCTCGGCCGGTTCGGGATCGAAGAAGAAGACCGGCCAACGGCCCACGGGTGCCGGTCCGTCCCGGCAGGGGTCGACCGGAGCCAGGAAGCGTCCCGCCGGTTCCGGCGAGGCGAGCCGGAGGTCGTCCTCGAGCGCCAAGGCCGACGGGGGCGCCAAGCAGCGTCCCGACCGCTCTCCCCCGAAGTCGGCGCCCAGCCGAAAGGCACCGCCGCGTCCGAGCGGCTCCAGAAAGCGCGACTGACCGGGTCGCTCAGTGCGGAAAGAGGGTGAACGAGTATGGAATGGGTTGAAATCACGGCGAAATCGGTGGAAGCAGCCAAGGAGCGAGCGCTCGACGAGCTGGGGATCGACCACGACGAAGCCGAGTTCGTGGTCCTCGAGGAGCCCCGCCGGGGGCTGTTCAACCAGCTCCGAGGCAACGCCCGGGTCCGTGCCCGGGTGGCCCCCCGCACGCCGCCGCCCAAGACCGAGCGCCGCTCCCGCCGAACCCGCGGAGGCGGACGCGATGGCGAGAGCCGTTCGTCCCGACAGCCTGCCAAGTCCGCGGAGGCCGGGGCGTCCGCGCCCGACGCGGCGCCGGCCGATGCTGGAGACGATGCACCGACCGCCGCCACCGACGATGGCGCCAAGCGCTCCCGTCGCCGCCGCTCCTCCCGGGGCGGGGGTTCCGCCGGGAGCGACCGGTCCGCCAAGCCCGCCAAGGAAGAAGGAAGACAAGCCATGACGATGACCCTCGACGAACAGGTCGCCGCGACCGAGTCGTTTCTCCAGGGACTGCTCGACGTGTTCGGGTACTCCGGAGAGGTGACCACCGATCGCACCGACGACGACAACGCCACCGTGAACGTCGAAGGGGACGGTCTCGGGCTGCTGATCGGACCGCGGGGACAGACCATGAACGCCATTCAGGACCTCGCCCGCATCTCGCTGCAGAAGCAGGCCGGCGGGTCCTGGGAAGGCCACGTCCACGTCGACGTCAACGGCTACCGGGCCAAGCGCCGCGCCGCGCTGGTGACGTTCGTCGAGAAGATCGCGAACGAGGTGCGCGAGGACGGCAAGGCCCGGGCACTCGAGCCGATGCCGTCGTCGGACCGCAAGCTCGTCCACGACACCGTGAACGCCCTGGATGGCGTCCGCACGTCGTCGGAGGGTCACGAACCCCGTCGCTGGGTCGTCATTGCCGCAGACGACGCCTGAGCCGACCGTTCGGCGCCGGCACCATGACCGGTCCATCCCAGCGTGAGTCGGACCCCGAGCGCGGCCTGCTCGACGTGCTCGAGCGCGCCCGGGCGGCCGGACATCTGGGTCCCGGCCCGGTGCACGAGCATCTCGACCACGCCCGGGCACTGACCCGGGCGATCCCGGCGGACGCTTCGACGTTCGTCGACCTGGGCTCGGGAGGTGGCGTACCGGGCCTCGTGGTCGCCGTGGAACGGCCGGACCTTCAGGGCGAGCTGCTGGAGGGCTCGACCCGCCGCGGCGCGCACCTGACCGAGGCGGTCCAGGACCTGGGCCTGGCCGATCGCCTGAGCGTGATGGTGGCGCGAGCCGAGGAGGCCGGGCGGGATCCGCAGCGTCGGGCCCGATTCGACGTCGTCGTGGCCCGGAGCTTCGGCCCTCCCGCCGTCGTGGCCGAGTGCGCCGCTCCCCTGCTCCGCGTCGGCGGGCGCCTCATCGTGAGCGACCCGCCCTCGGGGTCCCGCTCCCCCGACGGCCGGTGGCCGGCGGACGGCCTCGCCCCGATCGGTCTGACGGTGATCGACCAGGTCGTCGGCCCTCCCGCCTACACGATCCTGGAGCAGAGCGCGCCGTGTCCCGACCGCTTTCCCCGCCGGGTCGGCATTCCCGCCAAACGCCCGTTGTTCTGACGCGCTGACCCAGCCCGGATCGAGCCCCGGCGCGGCGCCGCCCGGACTGGCCGTTTCACGTGAAACCGCCCCAGAGGGGGCCCGGCGGTCCGTTTCACGTGAAACCGTCCACTCCCCCGCTCGAACTCGTCCAAGCGCGGGCCAAGCCATGGCGCCGCGGCGTCCGCCTCGGGTCCCAGGCCGCATGGGTCGCTGCTCGTCGGCGGTGCCCAGCGCTGGTTTCACGTGAAACACCTGACCTGCTCGACGACGCCAAGTGGACCCTCGAAAACGGGAAGCAGGGCATTCTCTGTCCGGGGACCACGCACCTCGACGCAGAAGCGCCGACCTACTTTCGACGAGCCTGATCGGGCGACGTTCCACGTGAAACGCATCGACTGGGGGAGTTCTCCATCCGGCGCCAACCGTCCTCGTCGGTCAGCAGCACCACCGGTTGGTTTCAGCCGTGGCGGCAGTGTGCTCGACTCATCGGGCCGGAAAGGACCAGAGCGCGAAAAACCCAAGGTTTCACGTGGAACCGACTTGACCTCACGGCCGCGAGCGGGCAGGATTGCGCCGTGCAGACTTCACCCATGTCCGTCGTAGGTGGCCGGTGAGCAGCTCACACCAGGTGGCAACCGAACCTCACACCGAACCGGCGGTCACAGCGACCGCGAACTCGGAGGCCGAGCCGGCCGCGGAGGTACCCGAGCGCACGCTCCGGAGCCTGCCGCGCTGGATCGCCGTGGCGAACCAGAAGGGCGGGGTGGGCAAGACCACGACAGCGATCAACCTCGGTGCCTGCCTGGCCGATCTGGGTCACCGGGTGCTGGTGGTTGACCTGGACCCCCAGGGCAACGCCAGCACGGGGTTGGGGATCAACATTCGAGGTCTGGATGCCTCGATGTACGACGTCATCATGCGCGACGTGCCCATCGAGGACGCCGTGGAGGCCACATCGATCAAGGGCCTGTTCGTGGCGCCCTCCAGCCTGGACCTCGCAGGAGCCGAGATCGAGCTGGTGCCCGCGTTCAGCCGCGAGCTCAAGTTGCGCAACGCGCTGGCCGAGGTGCGCGACGACTACGACTACGTGTTCATCGACTGTCCGCCCTCTCTCGGCCTGCTGACGATCAACGCGCTGGCCGCGGCCACCGAGGTGCTGGTGCCCATCCAGTGTGAGTACTACGCGCTGGAGGGCCTGGGGCAGTTGTCCAACAACGTGGAGCTGGTGCGGCGGGGACTGAACGCCGCGTTGGAGATCTCCACCATCGTGCTGGTGATGTACGACGCCCGGACCAAGTTGTCGGACCAGGTCGCGGCCGAGGTGCGCGAGCACTTCGGCGACCGGGTGGCCCGGACGATGGTGCCCCGGACGGTGCGCCTGTCGGAGGCGCCCTCGTTCGGGCAACCGATCATCGCATTCGATTCACGGTCCCGGGGGGCACTGGCCTACCGGGAACTCGCAAAGGAGATCAGTGATGGCGCGGCGTAGCGGACTGGGGAAGGGACTGGGAGCGCTCATTCCGAATGAGGCACCAGCGGGGGCGCCGGCGGCGGCCGAAGGGTTGGTGGAGGTGCCCGTCACCAGCATCGTGGCCAACCGCTTCCAGCCACGGACCCACTTCGACGAGGAGGCCCTCACCTCGCTGACCGCGTCCATCCGGGAGCTGGGGGTGCTGCAGCCGGTCCTGGTGCGCGACGCCGGCGACGGAACCTTCGAGCTGATCGCGGGGGAGCGGCGATGGCGGGCCGCCCGGCGGGCCGGACTCTCGGTGATTCCCGTGGTGGTGCGCGACGCCAGCGACACCGCAGCGCTCGAACAGGCCCTGGTGGAGAACCTGCATCGGGAGGACCTCAACCCGCTGGAGGAGGCCGCCGCCTACCAGCAGCTCCTCGACGACTTCTCGCTCACCCACGAACAGGTCGCCCGCCGGGTCGGCAAGAGCCGGGCGGCGGTGTCCAACACCCTGCGTCTGTTCCAGCTTCCCCCGGCGGTCCAGCGGTTGGTGCACGACGGACACCTGACCGCCGGCCACGCTCGGGCGCTGTTGGGCAGCCCCGACCGGACCTTTCAGGAGGCCCTGGCCCGCAAGGCCGTGAGCGCGGGTTATTCGGTCCGTCAGGTCGAAGACGCCGTCCGGCGGCGGACCGAGACCGAGGACCCGCCCCAGCCCTCGCCGCGGGGCAGCGCCCTGCGCCCTCCGGGGCTGTTGGAGCTCGAGGAGCTGCTGTCGGACCGCCTCGACACCCGGGTGAACGTGACGATGGGCGCCAAGCGGGGCAAGGTCGTCATCGACTTTGCATCGCTGGAGGATCTGGAGCGCATCTACCGGGCGATGACCGGCAGTCCCGGCCAACCCGACGCCGGCGGCGACTGACCTCGCGGGGCTCCAGCTCGACCCGACGGCCCTGAAGTGGACCGCCAGGCTCTATCCACAACCTGTGGTCAAGGTTGTGGGAACCGGTTGAAGCAGGACTTGGGGGAGGACCCTTGCCAAGGGCTCCAGGGCGCCCGACCTTGAGGTTCTTCAGACCTGGTCGGGATCCTCGACCGGTGAGGCGATCCATTCCGCGATCGCTCCGGTGAGCGCCCCGGCCACCGCTCCGGCGTGTTCGACGACCCAGCTCGCCGGGCCCAGCTCGCACCACAGCGCCGGCATGCGGGTCTCCCGTAGTACCGGGATCCGCATGCCCTGCACGTCGATCGGCCCGGCGAGGCCGGCCGCACCCAGGTGCTGGGCGGCGACCAGGGCCAGCCGGCGCCCTCCGGCGGACTCGAATCCGTCGGTGCGGTAGTAGGACAGGCGCGCCCCGACCTCCTCACGCAACGTGCACCCCACGAAACAGTGGGCCTCGAAGCGGTTGGCCTCGCCCGCCTGGGCGCTGCCCTCGGGGTGATGGACCGCCAACGTCGACGCGCCCGAGGAGTCCAGCCGACCGATGAGGTTGTGGGTCAGCGCGGGCAACGTGCCGGGCTGGGCCACCGCCACGCGGGCGCCGAACAGGTCGTGGGGGGCGTCCTGGAGTCGGAGCCGTTCGGCCAGGTGCGCCTTGGTGATCAGACCCTCGATCGGGCCCAGGCGCCGGAGCTGCGCGATCACGTCCGGGCCGACCACCCCGTCGGTGACCAGGCCGGTGTTGCGCTGGAACGCCTGGACCCCGGCCTCGGTGTCGGGGCCGAAGATGCCGTCGACCCGTCCGCTGTGGAACCCGAGTTCGCTCAGGCGGCGCTGGAGCGCGGCCACGTCGTCGCCACGGAGCATCGGCTGCCGCCGGTACAACAGCCGGTCGCCCAGGCTGTAGCCGGATTCGACCAGCGCCGACCAGGTCGGATGATCACAGGTGCCCGTCGCCGAAAGCCCCGAGCGTTCCTGAAAGGCCGCCACCGCGGCCCGGGTGGCGTCGTCGAAGACCCCCGAGACCTCCGGGTGGTCGAGCAGGCCGCTCTGACGGAGCCGGATCTGCAGGTCCCGGACCGCAGCGCCCGAGGCACCGGGACACAACGGAAGCGTGCCCGGTTCGGGATCGAAGTCGGAGGCCATCAGCAGCGAAAGAGGACAGACCGGGCGAGGGGTGCGCGACCCTCACCGGGTCCGCGCACCCCTCGAAGGGTTCAGGACAGGAATTCGTCGAGCTCGTCGACGAGCTGGTGCTTGCCCTTGGCGCCGATGATCCGCTTGGCCTCGGCCCCATCGGAAAAAACGATCAGAGTAGGAATGCTCATCACATTGTGCTGGAGGGGAATCTGCGGGTTCGCGTCGATGTCCATCTTGGCGAAGGTCATCCGGTCCCCGTGCTCATCGGCCAGCTCGTCGATGATCGGCGCGATCTTCTTGCAGGGCCCGCACCAGTCGGCCCAGAAGTCCACCAGCACCGGGGTTTCGGCGCTTCTGATCTGTTCTTCGAACGAATCGTCGGTGAGCGTGAGAATACGTGCATCGGACATGGAAACCTCCAGGGGTCTTCTTACCAGTCGGCGTCGCTGGCTCCGGCGGCCAGCCAACGTTCGGCATCGAGCGCGGCCATACATCCGGACCCGGCGGCGGTGACCGCCTGGCGGTAGACCGAATCCTGCACGTCCCCGGCGGCGAACACGCCCGCCACGCTGGTCCGGGTGCCGTCGTGCACGACGATGTAGCCGTCGTCGCGCAGCTCGAGCTGGCCCTTGAACAGGTCGGTGTTGGGTCGGTGACCGATCGCCACGAACATCCCGGTGACCGCCAACTCCGACTGCTCGCCGGTGACCGTGTCGGTCAGGGTCAACCCCTCCAGGCGCTCGGTGCCGTGGACGTCGGCGACGACCTTGTTGAAGGCGAAGCGGATCTTGGGGTCGTCCATGGCCCGCTGTTGCATGATCTTGGACGCCCGCAGCTCGTCGCGGCGGTGGATGATCGTCACCGAGTCGGCGAACCGGGACAGGAACGTGGCTTCCTCCATGGCCGAATCGCCACCTCCCACCACCGCGATGTCGTGGCCGCGGAAGAAGAAGGCGTCACAGGTCGCACAGGTCGACACGCCGTGGCCGAGCAGGCGTTGTTCGTGTTCCAGCCCGAGCATCAGGGCCTGCGCGCCCGTCGAGATGATCAGCGCTTCGGCGCGGTAGGTGGGCTCGGAAGCCTCCGGATCGCCCACCCAGACCCCGTAGGGACGCGACGACAGGTCCACCCGGGTGGCCCGGCGGGTCACGATCTGGGTGTCGAAGCGTTCGGCCTGGGCCCGGAACGCCGCCATGAGGTCCGGCCCCATGATCCCGTCGACGAAACCCGGGTAGTTCTCCACCTCGGTGGTCAACATGAGCTGACCGCCGGGCTGGTCGGTGTTGCTCACGATCTCGCCCTCGAGCATCAACGGTGAGAGCTGGGCTCGCCCGGTGTAGATGGCGGCGGTGTAGCCGGCCGGACCGGACCCGATGATCACGACTTCGTGGACGGCGTCTGTCACGATGACCTCACAGAAGAACGGTTGCCAGAAAACTGGCGTACGAACCCATCAACCACACCGGTCGGGTCACTATTCCCGACACCGGCGCCAGCGACGGTCCGAACGGAGCCTACCGGTGCGGAATCCGCCGGGCCCGACCCCACAGCGCCAGCGCCGCGATGCCGAAGAACACCCCAAGGCCGAGCTGGGGAATCCAGACCCGACCGCCGGTGTACACGGTGACGATGCGGATCACGAAGATCGTGGCCAGCACGAACGCGCACAGGCCCACCAGCAACGCGAAGAAGCCGTACACCACCGCCCGGGCGGCCGTCATCGCCGGCCCCACGGTCTTGTCGCGCAACGTCCCGACCGCACCGACGACCAGATCGGTCGCCTGGTCCGCCCAGGATCCTTCGACGCCGCGCTCGGAGGCCATCTCCCCACCCTAGTGCGAGGCCCGGCGCGTGCCGGAGCCGCACGGGAGGCCGCGCCCGGGACCCGCCCCGCGTCCCGGCCGGACCGGCTCCGGGTCGGGTCAGTGCTCGACCGCGCCCAGGACCCGGCAGGTCCGGGCGTCGACCAGGACCACCCGGAGTCCCGCGGGGGAGGTGCCCGACGCCGGCAGCGCGTAGGTCACCACGAAACTGGGGGTGTGGCCCACCTGGAGGCGGCCCGCGGCCCGCTGCTCGCCCAGGGACCGGTCGGTGTTCTGCTGGGCGACCGCCTGCTGACAGCGCTGCAGCCCGGCCTCGGACAGGTCCACCCCGCCCGCGGTGGTGGACGGTGCGGTGCTGGAGGGAGCTTCCCCTTCGGGGGCTGCCAGGGTTTCGGGATCCAGACCCTCGAGCAGCACCATCGCCGCGTCCTCGTCGGCGACCGACCCCAGGCTGGGCAGCAGCGGCCGGTCCACCGCCGTGGTGGTCACGACCGGGTCGGTCGGTGAGGCCTGCTCGGCCTGGTCCCGCCCGGTGAGCACCAGGACCACGCCCACCACGATGCCCACCACCGCGACCCCCAGCACCAGCAGGTGGCGTCGGGTCCGCGGCGACAGCCCCGAACGCTCAGGTTCATCGGGTGGCGACGGATCCGAGGGCGCGGTCATCGCGCCTGGATGCCCGAGATCGCCACCCGGCCCTCCGGACCGGGTCGGGTGAACCACAACAGCACCCGGTCGCCCCGGGCGCCGTCCAGGTCGAAGGTGACCGTGCCCGCGGTCAGGCCGTCGCGTTCGACGACCGGCTCACCCCATCCGGCCAGCGTGTCGCCGGGGGTACCACGGGACACGTAGACCGCCGCGGACCAGCCGCTGGAACCCGAGTCGACCACCAGTGAGTCCAACTCGGTCTCGTCGGCCAGCACCAGGTCCAGGCCCACGCCGTCCTTGACACCGAACTCCGGCGCGCCCTCATAGGTGGAGGTGTGCCAGGCCGTGGCCGGGTCACCGTCGGTCAGGTTGGGCAACTGGTCGTCGTTCTCCTCACCGTCGTCACCCTGGGGATCGAAAGAATGGACCGCGGTGATGCGCGGCGGGGCCGCCTGGGAGGTGGGCGTCGCCGCGTCCGACGCGCCCAGAAAACGCTGACCGGTGTCCGAGGACCCGAACAGCAGCCCCACCACCCCCAGGGCCACCGCGACCAACACGATCAACAGGGTGGGCACCAGCCAGGCCCGCTCGGAGCGGCTGAAGCCACGGGGCGCGGCCGGTTCGGGCTCGGACGTCGGGGGAGCGGTAGGGGGAACCGGAGTGCGGTCCGGCACCGGCGCGGCGCCCGGACCGTCGACCAGCAGGGTGCCCGGCACGGTGTCGTCGACGGAGACCTCGATGGAGGGGCCCTCGGCGACGCAGCCCAGCAGCGCGGCCCGGAACTGGGCGGCGTCGGCGAACCGGTCGGCGGGATGCCGGGCCATGGCCCGCATCACCGCCTCCTCGATGGCACGGGGGATCTCGGCGTTCACCTGGCGGGGTCGCAGCGGCGCCTGGTGCAGCCGGGCCAGCGCGGTGCCCGTGTCGGTGTCGGCCAGGAACGGCACGCGCCCGCACAGCGCCTCGTAGAGCACGATGCCCAGCGCGTACACGTCGGCGCGTCCATCCACCCGGGTGCCCTCGACCTGTTCGGGTGCCAGGTACTTGGCGGTGCCCAGCATCGAACCCTCGGCGGTCAGATCGTGGCCCTCGGCGGCCTTGGCGATCCCGAAGTCCGCGACCATCACCCGACCGTCGGTCGACAACAGGATGTTCGCCGGTTTGATGTCGCGGTGCACCACCTGGGCGCGGTGGGCGGTGTCGAGCGCGTCGGCGACCTGGGCGCCCACCGCCACGGTCTCGTCCACGCTCAAGGTGCCCACCGCATCGAGGCGGCGGCGCAGGGTGGTGCCGTGCACCAGCTCCATCACGATCGCCTCACAGGGCGGATCCTCGCCTGCCGGTTCGGACACCGTGTCGAAGATCGACACGATCGACGGGTGGCTGAGCCGGGCCGCGGCGATCGCCTCGTGGTGGAACCGTTCGACGAAGGCGTCGTCGACCAGCAGATGCTCGTGGAGCACCTTGACGGCCACGGGGCGGCTCAGCACCTCGTCCATGGCCTGGTACACCCGGGCCATCCCTCCGGTCGCGATCAGGTCGATGATCCGGTAGCGGCCTCCCAGCAGGGTGCCGACCGGGTCGGCCGCGCCGGATCCCCGGGCCTGGTCCGGCCTCCCGGTCACAGGACCGGCTTCAGATCGGGCAGCGCCTGGGGCATCCACGGTGCCATCGACGCTATCGGGCCGCGCGGGGCCCGATGAAGCACCCGCCGGCGGGTCGACCTCAGGCGCCGGAAGGAGGATGCACGAAGCTCACCCCCATGGTCCGAGGACCCCCGTGGGTTCCGATGGTCGGGCCCAGGCGGAGCTCGCCGAAGTCCAGATGGTCGGGGAACATCTGGCGGAACGTGGCCACGTCAGGGGCGAAGGCCTCGCACAGGGTGAGGTCCTCCACCGCACCGGCCTCGACGACCCGGTCGATGATCCAGGCCAGCGCCTTCTTTCGCGTGCGCTGCTTGCCGGCCTCCTCGACCTTGCCGTGGCGGACCTCCACGATCGGCTTGATCTGCAGCACCGTGCCCAGAAAGGCCTGGGCGCCGCCGATCCGGCCGCCCATCTTGAGGTTCTCCAACGTGTCGAAGGTGCCGTAGATCGTGGTGCGTTCGGCCCGGTCGAGCACCATCTGCTCGATCGCGTCCAGACCCTCGCCGGCGTCGGCGGCCTCCTTGGCCCGGCGGACCAGCGCGTGCAGTCCTCCGCTGACCGACTGCGAGTCGACCACCCGCACTTCGATGCGGTCGGCGACCTCGGCGGCGGCGTTCCGGGCCGAGTCGATCGTCGCCGACAGGTTGCCAGCCAGATCGATGCACACCACACCGTCCGCGCCGGCGTCGTGCGCCGCGGTGAACGCCTCGATGAACGCACCGGGCGCCGGCGCCGCGGTCGAGGGAAGCTCGGGGTGTTCGGCCATCTTGGCGTAGAAGGACTCGACGTCGAGGTCGACGCCGTCGCGGTACTCCACGTCGCCGAAACGGATGGTCAACGGAACGACGGTGACCCCCAGTCGTTCGGCTTCGGTGGGGGTGATGTCGGAACCGGAGTCGGTCACGATGTGGATGCCGGGCATGGAGATCCTCAGGGTGGACGGAGATGGGGTGGCGGTGATCGGACCCCGGGGGGAGACGGTCGGTTACATCGTCGCGGATCCACCGGGTCCGGTCGGGACGGACCGGGGCGGGCGGGTCTGGAACGGACCGTCCGGTCAGTCGATGTCGATCAGCTCCGCCGGGGGAACGTGGCGGGCCCGACGGCGACGCCGGGTGCGGGCGATGTCGCGGGCCCACCACACCACGAGGAAGGCCAGTGATCCGAAGCTGATGATGAGACCCACCCCGGACGCGGCGGTGGAGCGCACCACCACCTCGGTGGTGCCCACGACCAGTTCGCTGTCGGGCGAGGTGACCGTCATGCGCACGATGGTGTCGCCCGGCGAGTCGCTCCGGACCCGGATCTGGAACCGGGTGGTCTGGTCCTCCAGGTGCACCGCCTGGGTCGGGCCGTCGAGCAGCTCGAGGCGGTCGGGCGCGTCGATGTGCACCAGCACCTCGGTGGGCCCGTCCGCGGGACGACGCAGCGCGAAGGGCAACGACGCGGTGTCGGAGGTCAACGTGATCGTCTGGCGTTCGGGCAACCGGACCGACTCGGCGATCCCGGTCACCTCGGCGCGGATCGCCGCGAAACGGTCGCGGCGGCGGTCGGTGTCCACGTCGGGCATGGCCGCGAGGCTCATCTGCTGACGGAACCGGCGGGTCACCGCCTCGCTGTGCTCGGGTCCGCCGGGCACCATGGTCTCCAGCGCGTCGACCCGGGCACCGGTGGTCGTCATCTCCCGACCCAGCGCGACCAGTGGGTCCGGCGCCCCGCCCCGGGCCAGGGACCGCCGCAGGACCGGGCCTTCGGTCGCGGTGTCCCCGGCGGTGCGCGCCGGGGGCGTCCCGGTGACGACCTCGGCCAGCGCGGTGGGCAGGAGCAACGGTGCCGAACCGTCGGGGTGCGCTCCGGCCAGCGCCGAGGTGTAGGCCTGCAGGAACGCCACCGAGGGCGTCCAGCCCGGGGGAGGGGCCACCACCACGCCCCGGGAGATCGCCGGCAGGTCCAGCGCGATGACCGACAGGTCGGCGATCAGGTGGTTCGCGCCCAGGGTCGGGTCGACCGCCTCGAAGTGGCCGGCCAGCCCCGAGTCGAGCTGGACCGCCGGGGCGCTGCGGCCTTCGCCCAGGTCGATCTCGAAGGGCGCCGCCAGGGTGCGCGGGAACGCCGCGGGGTCCAGGGGTTCCAGGTCGGCATCGGGGACGAGGAACGCCGAGGCGCCCCGGGAGGTGAACCAGCGCAGCAACGCCGTGGAGGGTTCGCCGTCCCACGCGCCCAGGTCGGTGGTGTCGGCCGTGGGCGCGTGGAGGTGATCGGCGAGCACCACGTCGCCGATCTCGGTGGACCGCTCCAGCAGCGGAGCCAGCTCATCGGTGGCCAGCCATCCGGCCGCGTCCAGCGGCGCCCAGGGTTGGGCCTGCAGGGGGAGACCCTCGACCAGCGCGGCGAGCTCCAGCACCCGGCGGGTCGACAGCCGCTCGGCGTTTCCGTCGTCTCCGTCGTTCTCGTCGTCGCCCTCCCCGGTGGCATCGGGGGCGACCAGTGCCTCGACGAACGAGGGCGCGACCGCGAACCCGAAACTGTCGGCCACCTCGGTGGGAGCCGCGTCGAGCCCGTCGATCAGCGCGCCGGTGGCCGCGACCATCGCGTCGGTGACCACCAGATCACCCTCGGCGTCCAGGCGCGGGCGGGGCTGCAACCGGAGCTCGGACGCGACCCGCAGCGGCTCGTGCCCGGTGACCCCGCCCTCGGGCGCGTCGGGGAGCCGGACCAGGTAGGTCACCAGCGAAGCGACTTCGATGCCGTCGGAATCGTGGACCGCGATCGACAGGGGATACACCCCGGTCCCGGCGAGGTCCACCCGGTCCGAGTCCGGCGTGGCGGTCGTGCCGTCGGCGTCCGCGGATGAGCCGGCGTCTCCCACCGCGAAACGAATCGCCGCCGTCGAGGCGCCCGCGTCGAGTTCCTGCTCGCGGAGCTGTGCCTCGATGCCGCCCAGGTTCTCGCCGAGCCGGGTCAGGGCGAACGCCGACCGGGTCGACACCGCCTGGTGCAGCACCGGGATGAGCCGGGACCCTTCGGGAACCCCGGTGAGGCGCACCGTCACCCCCACCAGATCGGTGGACCGGACCCAGGGGTCCAGCTCGGTCAGACGGATCGTGGTGTCCGCACCGGCCGCGGGATCCGCGCCCGCAGGGGCCGGGGCCGTCCCGACCGCCGCCACCACCGCCACCAGGACCGCCGCCAGGGTCGCGCCACGGGAACGCCGCGGCCTCATGCGGCCCGCTCGCGGTGCCAGACCCCCACGGTCAGACGCCCGGGTCGCAGCACGAAACCGAGGTCCTCGTAGAGGCCGCGGGCGGCGTCGTTGGTGACCTGGGTGTTCACGAACGCCGCGGTGACCCGCCGGCGCCGGAACCACCCCAGCGCGTCGGCCACCAGCGCCCGGGCGTAGCCCCGGCGTCGCCAGTCCGGGTCGACGGCCAGGCGTTGGACATAGCCCACCCCGCCGGCGAGGCCGCTCATCACGTAGGCGGCCGGGCGGGGCGCGCGGTCCGACGCGGCCAGGCGGAACCGGATGGTCGGCGTGGCCGACCGGATGGCGCGCAGGCCTCCGTCGTCCAGCGACGACCCGGCGGCGAAGGCCCGTTCGTCGACCGCCGCGGCCCGCCGCAGGTCCCGCCCGCCCGACCCGCGCCGGATCACCGGCGGGGGAGCGGGCGGTTCCGTCGTCACGGGTCGGGTCGCTGGCACGACCCCGCCCGAGGGCCAGGAGGCCCGGTGGGGGTGCAGATCGTGGCGGAGCACGCACAGTTCTTCGTGGAGGCCGAATCCGGCCGCGGTGAACGGCGCCAGACACGCGTCGTCGAGCGCGGCGGTCAACACCCGGTCCACCTGCCGGGTCTCGAGCATCGCCAGCACGCGGGCGACCGCCTCGGGTCGGGGTCGCCGCCGGGGGTCAGCGGGGCGGAGCACCACCGTGCGCGACGGCGCATGCCAGGCATCACACAGGAGTCGGTCCTCACCGACGCGGAAGATCTCGGGTGCGCTCATTGCTCCTCTCCGCCCGAGATTACGAACTCACCGCGGTCGCCGCCGTGATCGACCGGCCGGGATGCGGCCCGCCCACGGCGGCCGTAGCCTGACCTCGATGTCTCTGCTGGTCGTGGTCGACGAACGCTGCGCGTTGCATTTCGCCGGAAACGGGCACCCCGAACGTCCCGAGCGGGTCGACGCGCTCGTGTCGGGCCTTCAGGACGCCCGGCGGGCCGGCGCGGTCGAGATCACCGAAGCCGTGCCCGCGCCGGACGCCGCGCTGGAACGGGTGCACGCGCCCCAGTACGTGTCGGCGGTGACGTCGTTCTGTCTGACCGGTGGCGGCAACCTCGACGCGGACACCGCGGTGGTGCCCGAGTCGCTGCAGGCGGCGTACCTGGCCGCCGGATCGGGCCTGCAGGCGATCGAACGGCTGCGCGACGGGGGACTGGACGCGGCCCTGTGCGCGGTTCGGCCCCCCGGGCACCACGCCCGGCACGGATCGGCGATGGGCTTCTGCGTGTTCAACAACGTCGCGATCGCCGCCGCCGCGTTGGCCGACGCCGGCGAACGGGTGCTCGTGGTCGACATCGACGTGCACCACGGCAACGGCACCCAGGAGGCGTTCTGGGACGATCCCCGTGTGGGGTACGTGTCGCTCCACCAGTGGCCCTGGTATCCGGGAAGCGGCGCCGCGGAGGAGACCGGCGGTCCGGGCGCGCCCGACGGGGTGCTGAACGTGCCGATGCCCGCGGGCGCGACCGGCGACGTGTACGAAGCGGCGGTGGAGACACTCGTGGTGCCCTTCGCCGAGCGGTTCGCTCCCGACTGGCTGTGCCTGTCGCTGGGGTTCGACGCCCACCGTGCCGACCCGCTGGCCGCGATCGGATTGTCGGCGGGAGACTTCGGCCGGGTGGTGGCGACCCTGATGGGCCTGGTGCCCCGGGGCCGGACCGTGGCGCTGTTCGAGGGCGGCTACGACCTGGGCGCGATCGCCGCGTCCACGGCCGCGTCGGTCGAGGCGATGACCGGCGGCACCGGGGAACGTTCCGGAGACCGGTCGACCGAGGCGCCCACCAGCGGCGGTCCCGGCCGGGACATCGTCGAGGAACTGGCCGCCCGCCAGCCCACCTGACCCCCGCCGGCCCGACACCCTGCGATTCGACACCCCGCCCCACCCGCTCGAACCCGCCCCCCATTTCGGGGGAAAAGGGTGAGAAGATGGTCGCCGGGCTTCCCGAGGCGGGTGGCCGGAACCGAGTGGAGGAGTCGCATGGCCGACGTGAACGATCTGCTGGCCCACCTGCTGGAGCAGAACGGGTCCGACCTGCACGTCAAGGTGGGCACCGTGCCGCACCTACGGGTCCAGGGCCGGCTGCGGCCCACCCCCTTCGATCCGCCCACCGTCGACGACCTCACCGCCCTGGTCGCCGACCTGGTCCCCACCGCCCGCACCCGGGACCTGGCCGAACGGGGAGAGGTGTCCATCGCGCACGCGGTGCCCGGGCTCGGCCGCTTCCGGCTCAACGTGTACCGCCAGCGGGGCTCCTACGGTCTGGCGATCCGGGTCATCGCGCCGGGCGCGCCGGCGCTCAGCTCGCTCGGGCTGCCCGAGAGCGTGCCCGGCCTGGTCGAGAACGACGCGGGTCTGGTGCTGGTGTGCGGCCCCGCCTCGTCGGGCAAGACCACCACCGCCGCGGCGCTTCTCGATCACCTCAACCAGCTCCGCGCCGCGCACATCGTCACCCTCGAGGACCCCATCGAGGTGCTCCTGGCGGACCGCACCTCCTTGATCTCCCAGCGCGAGATCGGCTCGGACACCCGCAGCGCCGCCGATGCGCTGCGCCGCATCGACCAGCTCGATCCGGACGTGATCTACGTGTCCAAGCTCGAGGACCCCGACACCATCGACCAGGTCCTGACCGCGGCGGGCGCGGGCCGGCTGGTGATCGCGACCACCACCGCCGCCTCTGCCGCCGACGCGCTGCACCGCCTCGTGGGCCACTTCGAGGCCACCCGCCAACCCCGGATCCGCCACGCGCTGGCCACCGTGCTCAGAGGAGTGGTGTGCCAGCGCCTGGTCGAAGGCGTCGACGGGTCCGGACTCGTGGCCGCTGCCGAGATCCTGACCGCCTCGCCCGAGGTGACCGAGGCGGTGGCCACCGAGGCCGGGCCGAACGAATTCGCCATGCTCATGGCCACCGGGTCCGACCGCGGGATGCAGGCCATGGACCAGTCGCTCATCGCGCTGGTGCGCAGCGGCCGGGTGGCGCCGTCGGTGGCGATCGCCGCCTCGAGTGATCCGGACCGGCTGGCCGCCGTCGTGGCCGAGGCGTCCAACCGCAGCGATGACGAGAAATCGGCGACTCCGAAATAATCGTCATGTAGTTGTAACGAGGTTGGCGCGGTGTATACAGTACCGCCCCATGCACAACCGCCGATTCGCCCGCCGGCTCGCCATCGCGATGCTGGCCCTGACCGTCGGGGTCGCGCCGTTCCTGTCGACTTCGAACGCGCGCGCCGACGAGATCACCGACCTGCAGGCCCGCGCCGATCAGATCTCCGCGCAGATCTCGGACCTCCGAGCCCAGGTCGAAGCCGACACCCAGGCCGTGGAGCAGGCCGCCTACGAGGCCCAGCAGATCGAAGAGAAGATCGCCAAGGCCACCGAGCAGCTCGAGGCCGCCAAGAAGAACGAAGAGCTCAACCGCGCCGCGCTCGCCGACTACGCCCTGTCGGCCTACGTCAACGGTGGTTCCAGCACGGTCGACCTGACCGTCCTTCTGGACACCGCGGGTGACGACCTCGGGCCGCGTCAGGGCTACCAGTCCACCGCCGTGGGTGACCGCCAGGAGCTGGTCGACGAGCTCCAGGCCTCCCAGCGCATCACCGCCGAGCGCACCGAGACCCTGGAGGCCGAACGTCGCAAGGCCGCCGAGGTCGCCGAAACGGCCGAAGCCAAGCGGGCCAGCGCCGAAGCCGCCCAGGCCGAACTCGAAGCCGTCCAGTCCCAGGTCGAAGGCCGCCTCGCCGATCTGATCGCCGAGCGCCAGGCCGCCGAGCAGCGGGCGCGCGAGGCCCGGGCCCGTGCCGCCGCCCAGGCCGAGCAGGAACGTGCCGCCGCCGAGGCCGCCGCGGCCCAGTCCGCTGCTGCTGCCCCCGAGCCAACTGCGGCTGCTCCCGCGCCCGCCCCGAGCCTGCCGCCGGCGCCGTCCTCCACGGCTCCGCCACCGCCGGTGTCCTCCGGCAGCGGCGCGGGTTCCCGTGCACTCGCCGCCGCGGCCAGCCAGCTCGGCACCCCCTATGTCTGGGGTGGCGCCTCTCCCGGAGGGTTCGACTGCTCCGGGTTGACGATGTGGGCCTGGGCCCAGGCCGGCGTGTCGCTGCCCCGGACCACCTACGACCAGCGCAACGCGGGCCAGGTCGTGCCCCTGTCGCAGCTGCAGCCCGGTGACCTCGTCTTCTACAGCGGCTTCGGCCACATGGCCATGTACGCCGGTGGCGGCTCGATCATCCACGCCCCCCACACCGGCGACGTGGTGAAGTACGCGAGCCTCTACATGTCGACACCGATCCTGGCGGTCCGTCCCTGACCGACGGGTCGCCACGACCCCTCCGCGGGGTCCGGGTGGAACCTCCACCCCCGCCACGAGATCCCCATCGCCACAGGTCCGTCCGGCTCGGCGCCGGACCCGAGCCCTCCCGGCCGGTCGGTCCGTCTCAGCTCGTGGGCTGACCGGGCATCTCGGCCCGGTCGAGAGCCACCCGGCGCAGACCACGCCGGGTGGTCCACCCCAGCACCACCGCGGTCCCGGTGAGCGCCCAGAAGACCACCAGCAGCACCCCGGCGGGCACCGCCCGCTGCGCGACCAGCACCGAGCAGCGGTTGTCGTCCGCCTCCTGGATCCGCTCGGTGTCCCAGCCGTTCAACGGCTGGCCGTCGGGGTCGACCAAGGGCGCGTCCGATTCGGCCTGAAGGAGAAACCACGCCGGTGACCCACACGACTGCACCCCCGGGTTGGTCACCGGCAGGGTGAACAGCACCGTGGACGCCGCCAGCGCGACCAGCGCCACCACCATCAGGGCCGAGGTGATCCGCAGCCGCCGGGCCGCGCCCGGCCCGACGGTCACCTCACCGGCTTCGTCACCGTCGGTCGGTGGATCGGCGACGGGGTCGACGGTGACGGTCCGTACTTCGGGGTCGGCGTCCATGGTGGAACCAGTGTGCCCGCTCACCGCGACCGTCGCGCGGTTGACCCCAGCCTCCGAGTATCGCGGTACTGGTCCACTCGGCGGAGCTGATCGGGATTCGGGGGAGCGGGGGCCGCATTTGCGCTGCCGGTCCAGGACCGACGGCTGCGATGGTGATGGAGGGAGGTCGCGACCCCCGCACCCACCCGAGAGAACCGGCATGAGGTACGCCGGTACCGCGAGTATCGGCCGGCTCGCCCGGAACCTTGAGCCTTACGTTCGTGCCCGATCGCCGTGGTGTGTCAGCCTGGTCCGATGGTGCTGGCCGAAGAACTGTTCCTTGGTCACGACCTGCTGGCCTGGCTGGTCCTCGCGTTCGGAGCGGCGCTCGTGGTCGGCAACATCGCGGCGCTCGTCAAACCGCCCGTCGACCTGGAGGAGACCGCGCCGCCCACGCTGTTGCGCCGCCGGGCCCTGATCTACATCGGGATCGGTGCGATCGCCGCTATCTGGGCTCTGGCGACCCTGCTGACGCGCTGACCGACCCGGACGGCTCGGATTCCGTCGCCCCGGTGTCGCCGTCGTCGTCGGAGGCCGCCGCGGCAAGCGCTTTGGCGCGTCGCCGACGTGCTTTCCGCGACGAGTGGATCACCCAGGCGGTGCCGCCCGCGAAGACCACCACCAACCCGGCCATCAACAGGAGCTGCTGGGACCCGCCCCGGTCACCGGAGTCGATCGGCTCCTCACCCCCGTCGGGGATCGGCAGGGCGGGCCGCTGGATCTGTTCGGCCGCGGAGGCACCGGGGTCCGAGGGGCGCACCGCGTTGGAGATCACCACGTACAGGCCGGTCATCGCCACCATCGCCACGGCGAACACCGCGGCGATGATCCAGAACTGGCGCCGCTCGACGCGGTCGGCCTCGGCCTGTTCTTCCGGTGAGCGTCGGGGGCGTTCGATGGCCATGGGGAAAGGTGGGATTCGTCGAAGGGCGGGCTAGAACCGAGCCGATGATCAGACACCTGGCGCTGCCGAAGATCGCAGGGTTCGTCGTCGCGACGATCCTATTCGGCCTCGTCACGATCTCCTCAGCCCCGGTCGCCGGCGCGCACGCCGTGCTGGAGACCTCCTCGCCCGCCGACCAGAGCGTGGTCGAGGGCTCCCCCGAGCGGGTGGTGCTGTCGTTCAACGAACCGGTCACCTTCGGAGTGGGGGCGATCCGGGTGTTCGACTCCGCCGGCGAACGGGTCGACGAGGGCGTGACCACCTACGAGGGCGAATCCTCCAAGATCGGCATCGCGCTGCAGCCCGAGCTGGCCTCGGGTTCCTACGCGGTGGCCTGGCGGCTCATCTCGGCCGACTCGCACCCGGTGCACGGCGGTTTCGTGTTCTCGGTGCACCAGAGCGACGACGTGGCCGACCTTGACGCCCTGATCGACCAACCCTCCCAGCCCGGCTACGAGATCGCCGGGGCGACGCTGCGCGGGCTGGGCTACCTGGGCAGCTTCGTGGTCGTGGGCGCCGCGGTGTACCTGGCCTTCGTGCGCCGTGGTGACCGGCCCGCAGCCCGCACCGCGGGGATCCTCACCGGCATCGGAATCGGCACCGTCGTCGCCCAGCTCCTGCAGATCCCGATCGCCGCGGCGCTGGCCACCGCCGGCGGCCTGGACGCCATGTTCGCCTCCGGGGTGCTGGGCGAGGTGCTCGGTCAGGGGGTCGGCCTCACCCACCTCGGAGTCGCCCTGGCAGTGGCCGCGGCGCTCGTCGCGGTGCGCACCACCGGCCCGGTCCGACGGGTCGCCGCGGTGGCCGCACTGGTGTTGGTCAGCGCGGCCTTCACCGCGTCGGGGCACTCGCGCACCCGGGACCCGGTGTGGCTGACCCTCACCGCCGACGCCGTCCACGTGGCCGCCGCCGCGGTCTGGGTGGGAGGGGTGGCGATGCTCGTCGGCGCGCTCTGGCACCGGTCCGCGGCGGAACCTCCCGAAGACGCCAAAGAAGCCGCGGCCACCGTGGTGCGCTTCTCACGCCTGGCGACCGTCGCGATCGCCGCGGTCGCCGTCGCCGGGGTGGTCATGGCCGTGTTGGAGGTGGGGTCGATCGAAGGCCTGTTCACCACCGCCTACGGCCTGCTGGTTCTCGCCAAGGTCGCGCTGCTGGTGCTGCTCGCCGGGTTGGGGTCCTTCAACCAGTTCCGCCTGATCCCCGGGCTGCGGACCCGTCCCCGGGGCCGGGCCCGGTGGCGGTACCTGCGGCGGACCCTGCGCGCCGAGGCGGTCGCGATGGTGGCGATCCTGGCGGTCAGCGCCGTGCTGGTCAACGCCATCCCGGCGCGCACCGAAGTGGACACCCGCGCCATCTACTCGACGAGCGCGCAACTCGGCGACGACGCCGAAGCGCCCAGCGCCAACCTGGTCATCGACCCGGCCCGCACCGGTCCGACCGGGTTGCACCTGTACCTGCTCGACCCCCAGGGACGGCCCGACGACGACCTCGAATCGATCCAGGTGGCTCTCACCCAGACCGAACTCGACCTGGGACCGCTGACGCATGAGCTGCGCCGCGCCGGGCCCGGCCACTACCTCATCAACGGCACGCTGTTCACGGTCCCCGGCGAATGGACGGTCCGGGTGCAGGTCCGCATCGACGAGTTCACCGAACGCACCGCCGACATGACCGTGCAGATCCCGCGCTGACCGGTGCGGAGTGGGCGACCCGGTAGTCTCGTGCCACTTCCCGGAGGGGCCGGACGAGCAGGTGCACCGCGAGCTTGAGATGAACCCTGGCGAGGCAGCAGCGACCCGGACCGCTTCGACGACCCGCCCCTGGTGGCAGGCCGACCGCGTGGCGGTCCTGTTCCTGGTGGTCCTGGCGGTCGCGTTCTGGGTGATCCGCCGCCACGGACCGGGTTGGGCGATGGAGGACCCCATGATGCTCCAGGCGCCCCAGCGGGTGCTCGACGGGGCCGCCCCGGGCCGGGACTTCGACTACTTCTACGGACCCCTGTCGCTGCTGATCCCCGCCGGGGTGTACCAGCTCATCTCGCCGAGTCTGGTCGTCGCCCGGGCCGTGGGCGCCGCGTACGTGACCAGCATCGGGCTGGGGCTGTACCTCGTCGGCCGGCGCTGGTCGTTCGCGATCGGGCTGGCCATGGGCACCATCGCCGTGCTGATCGGCGCGCTGTCGTACACCGCGCTGCCCATCATGGGCGCGATCGGCGCGCTGACCGTCGCGGTGGCCTTCGCGGTCAGCGACCTGTCGCCGCGGCCCCGGGACTGGGCGGTGGGGCTGTCGTGCGCGGTCGCGGTCGGTCTGCGTCCCGAATTCCTGCTCTTCTCGGTCGTGCTGCTGGGCGCGCTCAGCCTGCTGCGGACGGTCCGCGTGGAGGCCTGGATCGCCTGGGCGGTGGGGCACCTGCCGTACGTGTGGCTCGTCGCGGTCGCCGGGCTGGGCACCACCTGGCGCAACCTGGTCGGTGATGCCGCGCACATCGCGTCGGAACGCAACCTGCCCTGGTTCGACAACCTGTGGGACACCGGCATCCTGGTCTTCATCGGTGCGGCCACCGCGCTGGCCGCGGTGATCCTGGGAGTGCGTCGCCGCACCAGCCGGCGGGGCGTCGCGCTCATCGGATTGGGGATCATCGGGCTGTGTCTGGTGCCCGAGTACCTGCAACGGGCCGACCCCGTCCACGTCGTCTACGTCACCCCGGTGACACTGGCGACCCTGGTGCCCGTTGCCCACGAACTGCTCGGTGCCGGCGGGGTGCTGCGGACCCGCCGCGGGTGGCGCCAGGCCGCCGCGATCGGCATCGCCGCGCTGGTGGTGCTGGGACTGCGCCCCAAGTTCGTGACCCGGGCGACCCTGCGCGACGTGCGCACCTTCGCCCAGGGCGGTCTGGTCTACGACGTGACCAACCGGGGCGGCACCTGGTACTACCGCTCGGCCGCCGAAGCCGATGCCCACGCCCGCATCGTGGCCGCCGCCGACCGACTGGCCGCCCCCGGAGCCAACCTGTTCGTCGGACCGGCCGCGCTGGACCGACCCAACTACACCGACGGGAGCTTCTACACGTTGTTGCCCCAGTACACCCAGCACACGCACTTCTACGACTTCCATCCGCGCGTCGCCCAGGTCGACGGCGACCGTCTGGCCGCCGACGTGGCCGCCGCGGACCTGGCGATCCTGTGCGACACCGGTTTCGACGAGGCCAACCTGTCGGCCCGTCCCGGGTCCGACGCCGCGCTGAAGGTGATCGAGGAACGCTTCGAGGTCGTCACCGAGGCCGGCGGGTGCCGCCTGCTGGAGAACCGACAGGCCCCCGGCGGGTCCGATGAGGAGCCGTCGTGAGCGACGACCACCGCCTGGCCTATGTGATCTCCGCCTACCGGCTGCCCGACCAGCTCGTCCGGCTGGTGGACCTGCTGGACACCGAGACGACCTCGTTCGTGATTTCGGTGGACCGCCACACCGACGACGCGGTGTACGCCGCCATGTGGCAACCCCTGGTCGGGCGCCGCAACGTCCACTTCCTGCCCCGCCACTCCAGCCCGTACCGCAGCTTCGGCCACGTGAAGTCCACGCTGCGCGGCATCGACCACCTGTTGGGCGCGCGCATCGCGTTCGACCACCTG
Organism: uncultured Iamiaceae bacterium; assembly: GCA_964449375.1. Classification (GTDB taxonomy): domain Bacteria; phylum Actinomycetota; class Acidimicrobiia; order Acidimicrobiales; family Iamiaceae; genus JAFDWI01. The sequence goes on along the minus strand of CAYVAS010000005.1, from coordinate 19,084 downwards.
TCGGTGCTGACCGGCCAGGACCTGCCCCTGGTACCCAACGCCACCATCCGCGCCCGGCTCGCCGAATCCGACGGCGCCGGGTTCATGGAGCACTTCAGCCTGCCCGACGCACGCTGGTCCGGCGGGGGCCTCAACCGGTTCTCGTCGCTGTTCTTCCACTCCCACCGCGCCAACCGTTCCATCGGGCGCCACCGGTTCCGGGGCCTGATCGCCCCCGGGTTCCCCTTCGACGCGGTGCCCCACGGCGGCTCCGGCTACTGGACCCTGCCCCGGGACATGGTCGCCTACGTGCACGACTTCGTCGCCCGCAACCCCTCCTGGGTGCGGTTCTTCCGTGTCACCGACATGCCCGACGAGACGTTCTTCCACACGATTCTGATGAACTCGCCCCACGCCGACCGCATCGTGAACGACGACCTGCGATGCATCGACTGGACCGACCGGGAGGAGCTGCCCAAGATCTGGCGCAGCCACGATTTCGCCACCCTGGCGGAGAGCGGCGACCTGTTCGCCCGCAAGTTCGACACCACCGTGGACGCCGCGATCATCGACCGGGTCGTCGACGAACTGGCGACCTGAACCGACCGGAGGCGCCACCCGGCCACGGCGGGCCGGGAATGCGTTCGGGGGTCGGCGGGGTTGTGCGAGGAGTCCGCCCACGGTGACGTTCCGCGAAGAGAGAGGCTCAAGAGCGATGCTGGTCGAGATCTGGTCCGATGTGGTGTGCCCGTGGTGTGCGATCGGCAAGGCGCGCTTCGCCCGGGCGGTGGAACGCTTCGAACACGCCGGTGAGGTCACCGTCGCCTACCGCGCCTTCGAGCTCGACCCGAACGCGCCGCCCCGTCGCCGGGGCTCCGCGACCGAGAACCTGGCCGCCAAATACGGCATGAGCATCGAGGAAGCCCGACGCGCCCACGACCACCTGGCCGAGGTCGCCGCCGTCGACGGCCTGGAGTTCCACTTCGACCGGGCCCGGCCGGGCAACACCTTCGACGCGCACCGCCTGCTGCACCACGCGGCGGACCGTGGCCGGCAGGCCGAGCTGCTGGACGTGCTCATGGAGGGCTACTTCGGCTCGGGACTGGCGGTGGGCGACCCGGAGGAACTGGCCGGGGCCGCCACCCGCGCCGGCCTGGACGCCGCCGAGGTGACCGCCGTGCTCGCCGGAGACGACCACGCCGAGACGGTGCGGGCCGACCAGGCCCGGGCCCGGGACCTGGGCGTCACCGGGGTGCCGTTCTTCCTGATCGAGGGTCGCTACGCGATCCCCGGCGCCCAGTCCATCGAGCGGTTCGTCATGGGCCTGGAGCGCGCCTGGGACCGGATCACCGCCGCCTGAGCCGGAGCGAGGAGCCGCCAACCGGCCGCCGCACCCGCCTTCTTCGCACGCTCGACCGGTCTTCTAGGCTCGGCGCCCATGCCCGAACGGAGCCCGCTCGCGCGCGTCGCGGCAATCGTGGTGGCGTTGTGGCTGGCAGCGGCGTGCGGCTCGTCGGGCGCCGACCCGGCGGCCACCACCGTGGGCGGGTCGTTCTCGGCGACCACCTCGACCACCACCATCCCGATCACCCCGGCGGGAGGCACCTACGGGGTGGGACGCGCCGACATCGTGCTCGTCGACGAAAGCCGCGACACCGACGCCGACCCTGACAACGACATCCCCGCGCAAGAGGGCCGCACCCTGGAGACGGTGGTGCTGTACCCGACCGAGGACCCCGACGCGGACGGCTCCGACGACTCCCAGCCGGTGGCCGAGGGCCGCTTTCCGCTGCTGGTGTTCTCCCACGGGGTCACCGCGAGCGGTCCCGTTTACGCCGGCATCGTCGACGACATCGTCACCGCCGGCTACGTGGTGGCGCTGCCCACCTTCCCCTTGACCGCCGGGCCCACCGGCTGGGACAACATCGACCAGACCACGAATCAGCCCGCGGACGTCAGCTTCGTCATCTCCGAACTGCTGGAACGCTCCGAATCCGGCGACGACCTGCTGGCCGATCGCCTGTCGCCGCACGCGGTGGCGGTGGGCGGCCACTCGCTGGGGTCGATCACCTCGGTGCTGTTCTACAACACCTGCTGTCTGGACGACCGCGTCAAGGCGGTCGTGGGTCTCAGCGGCATCATGTTCCCCGGTCCCGAGCCGACCGACACCTACTCGAACGCCCCCTCCCAGGTACCCCTGCTGCTGCTCCACGGCACCGACGACGGCACCCTCGCCTATGAGGGCGGATCGCTCAAGACCTACCAGACCCTCGACGGGCTGCCCCGGGCGCTGGTGACCTTCCCCGACGTGGGCCACTCCGACATCCTGGTGTCCCCGTCGATGATCCCGTCGGTCGTGGCGTTCCTCGATCTGACCCTGCGCCAGAGCCTGTCGGGGTGGGAAGCGCTGGAGGAGACCTTGGAGGACAACGGCGACGCCACCATCGAAGTGGCCGGAGGACTGCCCGTCCCGGTGGGCTGAACCCGCCGGGTCCGACTGCCATCGCCGGACCGGCGATGCCAGGATGGGGCCCGTGATCGAGACGCGTATCGACATCGAGACCGCCGACGGGACCATGCCCACCTTCGTGGTGCGGCCCGAACTCGGCGGCCCCCACCCGTTGGTGCTGTACCTGATGGACGCGCCCGGCATCCGCCCTGCACTGCACGACATGGCCTCGCGCCTGGCCACGGCCGGCTACCACGTGATGATGCCCTACCTCTACTACCGGGGCGGCCCCTACCGCGAGTTCACGATGAGCGACGAGGACCTGCACGCCCGCCGCGAACTGATGGACACGGTCACCCCGTCGGGCATCGTCACCGACGCGGCGGCGATGTTCGCCGCCGCCGAGGCCGACCCGACGGTCGACACCACCGCGGTCGGAGCGGTCGGGTTCTGCATGAGCGGCGGCATGGCCGTGGCGGTCGCCCGCGCCTTTCCCGAACGGGTGCGGGCGGTGGCCTCGATCCACGGGGCCTGGATGGTGCGAGACGGTGAGGATTCTCCGCACCGGGGTCTGGACCGGGTCCGCGCCGAGATCCACCTGGCCTGGGTCGAAGACGATCCCACCGCCCCGACGGAGGATCGCGCCACCTTCCTGGCGGCGCTCGAGGAGGCCGACGTGCCCTTCACGATCGACGTCGTGACCGACGCGGTGCACGGATTCGCACCGCCCGGGGACCGTTACGACCGAACCGCGTCCGAACGCCACTGGGAACGGGTCCACGACCTGCTCCGGCGGCGGCTCACCCGACCAGCGGCCCGCTGAGCGCGCCGCCCCGGTACGGGTGGGGGGCGACACCGCTCAACAGAAGGTGCCGTCCACGGTGCCCGAGGGGGAGAACGTCGCCGGGTCGCCCAGGGTGATCACGAGCGCGCTGAGCGTCTCGGTGGGCGCGATCAGATCGAGGGTCTTGGTCTGGCCCGAGGGCCACGATCCGCCGAAGATCTCACGGTCGGCGTCGTCGGTGACGACCACGTGCGCGTCGGCACCCTCATAGGTGAGGCGCATGTCGGCCGAATCGCAGAACCGTCCCTGGTCGGCCCGCATGGTGACCTCCAACACGACGGTCTCGGACACCGGTGGTCCCGGGGTGGTCGACGGCGCCGGGGCGTCGGTCGTGGACGACTGTGCGGTGCCGGCGACGGTGGTGGTTGGCCCGGTCGTGGGATCGGTGGTCGCCTGGTCGTCGCCGCCGAGGCCGATGATCACGACCGCAGCCACCACCAGGGCCAGGACCACGAAGAACCCGATGACCAGACCCCGACGACCGGCGGGCGCATCGTCGCCACCCGACGCGGTCGGGGAGGTCGCGGCGGTCGCCGCCGCGGGAGCGGACGCCGCAGAGCTCGCCACGTTCGCCCGCCCGGGCCACTGCGTGCCCGGAGGGGCGGTCTCCAGAGGCCGGGAGGTGATGGTCCGGGCCTCGAGCACCTGGTCGATGACCGAACCCTCCGGTGAGCGGCCGGCCCGGGTCGCGGCGACCGCCGCGGCGATCTCGGGGTCCGCGGACCGGGCGAGCTGGTCCATCACCTCGTCCGGGGTGCGCGGGTTGGTCGCCAGGATCAGCCCGGTCAGCCGGTCGCCGGAGGCGGCGAGAGCCGCGGCGTGGTCGGCGCCGGTGCGACTGCCGGCCAGCGCCCGCCACACCACCGGTGAGGATTCGACCGCCGGGTCCGCGAAGCGGGCGGCCCGGTCCGGGTCCAGGTCGGTGCGGCTCGCGATCCGTGCCCGGACCCCGGCGTCGGGGTCACGGGCGAGGCGTTCGACGACTTCGTCGGGCAGCCGGGCGAGCGCGGCCAACGAGCGGCGCCGGCCCGGGTCGGTCTCGGAGAGCACCAACCCGAAACACGGCCCGCACAGGGGCAGGCCGCCCACCGCGGCGTTCGGGCAGCGACCCGAGTCGTAGCGGACGCTGCACCGGGCGGTTTCGTCGATCGGAGCGCCGGTGGTCAGCAGGAACCTCCGGATGCCGAGCCCGACACGCTCAGCGAACTGCCGGTGGCGGTCACCGTCACCAGCAGCGACGTGGTGGGTCGGGGAAGGGTCAGGTCCTTGGTCTGGCCCGAGGGACCGCTCCAGGCGCCGATCCGGGCACCGGTGTCGTCGGCGACGATCACGTCGCCGGGAGCGGGCGAGAAGTTGACCGTCACCGCGACCGAGTGGCAGAAGCGCCCGGCGCCGGGGCGGATCGTGAAGTTCTGGGAGATGGGCCCGGCCGGCGGCGGGGCGGCGGTTGCCGGGGGCACGGTCCGAGGCGGTTGGGTCGGCGGCACCGTGGTGGTCGGCGGCACCGTGGTGGTCGGGGCGACGGTCGTGGTGGTCGTCGTCGAGGTGCTGGTCGACGAGGAGGCGGTGGTCGTGGCCGCCAACGTCGAAGTGGTCACGGTGGCCGGCCCGGGGCCGATGGCCGTCGCCGGGGTGTCCGCGTCGCCTTCGGACAGCACCACCACCAGCAGGACCACGGCCGCGACCGCCAACACCCCGGCGCCCACCGCGAGCGCGGTGCGGCGGCGGCGGGTGGCGTCGGGGTCGACGGCCGGGGGACGGGGAGGCAGCTCTTCGCCGGCCGTGGCGACGGTGGCGCCCGCGGCGGCGGGGGTCGCCATGGTCGGAGCGACCGCCGCTGGTCCGGTCGGTCGAGTCAGGCGGGGTTCGGGTTCGCTGATGGGGAGGCCTTCGAAGACCCGGGCCTCGGCGACCCGGGCACGGCTGACCTCGGCGGGCGGCTGACCTGCCAGCGTCGCCGAGGCGGTCCAGGAGACGTCCGGGTCGGGGTGGCGCGCCAGGTGCTCGAGGATGTCGGGATCGACCCGTGGGTTCGCGGCGAGGATCGACAGCGTGGCCGGGTCGTCGGTGCCCAACAGTTCCCAGGCGTGGACGGCGCCGCCACCGGTGGCCGCCATGGAACGCAGGACGTTCGCCGAGGACTCACGGTCGGGGTCGGCCAGACGGTTGGTGGTCGCGGCGTCCAAGTCCTCCCGGGCGGCCACCTGAGCACGGACCTGGTCGTCGGGGTCCTCGGCGAGCTGCCGGACCACGCCCGCGGCCAGGCCGGGATGTCCCGCCAGGGTGCGGCGGCGACGTGGGTCGGGTTCGTCCAGCAGGGTACGCAGGCACGACCCACAGATCTCCAGTCCGGAAGTCGGCGGGTTGCCGCACAGCCCGTCGTCGAAGACGACCTCGCACCAGACGCTGCGGCGATCGCTCATGGCGTCGCCGGCGTCGCTGCGCCCGGGGTACTCGGACGGCGACGCCGTGGTGGGGAGCAGGTGCCCTCGGCCTGGTTCACAGCTCCCAATGCTAGAGCTCCCGGGAGCGGCTGCTCCGGTCAGGGTCGGTGTCCCAGACGGTGACGGGCCACCAGCAGCAGGGCCGCGCCGCCGGTCAGGATCAGCGCTCCACCGATCCCCGCGTTCCGCCGGAGTCTGGCACCGGTCCGGGGCAGCTCGGCGGTGCCCGTGGAGCCCCGACCCCCGGTGCGGGCCGGAGCTGGGGCGTCGGGTGCCGGGGGAGCCGGGAGGGAACCGGGGACCGTGGTCGTGGACGCCGTTGTCGGTGGCACCGTGGTGGTCGGTGCCGTGGTCGTCGTCGTGGTGGACATGGCCACGATCGTCGTGGTCGATGGACTGGTGGCCGGGGCCGTGGGCGGCGGCTCTCTGGACGGCAGAATCGTGGACGTCGTGGTCGGCCCGACGGTCGTGGTCGTGGACGGAGGGACGGTGGACGGCACGGCCGTGGTGGTCGGCGCCGTCGTGGTGGTGGGTGCAGCCGTCGTGGTCGGCGCGTTCGTCGTGGAAGGTGCCGTCGTGGTGGTCGGTGCGGTCGTCGACGTCGGGGGCACCGTCGTCGTGGTCGTCGTCGTGGGCGGCGGATCGAGTCGGAAGGTCTCGGCGGGCGCGCCGCAGTCGTGGGAGATCGGCGGGAAGCCCGCGATCGCCAGGGTCGAGATGAACGTGTAGAGCCCGGCGGCGTCGTCGCCTTCGGGCAGCGCGATCACCCCGGACTCGAGCACCGTCGCGCGCGCCGGCCCGGCCACCACGGTGTCGCGCACGGCCCCCACGGGGTCGCCAAGATCGTCGGCGGTACACGCCGCGACCAGCGCGTCGGTCGAGGCGAAGGGTCCGTACAGGGCGGTGATCACAGCCGCCTCGGTGCCCTCGGCCAGGCCGGTGAGCGTGATCCGGTCGGTCGCCTCGCCGCCCGGCGCCGCGCCCGACGCCCGGGCTTCGGTGTCGACGGTGGGGGTGATGACCGCGGTCTCGCCGACCTCTCCGCAGGGGCCGGTCACCGACCCGAACCCGGGCACCTCCACCGTGGCCACCCAGGTGTAGCGACCCGCCACCCGGGGCGTGAACTCCGACGAGGTCGTGGTGCCCGACCCGGAGGTGGTCCACGAATCGCGGAACACCTCCTCCGCGGCCGTGCAGCTCGTTGGGGCGTCGGGCGCGGCCGGTCCGTAGAGCGCGACCGAGACCGTCGCCTCCTCGCCCGGTGCCAGGCCCGTCACGGTCACCGCGTCGGCGATGCCGTGGCCGATCGAGGCCACCGCGTGCGCCGCGTCACCGAGCCCCTCGGGCGCCGCGGGCAGCTCGCCGGTCGGGTCCACGGCGTGGGTCAGCGTGGTCACCGCGACGCTGCGATGGTCGGCGAAGGTGACCGCCGCCGTCTGATCCCAGCCGACCGAGACGAGCTGGACGGTGAACTCGGGAAGTTCATAGCCCGGTGGGGGCTCGACCTCGGTGATCCGGTAGTCACCCGCGGCCAGCCCCTCCATCGACACCGGTTCGAGCGCGCTGGTGACCGTGCCCAGCGTCGTCTCGTAGGTCCCGTCCCCGTCGTCGTCGCGTTCGACCAGCAGCTCGGCGCCCGCGAGAGGTTCGCCGGTGGCCACGTCGACCTTGATCAGATCGAGTGCGGCCAGTCTTTGCACCGGGTCGGTGAGCCGCAGCTCGGCGACGGTGTCGGCGGTGACCCGTACCGGGTAGGGGGTGGGGTCGACCGCCACGCCCGCGGGCGCGGAACCCTCGGTCACCACGTAGTCGCCCACGGGCACCTCCAAGGGGTCGGAGCGACCGTCGGCGCCCACCGTCAGGGTGCCCACCGATGCCGAATCGCCCGGCTCGATGACGTCGAACACCGCGCCGGTGGCGGTCTGGTAGGCGGGGTTGTCGGTCGTCTTGACCACCCGGATCTCGCCGGTGGGCAGCCCGGCCTGGCCTCGACCCCGGTAGATCGTGCCGGTGGAGGTGATGACGCGTTGGGGCACGCTGCCGGCGAGATATTCCGGCCCCTTCCAGACGCGGTACATCGTGGGCGCGGTGGTCTGCGCATCGATCGTGACGGGCACGGCCGGGTCGGCCTGGGTCCAGCGGGTCACGATGGTGCCGGTGGCGTCGGTGGTGTGCACGTGCTCGGTGGCGGGCCCCTCGGTCACGTTGTAGGGCACCAGGCCCACCCGATGGTCCGCGATCGGTTCGCCCTCGGCGGTGGTCACGGTCGTGGTCGCCTTCCAGTTCACACCGTCGAGGTGGTCGAGCTCGATGGAGATCCGCCACGGGTCCACATCGGGATCCGACACCCAGTGGGCCCGCCGTCGGGCCTCGTCGGCGATGAACACGGCCACCGCTTTGGCGGGAGACGACGAGATCGACATCGAGGCCACGTCGCGGGACGCGTAGTCGTCGCCGGAGAGCCCGTGCACCACCGCGGCCAGCCCCGCTCCCCAGGTGGGGTCGGTCGTCGCGGTGTAGGCCCACACCGAGTAGGCCAGCGCCCGGCGATCGGCAGGAGACACCCCGCGCGCCGCAGGCAGATCCCCGGCCGGGGTGTGGCCCGCGGCCCGCGGGTAGGCCCGGCCGCTCTCGATGCACCAGGCGGTACCCACGTCGGTGAGGTACCCGCCCAACCACGGGTGGGTGAACCCGTTGGTGGTCACGTTGGCCAGGCCCACCCCGAAGCCGGCGTCGGCGGAGGCGTCCTGAGACCGGGTGACCAGCACGCACACCGCGATCGTCACCAACACCCCGGCCACTGCCAGCCACCGCCGGGTCCGCTGGCCGGGCCCGCGCCCTGTGGCACCGGCCGCTGCCGTCGATGGGTCGTCGATCGTCGAGTTGTGCACCGGGGGCCTCCTCACGCCACGTCGCCACCGCGACCGCGGTGACGACCCATGCGGGGAGAGCCAGTGCCCGGAAGCTCGCGATCTCAAACCCCGCCCGGAAACCGCGTCGCTAACGTGGATACGGCCGCGCCGGGACGGCCTCGGTGCCCGGGGGCCCGGTCAGTGGCAGAACAGGAGACCTCGATGCTGGGCTATGTGATCGTCATGGCGATCGAAGGGCTCGTGATGGGCCTGCTCGGGCGTCTGCTCGTTCCCGGTCGCCAACCCATCGGCTGCCTGCTCACGATGCTTTGCGGCCTGGGCGGTGCGCTCATCGGCGGGGTCCTGGGCCGCTGGCTGTGGGGCGAGAGCTACACGCCCGGGCTCATCATGGGAGCGCTGTGCGCGGCCCTGCTCATCTGGGTGGCCGTGGGCACCGGCCGCAACCCCAGACCCTGGATCCGGGCGCGCCGCCGCTGACCCCAGCCGGCGGCCCGCCGACCCGGATGCGCCAGTCCGGACCGTGACGGGAGTCCCGCCGACGGACCGACCCTGGCCTTCAAGCGTCCCGGCGGGCGCGCTCGGCGGCGCGCAACACCGCCTGGAGCGACGCGGTGGAGATGTTCGGGTTCACCCCGATGCCCCAGCGGACCCGGCCGTCGGGGTCCCGGGCCTCCACATAGGCCACCGCGGTGGCGTCGGAGCCCGCGCCCATGGCGTGCTCGGAGTAGTCCACCACGTCGAGTTCGATGCCGGTGCCCCTGGCGAGCGCATCCACGAACGCGGCGATCGGGCCGTTGCCCTCACCGGTGACCGTGACCGGCTCGCCGTCGACGAGCAGCTGCGCGCTGATGGTGGTGACACCGTCTTCGTCGTTGGAGGTCTCGTGGCTGCGGAGCACCAGGGCGGGATCCTCGGGCAGGTAGACCTCGTTGAAGGTCTGCCACAGCTCCGCAGGGGAGACCTCCGAGCCGGTGTCCTCGGCGATGGTCTGGATGTGCCGTGAGAACTCGATCTGCAGGCGGCGGGGCAGCGAGAACCCGTGCTCGGTCTCCATGATGTAGGCCACGCCGCCCTTGCCCGACTGGCTGTTGACCCGGATCACCGCCTGATAGTCACGGCCCACGTGGGCCGGGTCGATCGGTAGGTACGGCACCTCCCAACGCTCGTAGTCCCGACCCCGACCGGCGGCCTCGGCGTCCGCATAGAGCGCGGCGAAACCCTTCTTGATCGCGTCCTGGTGCGACCCGGAGAACGCGGTGTAGACGAGGTCGCCGCCGTAGGGGTGCCGTTCGTGCACGCCGAGGCGGTTGCAGTACTCCACGGTGCGGCGGACCGCGTCGATGTCGGAGATGTCCAGACCCGGGTCGATGCCCTGGCTGAACAGGTTGAGTGCCAGCGTGATCAGGTCGACGTTGCCGGTGCGTTCGCCGTTGCCGAACAGACAGCCCTCCACACGGTCCGCGCCGGCCAGCACCCCGAGCTCGGCGGCGGCCACCGCGCACCCCCGGTCGTTGTGGGGGTGCAGCGACAGCACGATCGACTCACGGTTCTTCACGTGGCGCAGGAACCATTCGATGGTGTCGGCGTACAGGTTGGGCGTGTACATCTCCACGGTGGCCGGCAGGTTCATGATCATGGGACGCTCCGGCGTCGGCTCGATCACCTCGGCCACCGCGTCGCAGATCTCCACCGCGAATTCCACCTCGGTGCCCGTGTAGGACTCCGGGGAGTACTCGTAGCGCACCACGGTGTCGGGAATGGTCTGTTCGAGCTTGCGGCACAGCCGGGCCGCGTTCACCGCGATCTCGACGATTCCGGCCTTGTCGAGCCCGAAGACGACCCGGCGCTGCAGGGTCGACGTCGAGTTGTAGAAGTGCACGATCGCCTGGTGGGCACCGGCGATCGCCTCGTAGGTGCGGGCGATCAGATCGTCCCGGCACTGGGTCAGCACCTGGATCGTGACGTTCTCGGGGATCCGGTCCTCTTCGATCAGCAACCGGACGAAGTCGAAGTCGGTCTGGCTGGCCGAGGGGAACCCCACCTCGATCTCGGTGAAGCCCATCTTCACCAGGGTCGCGAACATGCGCAGCTTTCGCTCGGGCCCCATCGGATCGATCAGGGCCTGGTTGCCGTCACGCAGGTCCACCGCGCACCAGGTGGGGGCGTGGTCCTGGCGCTTGTCGGGCCAGGTGCGATCGCGCAGGTCGAGCGGCACGTACGGGGCGTACTTCTCATACGGCATCGGTTTGATCTGCACGGGTTCGGGAGGCATGGGAAGGCTCGGTTCTGTGTCGGAGACGGGGTGACCGGAAGATGATCTGACCGCAACGGCGCCGGAAAACGCAAGAAGCTCCCGGCCTGATCGACAGGCACAGGAGCTTCGGCGAACACCGATATGGCGGCGTTCGCCTACACGAGAAGCAGCAGGGTCGCGGAACGGGTCATCGGAGTCAATCCTGCCGTGCGACCGGTGGAATGTCAACGTCGGGGTCTCCAGACCGGATGCCGGTCCGGGTCCGGCCCCGTGCCGGCCCATGTTCGGCCCGTGTGATGAAGGCCGACATTCGCACTACGATCGGCGCTCATGCGCTTCGACCTCTCCTCGAACGAGATCCCCACCGCGTGGTACAACGCGTTGCCGCGACTGCCCGAACCGATGGAGCCACCGCTGCATCCGGGCACCCGCGAACCTGCCGGCCCCGACGACCTGGCGCCGCTGTTCCCCATGGGCCTGATCGAACAGGAGATGTCGGCGGAACCCTGGATCGACGTGCCCGGCGAGGTGCTCGACATCCTGCGGCTGTGGCGGCCAACTCCACTGGTGCGCGCCACCCGGCTGGAAGCGGAGCTTGGCACACCGGCACGCATCTACTACAAGGACGAGTCGGTCTCGCCGGCCGGGTCGCACAAACCCAACACCGCGGTGCCCCAGGCGTACTACAACAAAGCCGAGGGCATCACCCGGATCGCCACCGAGACCGGCGCCGGACAGTGGGGCTCGTCGCTGGCCTTCGCGACCGCCCAGTACGGCATCGCCTGCAAGGTCTACATGGTGCGGACCTCCTATGAGTCCAAGCCCTACCGCCGCATCCTGATGGAGACCTGGGGCGCCGAGTGCGTGCCCTCCCCGGTGGAGGACCCCTACAACCCCGGCTCGCTCGGCATGGCGATCTCCGACGCGGTCGCCGACGCCGCGGGGCGTTCCGACACCCACTACTCGCTGGGGTCGGTGCTCAACCACGTGTTGCTTCACCAGACCGTGATCGGCCTGGAGGCCAAGGAACAGCTCGCCAAGGCCGGCGAGACCCGGCCCGACGTGGTGCTGTCCTCCCACGGCGGCGGGTCCAACTTCGGTGGCATCGCCTTCCCCTTCATGGAGGACGCCGAGGTCCGGCTGCTGGCGATGGAACCCACCTCGTGTCCCACCCTCACCCAGGGCAGCTTCGGATACGACTACGGCGACACGGCCGGGTTGACCCCGCTGCTGCCGATGTACTCGCTCGGGGGCGACTTCATGCCGCCCCAGATCCACGCCGGAGGGCTGCGCTACCACGGCGCCAGCCCGATCATCTCGGCGATGGTCAAGTCGGGCCGGGTCGAAGCGGTCGCCACACCCCAGACCAAGGTCTTCGAGGCCGCGGTGCTCTTCGCCCGCACCGAAGGCAAGGTCGCCGCGCCCGAAACCGCGCACGCGATCCGTGGCGCGATCGACGAGGCCCTGGCGGCCAAGGAGTCCGGCGAGGAACGGGTGATCCTGTTCAACTACTCCGGCCATGGGTTCCTGGACCTGGCGGCCTACGACGCCTACAACAACCACGAACTCATCGACGAGTAGCCCCTCCCGGCCCTCCCCGGCCCACCCCGTTGACCCGAGGGTTCTGGCACGACGGCGAGCGGCGGCACAGCGGTCCTCCGGCGCGGTACTGGCAGAATCTACGACATGGCCCGGACCGGTGGCGACCCCGAATTGTTGGTGTGGGACTTCGACGGCACCCTGGCCGACACCCGGCGGGTGATCCTCGGTTCGTTCTCCCAGGTGTTCGCCGAACGCGATCTCGGTGACCTGGACGCGACCACCGTCGCGGCGTCGATCGGTCTGCCGCTCTCCCAGGTCTTCTCACGAATCACCGGTGTGAGCAACCCCGACGAGGTCGCCGCGCTCGTCGCGCACTACCGGGAGGTGTTCGCGGTGCGGGTGCTGACCGAGGCCACGCTCTTCGACGGCGTGGCGTTGCTGCTGGAGCAGATCGGGCACATCGGGAGGCCGTGCGCGATCACCACCAGCCGGGGTCGGGCCAGCCTGGAAGCCATGCTGGAGCAGTTCGGCATCGCCGATCGGTTTGCCGCGGTGGTCTGCGACGACGACGTGACGAACCCCAAACCGCACCCCGAGATGGTCCTGCGCGTCGCCGATTCGGTCGGCGTCCCGACCGCCCGCACGCTGGTCATCGGCGACACCACCTTCGACCTGGCCATGGGACGCAGCGCCGGCGCCGTCACCTGCGGGGTGACCTGGGGCAACCAGACCGCCACCGAGCTTGCCGCCGCGTCACCCGATCATCTCGTCGACCGCGTCGACCAGCTCGGCGATCTCGTCGGTACCGGCACCGCTCCGCCCCGTGGCGGCTCGCCGACCCCCGGGGCGACCACCGGCATTCCGAGCGGACGCGCCGCGCCGCACGTGGCTCCGTCCTCGCCCAGCACCTGACCGAGGTCGTCCGCGTGCGACGCACGGGACCGCATCAGCTCCCGAGGCGGTCGAGCAGGTCGGTGAGTTCGGCTGCGGTGGCGGCGACCTCGTCGGCTCCTGCACCAACGAGTCCGGCGGCGTGGTCGGCACCACAGTGACCGGCGGCGGTGAAACCGATCACGCGCATCCCGGCGGCGACACCGGCGAGCACACCGGGCACGGCGTCCTCGACCACGACGCAGTCGCCGGGTTCGACCCCGAGCTGGGACGCGGCGTGGAGGAACAGGTCAGGCGCGGGTTTGCCGTTGGGCACCATCGACGCCGAGTACAGGTGGGGAGCGAAATGGTCGGTGAGCCCGGTGAGCGCCAGGCTGCGGGCGATGCGTTCGGTGGCGCTGGACGACGCCACAGCCCGGGGCACGCCGCGCCCGGCCAGGTCGGTGAGCACGTTCTGGACCCCGGGACCGCGCGCAGGTCGGTGGCGAACGCCGCGTACGTACGGGCGGTGCGTTCGGCGTCGAAGGTGCCGGGAAGCTCGATGCCCCAGTCGCGCCGCAGCGCCTCGGCCATGGACGCGTCCGAAAGGCCCATGAAGTTGCGGACGATGTCGTCCAGGGTGATCTGGGCACCCAGTTCGGTGAGCATCTCGGCCTCGATCCGACCGACGATGATCTCCGAGTCGACCAGTACCCCGTCCATGTCGAAGATGACCGCGACGCGCGGGCCACGCGTGCGAGGTCTGATCGAGGTCGGCACCCGGCGATCGTAGATGAGCGACCGCCGATCGAGCAGCCGACGACGAAGCCGTGCGGCTCTTCGTCGCTCAGCCGATGTCGAACGTGTACGTTCCGGGCGTCGTGTACACGTGGTAGCGGCGCGTCCCGATGTCGGTCACGGTCCCCCCGGTGATCGTCCGACCGCCCGCCGCGGCGATCTCATAGGAGATGATCACCGCGCCCGAGCCGCCGTTGGACCCCGCCCCGCCACCGCCTCCGGTGTTGTCGAGTCCCGGGGTCGAGCCGGCGCCCGCCGTCGGACCGTTGCCACCGCCACCGACACCTCCGGTCCCGCCGACGGGGGTCTGGGTCGGCCAGGTCGTGCCCGCGCTGCCCCCACCCCCGCCGGACACCCAACCGTCCACGCCGATGCCGAGCAGCGCGGCCAGGGGCTGGTAGACCCCGTCGCCACCGTCGCCGCCTTGGGCAGCATCGGCATTGGCGACCGCGTTCCCGCCGGCCGAACCCCGTCCGCCGCCACCGCCGCCGGCGTAGGCGGTGTAGTAGGTCTGTTCGGCTGGGACGTAGAACCGCTGCGACGCGGCCGTTCCCCCGACGTTGCCGAATCCGGCGACCGTGCCAGCCTCCCAGTTGGCGGGAGCACCGCCCCCACCCGAGTCGCCGTGGGAGGCCGCCACGAAGGCGTCGGCACCTCGCCCGCCGCCACTCGCCTGAGCGACGCCCTGGATGCGCGACACGCCCCCGCGGCCCGAGATCGAGTCGGTGCGGCCGCCGATCCCGACCCCGACGGTGGTCGCGCCGGACCAACGGGTGGCCGTCCCGGTGATGACGCCGCCGCCCCCACCGCCGCCGCCCCCGGGGCTGCCGCCGTTGTCGACCGTGAAGTCTCCGCCGGCGCCGCCACCCGCGAGAATCAGGTACTCGAACGGCAGGTTCAAGGGTGGGGGCGCCGACGTGGTGGGAGGCGCGGTGGAGGTGGGCTGGGAGGCGGCGGCGGCGACGCCGGGCAGCGCGACGACCGCCACGCCGGCCGCGGCCGCGGCGCCCCCGAGGGCCAGGATGCGGCGGCGGGACCAGGTGTCGGATTCGACGATGCCGAGCTCGATCAGCCCGGCGGTCGCCACCTGGAGGTGGGCGGGTGGATCGGCTGCGGTGGCGCGCGCCGATTCGAGGGCCGCGGCCTGGTCACCGGTGAGGTGGACGACGTCGCCGTGGTCCGGTCGCAGGACCAGGTAGCCGTCGTCGACCGGTTCGATCCGCAGTCCGGAACGGAGCGTGCATGCCATGTGGAGATTCCCCTCTCGCGTTGATCGGTCGGCACCGTCGTGCCTCCTCCCACCCCCCTCATGCGCCTACGCCACCGAACCTAGTCCGCGGCGATCTTCTGCGACAAGGACTGTCAACTCATGGGGCGCATCGGTGCGAGCCCCCCACGTCCGGTCAGGCCGCGGCGAGGCCGTGGCGGACCGCCCGTTCGAGCTCGGCACGGAACTCCGGATCGGCGACGGACGCCCCGGAGCGGCAGGTGATCGAGAACGCGTCGACCACCCGTTCGCTGCGGGTCTCAACCCGGGCGTAGCCGATGTCCACGTCGAGTTCGGCCAGCGCATGGGTGATCGCGAAGAGCACGCCGAGGTGGTCGGGGGCGTCGACCTCGATGATCGACGCGCGCCCGGTGGCCGGGCCGCCGAGGTCGTCGAAACGGATCCGCACGCCGGTGTCGGCGCCGCGGGGCCGTCGCCGGTAGGTGGTGGCCCGGGCCGCCACCCGCGCCGCCACCGCCACCCGACCCGCGAGTGCCGCCTCGACCAGGGCACCGACCCGGGGCCAATCGATCACCACGCGGTCCTCGAGCTCCCCGTGCGCGAAGGCCGGCGCCACGGCGAACACCTCCAGAGCCATGCCGTCCACGACGGTGGCCTCGGCCGAGACCACGTTCAGCCCCGACAGGACGAGCGCGCCGGCGACCCGCCAGAACACGCCCGGGCGGTCCGGGGTCACCACGGTCAGGGTCCGTTCCGTCCCGTGCACCGACGTGACCCCCGATTCGGCCAATCGTCGCTGGGCGGGGGAGGGGAACGCACCACGGAAACTCCCGGCGTCGGTACCGGTGAGCGTGGCGCCGACGCGTTCGACCAGGGTGCGGACCAGGCCGGCCTTCCAGTCGGTCCACGCCGTCGGACCCGTCGCGCGGGCGTCGGCTTCGGTGAGCGCCGCCAACAACCCCAGGAACTCCAGCGACGCCACGGTCGCCGCGACCGAGTCGATCGTGGCGGCGTCGCCGATGTCGCGTCGGGTCGCCACCTCGGGCAGCAGCAGGTGGTGGCGGACCAGATCGCCCAACGTGGCGGTGTCGACCGGGTCGAACCCCAGGCGCGGCGCGAGACGCTCCACCGTGGCGACCCCGGCGACGGAATGGTCCGCACCCTGGCCCTTGCCAAGGTCGTGGGCCAGCGCAGCGACCAGGAGCAGATCCGGTCGGGAGACCCGGTCGGTGAAGCCCGCCGCGATCGCCACCGTCTCGAGCAGATGACGGTCCACCGTGAAGCGATGGTGGGTGGTGCGTTGGGCGCGGGAACGCACCAGGTGCCACTCGGGTACCAGGCGTTCCCAGACCCCCACCTGGTCGAGGGCCTCCACCACGCCGATCATGCCCGGGCCGGCACCGAGCAGCGCGACGAAGGCCTGACGGGTCGCGGCGTCCCAGGGTTCGGGCGGCGCGGGCATCTGGGAGGCCAGGCGCCCCAGCAGTCGCCGGTCCAGCCGACCGCCGGACCGGGCGACCGCCGCGAGCCGGGTGAGCAGCGCGACGGGGTCGCCCACGTCCCAGTCCGCCCCCGACTCGGTGGTGGGGTCGCCCGGGTGCCCGGGACCGCCGATGGCGGTGCCGACACCGTCGAAGAGCACCGCCACCAACCAGTCGATGCGGCGCGCCGCCCGGGCCACCCGGGTCATCAACTCGTCTGCGTCAACGCATCCCAGCGCGGCGGCGACCGCGTCCTGGTCCTCCAGTCGCAGCACGTCTCCCACACCCGGCGCGACTCGGTGCAGCGCCAGGCGGACATCGGCCAACCAGGTGGCTGCGGCGTCGAGCGCGGCGGCGTCGGCGGCGTCGAGCCCGGCGCCCCCCACCGCCAGCCACCCCGGGATCCGGGCGTCGCGAAGCCCGCCACCGCCCACCTTGAGATCCGGTTCGACCAGAAACGCCACGTCGCCCGAGCGGGCCCGTCGCTGCGCGGCGTCGGCCCGCAACCCGCCGGCCACCCACGGCAGCGACCCGGCCCAGGCCGCCCGCATCCCACTCGACAGCTCGGCCACGACGTCGGCGTCGCCGGCGAGCCGGCGGGCATCGAGCAGCGAGGTGGCCGAGGCCAGGTCGGATCCCACGGTGGCGACCGCGTCGGCGACCCCGCGGACCCCGTGGCCGAGTCGCAGCCCCGCGTCCCAGACCGGATACCACACGGCTTCGGCGATTCGGGCCGCGTCGCCCGGGCGGCCCCGGTGGATCACCGCCAGGTCCAGGTCGCTGCCCGGCCACAACTCGCCGCGCCCGTAGCCGCCGAGCGCCACCAGCGCCAGGTCGGTGCACCCGAGTTCAGTCTCGGCGGCCGCGGCGTCGAACAGCTCGGCCACCCAAGCGTCGCAGAGCCCGGCCAGGGCGCGGCGGAACTCCCCGCCGCCGAGTGGTGACTCGGCGACGAGGAGCTCACGGGCGACCCGGAAGTCGACCACCGGACCCGGACCGCCCCGGGTGCTCACACGGCGTCCTCGCCGCGTTCACCCGTGCGGATCCGGACCACGTGATCCAGGGGAGACACCCAGATCTTGCCGTCGCCGATCTTGCCGGTCCGACCGGCGAAGGTGATCGCGTCGACCACGGCGTCGACCCGGTCTGCGGTGACCACGCCCGCGCTGCGGACCGGCGGGATGAAGTCGACCTGGTATTCGGCGCCCCGGTACACCTCGGTGTGCCCGGCCTGGCGTCCGAAACCCTGAACCTCGGTCACGGTCATGCCGTGCACGCCGGTGACCGCCAGCGCCTCCTTGATGTCGTCGACCTTGAACGGTTTGACGATCGCGGTGATGAGCTTCACACCAGTTCCTCCTCGGTGATGGTCGTGGGGTTCGTCGACGGCAGGGTCGAGGGACGACCGAGCGAGCCGAGATTGCCGAAGTTGTAGGCGGCCTCGGCGTGGACGACGAGGTCGAGCCCTTCGGCTTCGGTGGCCTCGTCCACCCGCAACCCGATCACCAGGTCGATGCCCTTGGCGATCAGCAGCGACACGACGAACGAGAAGCCCACCGTGACCAGCGCGGCGAGGGCCTGCTCTCCCAGCAGTCCGGCGCCGCCGCCCAGCAACAGCCCGTCGGCACCCGCCGCGTTGACCGCGGTGTCCGCGAACAGGCCGAGCAGCAGGGTGCCGACCAGACCGCCGACGAGGTGCACGCCGACCACGTCGAGGGCGTCGTCGTAGCCGAGCCGGTTCTTCCAACCGATCGCCAGCACACAGACCACGCCGGCGACCAGCCCGATGAGCAGCGAGGGCATCGTTCCCACGAACCCGGCGCAGGGGGTGATGGCCACCAGCCCCGCCCCGATGCCCGACGCGGCGCCCAGAGTCGTGGCGTGGCCGCTGCGTAGCCGTTCGACGGCCAGCCAACCGAGCATGGCCGCCGAAGCGGCGATGAAGGTGTTCAACGCCGCCTGGCCGGCGAGTCCGTCGGCTGCCAAAGCGGAACCGGCGTTGAAGCCGAACCAGCCGAACCACAGGATGCCGGTGCCCAGCATCGTGAGCGGCAACGAGTGCGGGTGCATCCGTTCCCTGGGCCAACCTTTGCGCTTGCCCAACACGAGCACCAGCGCGAGCGCCGCGGCGCCGGCGTTCATGTGCACCACGGCGCCACCGGCGAAGTCGAGCGCACCGCGGGCGGCGAGCCAGCCGCCGCCGAACACCCAGTGGGCGATCGGCACGTACACCAGCACCATCCAGATGCCGATGAACACCGCGTAGGCCGAGAACTTGAGCCGGTCGGCGGTGGCGCCCGTGATCAGGGCGGGGGTGATGAC
>CAYVAS010000004.1:0-73783 GCA_964449375.1 uncultured Iamiaceae bacterium | reverse complement strand
CCATGACCGACCCCATCGCCGACATGCTGACCCGGATCCGCAACGCCAACGTGGCCAAGCACGACGACGTCCGCATGCCCTCCTCCAAGCAGAAGGAGGCGCTCGCCAACCTGTTGAAGTCCGAGGGCTACATCGACGCCTACTCGGTCTCCCAGGAGGACGGCAAGCCCTACCGCACCCTGTTCATCGAGATGAAGTACTCGCCCGACCGCGAGCGCACCATCTCGGGGCTGCGCCGGGTGTCCAAGCCGGGTCTGCGGGTGTACTCGCCGGCCAAGCGGATCCCCCGCGTGCTCGGCGGGCTCGGCGTCGCCATCGTCTCGACCAACCTCGGCCTCATGACCGACCGCGAAGCGCGCAAGCGCAACGTGGGCGGCGAGGTGCTGTGCTTCATCTGGTGAGAGGTCACTAGCCATGTCACGTATCGGACGAAACCCAATCCCCGTTCCCAGCGGTGTCGACGTGTCGATCACCGACGACCGGATCGAGGTCACCGGTCCCCGGGGCACCCTGACCCAGACCATCCCCGGCGACATCACCGTGCGCGCCGAGGGCGACACCCTGGTGGTGGAGCGGCCCGACGACCACCGCGACAACCGTTCGCTGCACGGGCTGGTGCGCAGTCTGGTCAACAACATGGTCGTGGGGGTCACCGACGGGTTCACCAAGGAACTCGACATCCAGGGCGTCGGGTTCCGGGCCTCGCTGGCCGGCACCGACCTGGATCTGGCGCTGGGCTTCAGCCACCCGGTCAAGGTCGCCGCCCCCGAAGGCATCACCTTCGAGGTGCCCTCGCCCAACCGCGTCAAGGTGTCCGGGATCGACAAGCAGGCCGTCGGCCAGGTCGCCGCGGAGATCCGCAGCCTCCGCAAGCCCGAGCCCTACAAGGGCAAGGGTGTGCGGTACCTGGACGAGCGCGTCCAACGCAAGGCCGGCAAGGCCGCGAAGTAGCCGAAGGATCCAAGATGAGTCACTCGCCGAACAAACTCACCAACCCCCGCCACCGCCGCCACCGCCGGGTCCGCAAGAAGGTGACCGGGACCGCCGAACGGCCCCGCCTGGCGGTGTTCCGTTCCAAGCGGCACATCGTCGCCCAGATCATCGACGACCGCGCCGGCCACACGCTGGCCGCGGCGTCCACGATCGAGGCCGACCTCGGTGGGCCGGGCAACCACGGCAACGTCGCCGCCGCCACCCAGGTGGGCACGGCCGTCGCCGAACGCGCCAAGGCGGCGGGCATCACCCAGGTCACCTTCGACCGGGGCGGCTACCGGTACCACGGGCGGGTCGCCGCTCTCGCAGACGCGGCCCGAGCCGCCGGCCTGGAATTCTGAGGAGACACCATGAACTCGACCCCCGAAACCCCGCTGCGTGACTCGCGGGTCATCGACATCAACCGAGTCGCCAAGGTCGTCAAGGGCGGCCGCCGGTTCTCGTTCACCGCGCTGGTGGTGATCGGCGACGGCGCCGGCCGGGTGGGCCTGGGCTACGGCAAGGCCAAAGAGGTGCCCCTGGCGATCCGCAAGGGCGAAGAGGAAGCGAAGAAGAATCTGTTCTCGGTTCCCCTCGCGGGTGGCACGATCACCCACGAGATCACCGGAAACCAGGGCGCCGGTCGGGTCATGTTGAAGCCTGCTGCACCCGGTACCGGGGTGATCGCGGGAGGCGCGGCCCGGGCCATCCTCGAAGAGGCCGGCATCCAGGACGTGCTCTGCAAGTCGCTGCGCTCGCCCAACATGATCAACGTGGCCCGCGCCACGATCGCCGGGCTCAAGGGCCTGAAGCGTCCCGACGAAGTCGCCCGTCTGCGGGGCCTTTCGCCCGAGGAGTTCGTCCCCGGCGGTCTGCTCGAGGCCTACCGTGAGTCCGAGCGTGGTCCGGTGACCTTCGAGGAGGTCGACTGACCATGGCTGATCTGATCGTCACCCAGGTCCGTTCCGCCATCGGAACCAAGCCCAAGCAGCGCGGCACGCTGCGAGCCCTCGGGCTGGGTCGCATCGGCAAGACCAACACGTTGCCGGACCGCCCCGAGATCCGCGGCATGATCGCGCGCGTCCCCCACCTCGTCGACGTCGAAGAGGCGAACTGAGCATGAAGATCCACGATCTGGAACCCGCCGAGGGTGCCAAGCGCCGCCGCAAGCGGGTCGCGCGCGGCATCGCCGGCAAGGGCGGCAAGACCGCCGGCCGGGGCACCAAGGGTCAGAAGGCCCGCGACACGATCCCCGCAGGTTTCGAAGGTGGCCAGATGCCCCTGCACATGCGGGTTCCCAAGTTGCGCGGCTTCAACAACCCGTTCCGGGTGGAGTACCAGGCCGTCAACCTGGACACCCTCGAGGAGTCCGGGCTGGATGAGATCTCTCCCGAGGCTCTGCGTGCCAAGGGCATCGCCCGCAAGGGGGCGCTGATCAAGGTGCTGGGGCGTGGCGAGGTGACCCGCGCGATCCAGGTGAAGGCACACGCGTTCTCGGCGTCCGCGGAATCGGCCATCGTCGAGGCGGGCGGTAGTGTGGAACGTCTTCCGCTGCCGTTCTCGGGTCGGCCGCCCGCGCAGGGCAATGCCCTGACGAATCGCTGACGCGGCGCCCGCCTGCCAGGAGCCTTGGTGTCGACGCTTCAGAACCTCTACAAGATCACCGAACTGCGGAACAAGATCCTGTTCACGCTGATGGTGATCGTGATCTACCGGATCGGTTCGCAGATCCCGGTGCCGGGGATCGACATCAGCCAGCTCCAGGAGCTCAAGAACTCCTCCGACACCGGTGGGCTGTTGCAGTTCATGCAGCTCTTCTCGGGCGGCACGATCACCCAGTTCTCGGTGTTTGCCCTCGGGATCATGCCCTACATCACCGCGTCGATCGTGATCCAGGTGCTCACCGTCGCGGTGCCCAAGCTCGAGGAGTGGCAGAACCAGGGCGCGGTCGGTCAACGCAAGATCGTGCAGTGGACCCGGTACGTGACCGTGGCCATCTGTGTGGTGCAGTCGGTGTCGCTGACCTACATGCTCCACAGCGGCGGCGGCGGGTTCTTCGCCTCGGGGGTGCAGGGCGTCGACATGTTCGGGCCGGGCAACTTCACCCCGGGTCGGATCGCACTGTGCGCGGTGGCCCTGACCGCGGGTGCCACCCTGTTGATGTGGATGGGTGAGTCGATCACCCAGCGCGGCGTGGGCAACGGCATGTCGTTGATCATCTTCGTCGCAGTGGCCAGCCGGGTGCCGGTCGACTTCGGCACCGTCAAGGCCGAGAAGGGCTGGTTCATCATGGCGGCGGTGATCGCCGTGTTCCTGGTGATGATGGTGGCGATCGTCTACTTCGAACAGGGCCAACGCCGAATACCGGTGCAGTTCGCCAAACGGGTGGTGGGCCGCCGGATGTACGGCGGCCAGAGCACCTACATCCCGTTGAAGACCAACGCGTCGGGCATCATCGCGATCATCTTCGCCTCGGCGTTGCTGTACCTGCCGCTCCTGGCGGCCGGGATGCTGCCCACCAAGACCGACGCCGACGGGGTACCGGTGGAGAACTGGGCCTACCACGTCACCAACTTCATCAACAACCATCTGGTGTCGCCGACCTCGCCGGTGTACCTGGTGATCTTCGGCCTGCTGATCGTGCTGTTCAGCTACTTCTACAACTCGATCCAGTTCAACGCGCCCCGCCAGGCGGACAACATCCGCAAACAGGGTGGGTTCATCCCCGGGATCCGTCCCGGGCCTCAGACCGAGAAGTACCTGTCGAAGGTACTGAACCGCATCACCCTTCCCGGCGCGTTGTTCACCATGGTGATCGCGCTGATCCCGGCGTACTTCCTGTCCAAGTACCTGCCCGGCGGTGGCGGCCAGTCCTTGGCCTTCTTCGGAATCTCGGTGCTGATCCTGGTGCAGGTCGCGCTCGACACGGTCAAGCAGGTCGACTCCCAGTTGATGCTGCGCAACTACGAAGGATTCATCCGCTCGTGAAGCGCGCCGCCCAGCGGGGGCTGCAATGACCACCGGCGTCCGCCTGGTGATGCTGGGTCGCCAGGGTGCCGGCAAGGGAACCCAGTGCGTCCGCATGTCGCGGCACTACGTCGTGCCCCACATCTCCACCGGCGACATGCTGCGCGCCGCGGTCAAGGCGGGCACCAAGGTGGGTCTGCGGGCCAAGGAGTACATGGACCGGGGCGAGCTGTTGCCCGACGAGATCATCGTCGACGTGGTCGACGAACAACTCAGCGATCCGGACCTGACCCGTCGGGGCTTCATCCTGGACGGTTTTCCCCGGACCGTGGCCCAGGCCGAGGCGCTGGAGCGGATCGTGGCCGACGTGGGCGGCCTCGACGTGGTGATCGACCTGGACGTGCCGGTGCCCGTGGTGCTGGAGCGGCTCGCCAGTCGTCGGGTGTGCGTGGACTGCGGCGCGAACTACTCCACCGAGAATCCGCCCAAGGAACTGTGGATCTGCGACGAGTGTGGCGGCGACGTGGTCCAACGCGCGGATGACACCCCCGAGGCGATCCAACGCCGCCTCGACCTCTATGAGCTGGAGACCGCGCCGCTGACCGAGTGGTACGCCGAGCGCGGGCTGCTAGAGGTCGTCGACGGGCTGGGCACCACCGACGAGGTGGCCGAGCGCATCATCGCGGTGATCGAGGCCCGCACCGGCCGCGCCTGATCGGCGGGCATGGGGATCGGCCGCAAGTCCGCCGACCAGATCGCCGCGATGCGCCAGGCGGGTCGGGTGGTCGCCGAAATGCACGCCGAGATCCGGGCCGCCGTCGCGCCCGGGGTGCGCACCGCCGAGCTCGACGAAATCGGCCGGGAGGTGCTGCGCCGCCACGGTGCACGATCGAACTTTCTGGGCTACCACGGCTACCCCGCGGTGATCTGCGCGTCGGTCAACGAGGTCGTGGTCCACGGCATCCCCGGGGACCGGGTGCTCGCCGACGGTGACGTGATCTCGGTCGACTGCGGTGCGGTGGTGGACGGCTGGCACGGCGACGCGGCGTTCACGGTGGGCGTGGGCACCGTCGACGCCGCCACCCGGCACCTGATCGAGACCGCCGAACGTGCCCTGGTCACGGGCATCGCCACGATGGTTCCCGGTGGGCGTCTCGGCGACTACGGGGCGGCGGTGGCCGCCATCGTCGACGAGGCGGGCTGTGAGCTGGCCGAGGGGTTCACCGGCCACGGCATCGGCCGGGCCATGCACGAGTCGCCGGCGGTGCCCAATGCCGCCCGCGCCGGGACCGGACCAAAGTTGCGAGCGGGAAACGTGCTGGCCCTGGAGCCGATGATCTGCGCCGGGTCGGGGGCCACCGAGATCCTCGACGACGGCTGGACCGCGGTGACCGTCGACGGGTCCCGCGCGGTGCACGTCGAGCACACCGTCGCGATCACCGACGACGGCCCGGTCGTGCTCACGGCGCCCTGAAAGCTCCTGGCCCGCACCCGCGGAGGTGCCGGCGGGGCGTCTACGCTGATGCGATGGCCACCGTTGCACCGATCAGGCCCGTCCCCGGCGCCGACGGCGCCGGCCCGATCGCCGAGGCCGGCCACCGGGTGGTGAACACGCCGGTGGGTCCTCTGCTGCTGGCGGCCACCGACCGGGGACTGGTGCGGGTGGCCTTCGCCGCCGAGGACTTCGATGCGGTCCTCGGCGAACTCCGGCGTCGGTACGGTCCGCGCCTGGTCGACGCGTCGGGCGCGCTGGACCGAGCGGCGACCCAACTGGACGAGTACTTCACACGCCGTCGGCGTCACTTCGAGATACCCCTGGACCGGTCATCGTCGACGGGATTCGTCGATCAGGTCCGCCGGGCCCTGGGTCAGATCGACTTCGGCGAGACACGTTCCTATGCCGAGGTGGCCGCGCTCGTGGGTCGACCGGGCGCCGCCCGCGCGGTGGGCTCGGCGTGCGCGACCAATCCGCTGCCCATCGTGGTGCCCTGTCACCGGGTGGTCCGCGCCGACGGCGGCCTGGGCGGCTACCTGGGTGGCCTCGAGGCCAAGGCGACGTTGCTGGCTCTGGAAGCGCAAGCGTCGTCGACCTGACCCGTCACGTTGGTGCCGGCGCGGCGGGCCGTGGGGGAAACAGCGCCGCCGCGCCGCGCCGTGGTGCCGCGGCGGTGCCGCGCGGCGAATGGTGGACCGCTGAAAGGCGCGGACGGTCCCGGTTCGGGGGTGCGGCACCGGCGGCCGTCGCCTCGGTCGGTGCTGGTCATGTCCCTCCCCCTCGCGGTGTCGACGACGGTCGTGCCACCGCCGCGGCGCAACCTAGCAAACCGGAGCGACCGACGCGCTCGATCGCCAACGACGCGGAGCATCCGGTGCGGTGTCCGTCGGGGAGTGCTTCCGGTGCGCTATCGTGGGGCCGGCGCCGCACCCCGACGACCGGGACCGCGGCCCGTCCACAACCCAGCCCCGCGCCGGCGCTTCGCCAGCGGTGCTCCGGCTGCTCCCGGCGTGGCCGGTCGCGGCGTGCGTCGCGCCGAGGGCCGTCGTGACGACGGTCCAAATTGGATGTGAGCTGATCACGCGCTAACGTGCAGAGTCGGCCCGTCGCGCGCCGCCGCCTTCGCGTCGGCGCCCGGTCCCGTGCCGCCTGTCCGCATTCGACCTGGAGTTCCCGCTGCCAAAGCCCAAAGAGAACGCCATTCTTCTCGAAGGAACCGTTGTCGAATCCCTCCCGAATGCCATGTTCCGGGTGGAATTCGAGAACGGTCACGAGGTTCTCGCCCACATTTCCGGGAAGATGCGCATGAACTACATCCGCATCCTTCCCGGGGACCGGGTCCAGGTGGAACTCACCCCCTACGACCTCTCCCGGGGTCGCATCACCTACCGCTACAAGTGACCGGCTGCCTGCACGCGGCCCCTCCGAGCCCGACGAACAAGGTCAATCCGACATGAAGGTCCGTCCCAGCGTCACCAAGATGTGTGACAACTGCAAGTTGATCCGCCGGCACGGCCGTGTCCGCGTGATCTGTGACAACCCGCGACACAAGCAGCGGCAGGGCTGAGCACGTGTCCGTCCCGACCACGAGGTACTGAGAGCCCATGGCACGTATAGCCGGCGTCGACATTCCCCGAGAGAAGCGACTCGTCGTCGCCCTCACCTACATCTACGGTATCGGCCCCTCCCTGGCCGCCGAGGTGTGCGCCGGTGTGGGCATCGACGAATCCACCCGCGTCCGGGATCTCACCGACGACGAGATCAACCGGATCCGCGCGTTCGTCGACGCCAACCTCAAGGTCGAAGGTGACCTCAAGCGCGACACCCAGCAGGACATCAAGCGCAAGATGGAGATCGGCTCCTATCAGGGTCTGCGCCACCGCAAGGGACTTCCGGTCCGCGGCCAGCGCACCCACACCAATGCCCGTACCCGGAAAGGTCCCAAGAAGACCATTGCCGGCAAGAAGAAGGCGGTCAAGTGATGGCGAACTCCTCCAACGCCTCCCGGCGTCCCCGCAAGCGTGAACGCAAGAACGTCTCCTACGGGATCGCGCACATCAAGAGCTCGTTCAACAACACGATCGTGTGCATCACCGACCAGCAGGGCAACGTGCTGGCGTGGTCCTCGGCGGGCAGTTCCGGTTTCAAGGGTTCCCGCAAGTCCACGCCCTTCGCCGCCCAGACCGCCGCGGAGCAATGCGCCCGGCGCGCCATGGAGCACGGGGTGCGCAAGGTCGACGTGCTCGTCAAGGGCCCCGGCTCGGGGCGTGAGACCGCGATCCGGTCGTTGCAGAACACCGGCATCGAGGTGACCGGCATCAAGGACGTGACCCCGATTCCCCACAACGGCTGCCGCCCTCCCAAGCGGCGCCGGGTCTGACAGAGGTACCGCTCATGGCTCGATACACCGGACCGAAGGTCAAGATCTCCCGTCGGCTCAACATCAACGTCTTCGAGAACGACAAGGGCGACCGGGCGCTGGAACGTCGCCCCTACCCGCCAGGCGACCACGGGCGGGCCCGTCGCCGCCAGCCCAGCGAATACCAGATCCAGCTTCAGGAGAAGCAGAAGGCCAAGTACATCTACGGCGTGCTCGAGCGGCAGTTCGCGAACCTCTACGAGGAGGCGAACCGGGCCAAGGGCGTGACCGGTGAGAACCTGCTGGCCATGTTGGAGTTGCGGCTCGACAACATCGTGTTCCGTGCCGGGTGGGCCGCGACCCGTCCCCAGGCGCGGCAGTTCGTGAACCACGGTCTGATCGACGTCAACGGGTCCCGCCTGGACATCCCGTCCTACCGGGCGCGCAAGGGCGACCGCATCTCGGTGCGGTCCAACAAGCGGGACCTGATCGTGATCCGCCACAACATGGACACGCTGGACCGGATCACCCCGGCGTGGCTCGAGACCGCCGACGACGGCTTCGAGGTGGTCGTCTCCGACGTGCCCACCCGCGAGCAGATCGACGTGCAGGTGCGTGAGCACCTCATCGTCGAGCTCTACTCCAAGTAGTCCTCCACGGGAGCTGTCCACGGCTCCCGTCCCCACATCGCCATCCTCATTCGAATCGACGCTTCCCTGGAGCAACGCATGCTGGTCATTCAACGCCCGACGATCGAGCCGATCGGTGAAGTAGAGAACAATCGTCAGCGATTCTCGATCAGCCCGCTCGAGCCGGGCTTCGGCCACACGATCGGAAACTCGCTGCGCCGGACGCTGCTGTCGTCCATTCCCGGCGCGGCGGTCACCGAGGTGCGCTTCGACGAGGCCCTGCACGAGTTCACGACCGTTCCGGGCGTGGTCGAGGACGTCACCGACATCATCCTGAACCTCAAGGACGTGGTGCTCTCCAGCGTCGCCGACGAGCCCGTGACCGTGCGTCTCGACGTGCGGGGCCCGGCGGAGGTCACCGCCGGCGACATCCAGGTCACCGCTGATGTGGAGGTGCTCAACCCCGATCTGCATCTGGCCACCGTCAACGACAAGGGCCGGCTCGCCATCGACCTGACCGTGGAGCGGGGCTGTGGGTACGTGTCGGCGGAGCACTCCAACACCAACGAGACCATCGGGGTGATCCCGATCGACGCGGTGTACTCGCCGGTGCGTCGGGTGACGTTCCTGGTGGAGCCCACCCAGGTGGAGCAGTCCACCGAATACGACCGGCTGATCCTCGACGTGGAGACCGACGGATCGATCTCACCGCGTGACGCGTTGGCCTCGGCCGGGGCGACGCTGCGGAACCTGGCCGAGCTGGTGGCCAACATGGCCGACGAGCCCGAGGGCCTCGAGCTGGCCGATTCGCCGAGCCCCGCGCTGGTCTCGCCGGATCTGGAGCTGCTCATCGAGGATCTGGATCTGTCCGAGCGGCCGCGGAACTGTCTCAAGCGGGGCATGATCAACACGATCGGGGACCTGCTGTCCAAGTCCGAGGACGACCTGCTGGCGCTGACGAACTTCGGTCAGAAGTCGCTGGACGAGGTCAAAGCCAAACTGGACGAGCGGGGCCTGTCGCTCCGTCCGAGCGGAAGGGTCTGACCCCATGCCTGGTGCACCCAAGAAAGGCCGCCGCTTCGGCGGCAGCTCCCAACATCAGCGTCTGATGATGGCCAACCTGGTGGCGTCCCTGGTCGCTGCCGAGGGCATCGTCACCACCGAGGCCAAGGCCAAGGCGATGCGTCCGGTCGCGGAGAAGTTGATCACCAAGGCCCGCAAAGGCGGGCTGCACAACCACCGGCAGGTCCTGTCGTACCTTGGTGACGCCGAAGTCACCGCGAAGCTCTTCGAGGACGTCGGCCCCCGGTATGCGGACCGTCACGGTGGCTACACCCGGATCCTCAAGCTGGGTCCGCGTCATGGCGACAACGCGCCGATGGCGCGCATCGAACTGGTCTGAGTGATGCGGTCCGTGCCACGGACCAGGTGAGTCGGACATGAGGATCCGCTTCACCGTCGCCTACGACGGCAGCGGATTCCACGGTTTTGCCGCGAACGCCGGGGTGCGCACGGTCGGCGGCGAGTTGGCCGAGGCGATCCGGCGGCTGTTGCGCCTGGACGCGCCGGTCGCGCTGACCTGTGCGGGTCGGACCGACAAGGGCGTGCATGCACTCGGCCAGGTCGTGAGCTTCGACGTGCCCGAGGGCACCGATGTCGGCGAGCTCGCCCGCCGGGTGAACCGGATCGTGGGGCCCGAGGTGGCGGTCCGTGATCCCTTGGTGGTTCCCGATTCATTCGACGCTCGGTTCTCGGCGGTGACACGCTCCTACCGTTATGTGGTGTGGAACCGCCCGGAGCCCGATCCGTTCCGTGCCGGGCGGGCCTGGCATGTCGCGGCGCCGCTCGACCTGGCGTTGCTGCGCCTGGCGTGTGACCCGTTCATCGGGGAGCATGACTTCTCGGCGTTCTGCCGGGCCGCGACCCGCGCCGACGGCACCCCGGCACCGCTGACTCGTCGGGTGATCAGCGCCGACTGGTCGGTCGGTGAATCCGGCGAGTTGGTGTTCACGATCACCGCGTCGTCGTTCTGTCACCAGATGGTGCGTGCGGTCGTGGGCACCATGGTCGAGGTCGGCCTGGGTCGCCGCCGTGCGGGGGATCTCGTCGCTGTCATCGCGTCAGGGGACCGTGCCGCCGCGGGTCGGCTCGCCCCGGCCGAAGGCCTGTACCTGGCCGAGGTCGGCTACGCGCCACCCGGCTGACGTCGCTCGCTTGCGATAGCCGGTTCAGAGGGGGCCCCTCGGCCTTTGCCAAGGAGTGGGCGTCTGCAGCCCGTCACCGGCTCCAAGGTGAACCGTCATGACGGTCGGGTCGATGGGCGGGAGGTCGTCGAGCGGATTCGTCGTCTTGCCCGGCTGGTCGGCAGTGGCCGTCGTGTTCGAACCACACCCGGCCAGGAGCATCGCGCCGACGACGATCAACGAAACGACTCGGCGGACCATGGGAGGACGGTACCGGTTGTGTGACCAGTCTGCAATGAAAAGCTGCGTGAGAGACGCTGCACGGTGATGACCGACTGAAGTCGCCCTATTGTGCCGTCCTGGATTGTATGCCGCTTTCGGTGATCTGGGCGATCGTTCGACCATCCCACGACAGCGCGACCCCCTTCGAGTCCGCAAAGGTTTCGACCAGGTCTCCCGAGGCCGGGTCGACCAGACGGCGCGGATTGTGGTCCATGAGCAACCGTCCATCGGCGGTGATGCCCGCGATCGACTCGAGACTGACGTCGGCGCGGTTGGCGTCGACCGCCGGGCCGCCGGTGAAAACTTCGGTTTTCGAGACGAGTCCGCCCACAGTGCAGGATCCCCCCACCAGGTCGCCTTCGGGAACTTCTCGTGCCGGGCCGTGCGCCGACCAACCGCCATCAGTGCGCACCATCAGCCGGCGCTGGCCGCCGAGCGCATCGTCCTGTTGGGAGTTGAGGGTGCCCACGAATGCAACCAATTGCCCGTCTCGGAGGACACACGGCACGAACAGGTCGTGGTCTCCCGGCGGCGGAACCACTGGTTCGAAGCGGCCGCCGCGAACGGTGTAGTACCGGCCGTCGATCCATGTGAGTGCCCCATCGGCGGTCGGTGTCGCTCCACCGAACCGGGCCGGGTTGATCCAGGGCCCAGTCGCGGTCCATTCGGCCTTGCCGGTCGTGTCGAGCGCGACGGCGATCACCTGCGCTTCGACCATGCGTTCACCGTCGGAATCGGGCGAGCAGAGTTGTTCGTCTTCGGCGAATTTCGTGGTGAACGGTTTGGAGTCCGGGCAGCGGATCCCAACGATCACGAACCCGCTACTGGTTCCCACGACGGAGGCTTTGCCCATTCGGGGGATCGGTCCCTCCACGTGGTGCAGGTCGCCGTTGCGGTCGGCGAGTGCGGCAGCCTTCACCATCGTGTCCGTGAAGTCCAGGACCAGGACGTGGGACTCATCGACCACCGCCGCCCTGACGAAGTCGGAGGTCAGTTCAGGCATGACGGTCGGGTCGATGGCCGGCAGGTCGCCGACATCGTCGGTCGCCGTGGTGGTCCTGGGCTGATCCGCGGTGCTCGTCGTGTTCGACCCGCACCCGGCCAGGATCATGGCACCGACGGCGATGCACGACAGGATCCGGCGCGACATGGGTGGACGATAACAAACGGACCCCTTGACAGCCCGCGGGCGGCTCCGTAGCGTCGTGGCACGAACAAACGCCCGGGCCTCGGGGAGACCCGGAGGGCAGCGGGGAGGCGGTGGTTTGGACACGGCAGATCCGGGGCACTCGACCCGTGTGACCATGAAGACCGTCCACCGGCGCCGAGGCTCGGCGTTGGGCGCACTGCTGGTGGTCGTCGCGCTGGTGGCCACCGGGTGCCTGCAGAGCCTGCCCCAGCAGAAGGCCACCGTCGACAGCCTGCTCGCCAAGAACGCCGACCAGTTCGCGGCGATGGCCTCCAACCCGTCGTTCCGATCCCGCAACGGCCAACTCGACTTCACCAGCGACGGCTGCTCGAACTGGTTCCTCCCCGACCACATGAACGACACCGGCGCCACCTACGACTTCACGAACGCTTGCTGGCATCACGACTTCGGTTACCGCAACTATCGACGGTTCAAAGCGGGCGGACTCGTCCCCGACCCGGAAGGATCCCGGTCACGGCTCGACGCGATGTTCCGGGCCGACATGGACGCCAACTGCGCGCCG
Source organism: uncultured Iamiaceae bacterium (assembly GCA_964449375.1). Classification (GTDB taxonomy): domain Bacteria; phylum Actinomycetota; class Acidimicrobiia; order Acidimicrobiales; family Iamiaceae; genus JAFDWI01. The sequence goes on along the minus strand of CAYVAS010000004.1, from coordinate 61,184 downwards.
CGACCCGCCTGGCAACGCCCGACCTGTTACAGCCGAGCGGACCTGTACTACTTCCTGGTTCGCGTCTACGGCACCTTGTGACCCGTCGCCGCCGGTCGACTCCACCGGCCACGAGAGGTGAGCGTCAGTCGATCCGGCCGATCGCCTCGTCCACGCCCGCACCGTAAGCCGGGTCGGCCTTGGTGCAGTGGTCGACGTGGCGTTGCTTGATCTCGTCGGGCACCCCGATGAGATTGCGGGCGGTGTTGTCGAACAGGCGCTGCTGCGCGTCGGGGTCCATGAGCCGGTACAGGTCGCCGGGCTGGGTGAAGTAATCGGTGTCGTCCGCACGGAAGTCCCACCGGTCCGCAACGGTGTCGCCCAACGCCAGGGGCGGCTCGGCGTAGGCGGGCTGCTCGGCCCACGCTCCGAAGCTGTTCGGCTCATAATGCAACGTGGAGCCGTGGTTGCCGTCGGTGCGCATCATCCCGTCGCGGTGGAAGCTGTTGACCGGGCACCTCGGCGTGTTCACCGGGATGGCGTGGTGGTTCACGCCCAGGCGGTAGCGCTGCGCGTCGCCGTAGGAGAACAGTCGGCCCTGGAGCATCTTGTCGGGTGAGAACCCGATGCCGGGCACGATGTGTGCCGGCGAGAACGCGGCCTGCTCCACATCCGCGAAGTAGTTGTCGGGATTACGGTTCAGCTCCCACTCGCCGACCTCGATGAGCGGGTAGTCCTTCTTGGACCAGACCTTGGTCAGATCGAAGGGATGGAACCGGTAGTGCTGGGCGTCGGCCTCGGGCATCACCTGGATGCACAGCTTCCACCGGGGGAACTCGCCCCGCTCGATCGCCTCGTACAGGTCCCGCTGGGAACTCTCCCGGTCGTGGGCGACCACCGCGGCGGCCTCGGCGTCGGTGAGGTTCTCGATGGGCTGCTGGCACACGTGGTGGAACTTCACCCAGTGCCGGACCCCGTCGGCATTGATCATGCTGAAGGTGTGGGACCCGAACCCGTGCATGTTGCGGTAGCCCTTGGGGATGCCCCGGTCCGACATCACGATCGTGACCTGGTGGAGTGACTCGGGCAGCAGGGTCCAGAAATCCCAGTTGTTGGTGGGGCTGCGCAGGTTCGTCCGCGGGTCGCGCTTGACGGCGTGGTTCAGATCCGGGAACTGCAGCGGATCCCGGAAGAAGAACACCGGCGTGTTGTTGCCCACCAGGTCCCAGTTGCCCTGCTCGGTGTAGAACTTGAGCGCGAACCCCCGGATGTCCCGTTCGGCGTCCGCAGCGCCGCGTTCGCCGGCGACGGTGGAGAAGCGGGCGAACAGATCCGTGGACTTGCCCACCTCCGAGAACAACGCCGCGCTCGTGTAGCGGGTGATGTCGTTGGTGACCGTGAAGGTGCCGAACGCTCCCGAGCCCTTGGCGTGCATGCGGCGTTCGGGGATCACCTCACGGTCGAAGTGGGCCAGCTTCTCCAGAAACCACACGTCCTGGAGCAGCATCGGCCCCCGGGGCCCAGCGGTCTCGGAATTCTGGTTGTCGGGTACCGGCGCCCCGGTGACGTTGGTCAGCGGTCGTTTCTCGGCCATGTGGTCGTCCCCTTGTGCTCGGCTCGGTGTCGCCGCGGCACTCGTCGCGACGGTCGACGTCACCGGAGCCTAACCCCGCCGTCGGCGCCACGCGCTCGGGATCCTGGCGCATTTGCAGCGATGCGCGCCCCCGTCCGGCCATTTGCCACCCGCGGTGGGAAGCCCGTAGTCTTGAACGTCGCCCACCGGTGGATTTCCCCCACGACCGGCGGTGCGGCCGATCCCCACTTCGTCCCGAGGATTTCACGAACGTGCCCACCTACAGCCCCAAGGCCAACGAGATCGAACGATCCTGGTACGTCGTCGACGCCGAGGGCATGATCCTGGGCCGCCTGGCCACCGAGGTCGCCAACGTCCTGCGGGGCAAGCACAAGCCCACCTACGCGCCGCACATCGACACCGGTGACCACGTCATCATCGTCAACGCCGACAAGGTGGTGCTGACCGCAGACAAGGCCGGCTCCAAGCTGGTCCACCGCTACACCGGGTTCCCCGGTGGGATCCGCACCGAGACCTACGCCGAGCGCCTGGCCCGCAAACCCGCCGAGGCGCTTCGCCAGACGATCCGGGGCATGATCCCCAAGAACCGTCTCGGCCGCGCGCAACTCGACAAGCTCAAGATCTACGCCGGGCCAACCCATCCCCACGCCGCGCAGCAGCCCCAGCCGCTCGAACTGGACCGTCGTGCCCGCGCCGACGCGACCACGCGATAGGAGTTCGACACCGTGCCTCACCCCCTCGTCCAGTCCACCGGCCGCCGCAAGCGCGCCATCGCCCGGGTCCGGTTCCGCCCCGGCACGGGCACCATCAAGGTGAACGGTCGCGAGGTCGAAGACTTCTTCCCCTCCGAGACCCACCGCATGATCCTCACCGAACCGCTGCGGGTGACCGAGCGCAACGAGGCGTACGACATCGAGGCGACCATCACCGGCGGGGGCCCCACGGGTCAGGCCGGTGCGCTGCGCCTCGGCATCGCCCGGGGCCTGGTCGAGCTCGACGACGAGCTGCGGCCCACCCTCAAGAGCGCCGGCTTCCTGACCCGCGACGCGCGGGAGAAGGAATCCAAGAAGTACGGCCTGAAGAAGGCCCGGAAGGCTCCGCAGTACTCGAAGCGCTGAGGTTCGGCGGACCGTCCCGGCGCCGCCCGCCAGAGCGGAGGTTCCTGTGAGTCTTCGGTTCGGCACCGACGGGGTGCGCGGCCGGGCCAACGTCGATCTGACCCCCGAGTTCGTCACCGCGCTCGGCCGGGCCGCGGCCCGCACCTTCGACGCCGAGGTGTGCGCGGTCGGCCGCGACACCCGCGTGTCGGGCCCCATGTTGACCGGCGCGCTCGCCGCGGGAATGGCCGCCGAAGGGGTCGACGTGGTGGACCTGGGTGTGGTGCCCACCCCGGCGGTGGCCCATTGGGCCCAGACCCACGACCGACCCGGCGCGGTGATCTCGGCGTCACACAATCCCTTCGGCGACAACGGCGTCAAGTTCTTTGCCGCCGGGGGCCGCAAGCTCACCGACGCGACCCAGGAGACGATCGAGAAGCGGCTCGCCGACGCGCTGGACCGGCGGGTCGGGGACGCCCCGGTCGAACCGGTCACCGGCGCGGCGATCGGCACGCTGCGCGAGGACCGGGACGGCCGTGACGCGTACGTGGCCCACCTGACCGACGACCTGATCGGAGGCCGGCGCCTCGGTGGTCTGCAGGTCGTCGCCGACGCCGCCAACGGTGCAGCCTCCACCGTGATCGCCGACGTGTTGCGCGGCCTGGGCGCCACGGTGACCCTGCGCCACGCCGACCCGGACGGATGCAACATCAACGACGGCTGCGGCTCGACCCATCCGGGCGACCTGGCCGCCGCGGTGGTCGCCACCGGGGCCCCGGTGGGCATCGCCCTCGACGGCGACGCCGACCGGATCGTCGCGGTGGACGAGACCGGGGCGGTCGTCGACGGCGACGCCCTGCTGGCCATGTTCGCGATCGACCTGGCCGACCAGGGACGCCTCGCGGGTTCGGCCATCGTGGCCACGGTGATGAGCAACCTGGGCCTGCACCGGGCCCTCGCCGAACGGGGCATCGCGGTGGTGCAGTGCCCGGTGGGGGACCGCGCGGTGCTGGCGGCCCTGGAGGAACACGACCTGTCTCTGGGCGGCGAGCAGTCGGGGCACCTGATCTTTCGCGACCTGGCCACCACCGGCGACGGGCTGCTGGCCGGAGTGCTGCTGTTGGATCTGCTGGTTCGCACCGGACGGCCCCTTTCAGAGCTGGCCTCGGTGGTCGATCCGCTGCCCCAGGTGCTGCGTAACGTGCGCCTCGCGGCCCGATCCGACGACCTGGTGGCGGCCCTGGCCGGCGACATCGCCGCCGCCGAGGAGCGCCTAGGTGACCGGGGACGGGTGCTGGTGCGCATGTCGGGCACCGAACCCCTCGCCCGGGTGCTGGTCGAAGCGACCGGACAGGACCTCGCCGAGGAGGTGGCCGCCACGCTGGTGGCCGCCGTGGAGCGCCGCGCGGGCGTCTAGCGGCCCGACACCTGTGCCAGGTCGGGGCCGGATCAGTTCCGGGCGGTGCCGGTCACCTCGAAACCGCAGTGTTCCAGGGTGTAGGCCGTCACCCGTTGGGTGGCTTCGGCCAGGGCCTGCGCGTCGGTGTCGAGGTTCTCCAACGTCGTGATCGCCTCGCCGAGTCCCGAAGCGTCGCCGAGCGCGCCGAACCAAGCAGTGGTCTCGGAGGCCACCAGTGCCATGTCGTCGGCGATCTCCGGCGGGGCGGTGCGCGCCATGTCGGCGAGGGCCGCGTCGAGCGCGTCCATCGTCCCGGCCAGCTCGTCCTGCAGGCGCTCGGGTTCGATGGCGTCCAGGTCCGGGCCGGATCCCTCCGATCCGGTCAGGTCGAGTCCTCGGAGGCTCGCCAGCGGGGCGTTCGCCAGGTCCGCAGCGGCCGCGCAGAACGCATCCGCATCCGAGGCTCCGCCGTCGGCGGCCGCCGGTGCGGATGTGGCGGTGGTGTCCGCGGGGTCGGTCCTGGCGGTCACCTCCACGGTGGCCGCGCCGCAGCCCGCCAACACCAGGGTCGCGGCGAGCACTCCGGCGAGGGCGACGAATCGTGATCGGGTCGACATGGGCGTGCCTCGCGGGAGCTCCGACGACGGGACCCTCAGCCTACCTCGGCGATCCCACCGGTGCCGGGGGAACGGCCGATCAGTCGCCGGTCAGCCATCCCAGGGACTTGGCGCCCATCCTGATCCGGCCGTCGCCGTCATGGGCCAGGCCACACCCGTACAGTTGCAGCCAGATACGCGCTCGGTGTCCCTCGGCGAGCAGGACCAGCTCCACGTCTGGGCCGGCCTCCAGCGTGCAGGCGATGTGCTCGGGTACCGGTTCCAGTCCCTGGACCGCCTCGGTGATCCGTGTGAGGTCCGCGTCCTCGGAGAGCGCGCGGATGTCGGTGAGTTGGCCCGAGAGGTGGATGCACACGATCGCCTGGGAGGGCGCGAAGTCCACGAGCGGACCGGTGTCGCCCGGAGCTGTCTCCGTCAGCGGTTGTGGTGGGGGCGCGCCGCCGGAGCACTGCGCGCGTGCCTCGTCCGACGGGATCGGCAGCTCGTCGGGAGCCGCGGGCTGTGGAGTGCTCGGTGGTGACCCCGGGTCGGGTTCGCCGGTGACGCCCGGGGGCTCCACGGCGGTCGTGGGGACCGGTACGTCTGCGGGTCCGTCGTCGTCGCTGCCCAGCACCAGCGCGGCCCCCACGATGGCGAGCAGCACCACGGCGATGACCACCAGCGTGACGGTCCGCTGTCTGGTCCGGCCCTCGACGTCGACGACGTCGGGCGCTCCGGAGTCCCCGGCGGCGGTGTCACCGGGTCGGGGGTCGCGATCGGTCATGGCCGGCTCCCTTCGGTGGGTGCTTCCATGATGGTGCCTCCGGCCGCCTCGATGGCGGGGCCCCGCCCGGATCAGCGGTTGCGGAGGATCACCACCGGAATGTCGCGGTCGGTGTTGCGCTGGTAGCCCTCATATCCCCGGTAGGCGGCGGTGATGCGGGGCCACAGCTCGGCCTTTTCCTCCGCGGTCGCGGTCCGGGCGGTCATCGGCCGGGTCACGTCGCCGACGGTGAGTTCCACCTCGGGGTGGGCGGTGAGGTTCTTGTACCAGTCCGGGTGGTCGCTGTGACCGCCCTTGGAGGCGACCACGACCACCCGGTCGGCCTCACAGATCGGCGCGGTGAGCATCGTGGAGCGGCGCTGTCCCGAGACTCGACCGGTGGTGTGCAGCTCCACCGGCTGCATGCCCAGCAGCTTCTTCGGCCAGCGACCGCCGGTGAGCGCAAGCGCGGTGCGGTGCCCACGTTCCAGCAGCCAGGCGCCGGCTGCGACCACACGGTCCGGGTAGCGCATCGTCGACCCGCGGTCCTCAGGCGGGCACCTGGTCGATGCCCAGGCCTCCGTCGTCCGTCACCGACACCAGCCCGGAGGCGAGATCGTCGAGCAGGCCCACGATCACGGGACGACGCCCGTCGGGCAACACCATCGAGTCGAGCCGGCGCAGCTCGTCCACGGTGGCGGCGAGGTTCGCTTCGACCGCGAGCTGGTGGTCGTGGCGTTCGGTACCGGTGAGGCGGTGGGTGACCTCGTCGACCAGGGCGCCCAGGGCACCCCCGGGTTCCTCGGGCCCGATCGCCGCGGCGACCGCACCGCAGTGGGAGTGGCCGACCACGGCGACCAGTTCGGTGCCGAGCGCGACCGGTCCGAACTCGACGCTGCCCAGCGCGGACCCCGACAGCGCCTGGCCCGCGGTCCGCACGGTCAGGATGTCACCGACGGTCACGTCGAAGACCACCTCGAGGGGGGCACGCGAGTCGACGCAACCCAGCACCGTCGCGTACGGGTGTTGGCCGTTCTCGACGAGCTCGGCCCGCCGCTCGGAGGTGACCGGCGCGATGGTCGGGTTCCCGGCCGCGAAGCGCCGATTGCCCAACAGGAGCCGCTCCAGGGCTTCATCCGGCGGCACCGGTCGATGGTGGATCATGTCACTCCTCGTCGTGTCTCCGGTGGAACCAGAGGATCGGTTCGACTCACTGCTCCACTGGAAGGTAGTCCGCCCACTTGTCGTCGACGACCTCCTGGGCGGCGACGATCTGGTCCGGAGACGGGATCAGCGCGTTGGTCTCCGACGGCGGCGGCAGCGCGGCTCGGAGTTCGTCGGGTCCCGCTTCACGGATCGCTCCCGCCCGGGTGGGGATCGCGCCGTTGTCGAGGAACAACGCCGCGGCCTCGTCGGACTGCAGGTACTCCATCCAGAACCGGGCCGCGGCCGTGTTGGGCGCGCCCTTGGGAATCGCCTGCGGGTAGAACCCGGCGACCACCCCGTCGCTGGGAATCGTGCCGACGACCGTGGTGCCGGTCTGGGATCCGCTGTGTCGGGCCAGGGGCAGGTCGAAACTGTAGAGCGCGTTGATCGGGGTGGCGTCGCTGCCGGCGTCGTCGGGGAGTGCCAGCAGGGCGGTGGAATCGCCGAGGTCGAAGATGCCCTTTTCGACCAGTTCGGCCAGCAGCGCCAGGCCCGGTTCGACGTCGTCGGCGCCGCCTCCGTTGGCCATGGCGGCGGACATTACCGTGAGCAATCCCAGCCCGCCCTCGAAGGGACTCCCGGTGCGGGGGTCGCCCAGCATGGCGAACGAGCCCTGCGGGGTGGCCTCCGAGGTCGCCAATTCGTCCCAGGAGCCGGGTTGGAACCCGCCGGTGACGTCGGTGTTGACGATGAAGGACACCAGCCCGAAGTACGACGCGGACCAGTGGCCGTTGGGGTCCTTGAAGGCCGGGGGAATGTCGACCCAGCGCGTCGAGACATGCGTGGTGAGCAGGTCGTCGGCCGCCGCCTGGTCGGCGGTGGACTGGGTGAGCTCGACGACGTCGTAGGGAGGTGGCTCGCCCAGGTCCCGGGCCTCGGCCAGGTCGAACACCTGTGACGTGGCCAGATAGGTCGGGTGCTGGGTGTCGACGGTGAAACCGACGAGGTCCTCGAACCCCGCGACCACCGGTGCGTAGTAGCTGTCGGCAACCCCGACCGCTGCGGTGGTCAGGGCCCCGTCACGCCGGGCCGCCTCGAGCAGGTCGGAATCGGCGATCCCCGCGCGCCGTGGAGCTTTCGACGTGGTGGTGGGCGACGTGGACGAGGAGGATCCACAACTCGAGAGCACGGTTCCCGAAACGGCGGTGGCTCCCAGCACCCCCAGCCCGTACTGCAACAACCTTCGTCGGTCCATCGAGGCCGGCACTCGTGCGTTCGGCAATGCTCCCTCCTCGGATCGGGACCGTCGGCCGCCGGAGGCGGGCCGGTCGGACGTGGGGTCAAGATAGCAGTCCGATCTTCGGTCGGACAGGGCCCTTCGGACCGCCTTCCGCGTTCGCCCGCGCCCGGCTCGCCGAGCCGGTACTGTCGCTCCGGTGACCAAGCAGCGGCGGCGATTCTGGTTCCGGGTCGTGCTGGGCGTCGTCGCGGTCGGGGTGGGTCTTGTCGTCGCGATCGTCGCCCTTGCGAGCCGGCCCGAATCGGTCCGTCACTACCAGGCCGCGGCCGTCTTCGCCGACGACGGCACCGCGCAGGTGACCGAGACGATCCGCTACCACTTCTCAGAGGACCGTCACGGCATCTACCGGGTGCTGCCCGACGTGCCCTACCCGGCGTCCGGCGACATCCGGGTCGCCGCCGACCACACCTCCCGCTTCGACGTCACTCCAGAAGAAGACGGGGTGCGCCTGCGGATCGGCGACCCCGACCGGGAGGTCTCCGGTGAGCACCTCTACGAGATCTCCTACCCGTTGACGACCGCCGATCTCGGCGACGGCGCGTTCGGTTGGGACGGGGTGGGAGCGTCCTGGGAGGTGCCTGTGGAGGCCGTCGAGCTCGACCTTGTCGCGCCGTGGCGTTGGCAGGACGCGACCTGCGACGTGGGCACCTCGGGGTCGGTGGGTGGCTGCGAGGTGCACCAGAGCGTGCCGGGTCGCCTGCAGGTCAGCCACGGCCGGCTCGATTCAGGCGAAGGCATCACCGTGTACGCCAGCCGGGGAGCGGCATTGTCTGCGGCGCCACCGCCCCGTGCAGCCGAGTCGGCAACCCCGCCTCTGGAGTGGTACCAGCGCCCGCTGGTGCTGGGAGGCGTGGCGCTGATCGGGTTCGTGGTCGCGGGCATCGTCGTGGCGACCCTGCTGCGCCGAGCCGGCCGCGACTGGGTCATGGGCTCGACCGGCGGTGCCGCGGACGCCGCGTTCGGCGGTTCGCCGCCGAGCCCGGCCCACCCTGGCGCCATCCGGGTCGACGACACGGTCCTGGACCAGTGGGCGACCATCGAGTTCGCCCCACCCCGCCGGCTGTCGCCCTGGCAGGGCGGGGTGGTCGCAACCGAGAGCCCCACGTCGGCGGACTCGGTGGCCTGGCTGCTGGAGGCGGCCATCGACGGAAAGGTCGACCTGGACGAATCGGACCCGGACGAGCCGGTGTTGCGGCGGGTCGAGGACGCCCCCGACGACGAGACCACGGCGTTGCTGGAGGTCGCCTTCGCCGGTCGGGACGCGATCACGCTGGGGTCCTACGACAAGGACTTCACGGCGATGTGGACCAGCCTGCCCGCGGTGATGAAGCAGTGGTACGAGGGATCGGGCTTCACCGACCCGGTGGGCGGTCGACGGGTCACGGTGGCCCGCCTGGGAGGAATCGCCGCCGCCGTGGTGGCCGGTGTCCTGTTGCTCACCGGAGCGTCCGCGTCGCTGCGCACCTCGATGGTTCCCCTGCTGGCCGTGGCCGTGGGCTCACTGGTCGGCGGCGCCGCGCTGGCCCTGCTCGTACGGGCCTGGGAACTGTACGTGCGCACCCCTGCGGGCTCGGCGGTCTGGCTCCGGGTGGAGTCGTTCCGCCGGTTCCTCGCCGGCTCGGAGGCCGAGCACGTGCGCCGCGCCGCCGAACAGGGCCGACTCCGCGAGTACACCGCGTGGGCGATCGCGCTCGACGAGGTCGACCACTGGACCACCGCGGTCGAGAACGCCGGGCTGGAACCGTCCACCCCGGGCATCACCACGGTGGCGATGGCCTCGACCCTGTCGTCGTCGGTGGTCGCCGCCGGCACCTCTCCGTCGTCGTCCGGCGGCGGGGGCGGCGGCGTGGGCGGCGGTGGCGGAGGTGGCGGCGGGGGAAGCTGGTGAACGCATCGTCCCCGGTGCAGGTGCGGACCCACGGTCCGATCCAGGTCGTCACGATCGACCGTCCGGACCGCCGCAACGCGGTGGACCGCCCCACAGCGGACGCCCTGGAAGCCGCCTTCGCGGCCTTCGAAGCCGACGACGACCTGGCGGTCGCGGTGCTCACCGGGGCCGGGGGCCACTTCTGTTCCGGCGCGGACCTCCGGGCGATCGCCACCCGGGAGGGCAACCGGGTCACCGCCGAGGGCCCGGGCCCGCTCGGTCCGACGAGGATGCGCCTGACCAAGCCGGTGATCGCCGCGGTGGAGGGCTACGCGGTGGCGGGCGGGTTGGAGCTCGCGCTGTGGTGCGACCTGCGGGTCGCCGCCCGCGACGCCGTCTTCGGGGTGTACTGCCGCCGTTGGGGCGTGCCACTGGTGGACGGTGGCACCGTACGCCTGCCGCGTCTGATCGGGCAGTCCCGGGCGATGGACCTGATCCTCACCGGCCGTGGCGTGGACGGCGAAGAGGCCGGGTCCATCGGGCTGGCCAACCGGGTGTGTGCCCCCGGCGAGGCGTTGACCACCGCGCTCTCGCTGGCAGGTGACCTCGCCGCGTTGCCGCAGCGGTGTCTGCGCAGCGACCGGGCCTCGGTGCTCGAGCAGTGGTCGTTGGACGAGCCCGACGCCTTGCACAACGAGTACCGCCACGGCATCGCCACGATCCTCAGCGGCGAGACCGAGGCCGGCGCGCGGCGTTTCGCCGACGGCGCCGGCCGCCACGGTGGCGCGGCCGCCGAGTGATGCCGACCACGAGGGGCCGGGTCGATCCGGCGGGGTGGGCGGGGCCCCTAGACTCGCCGGCCGTGTCCTCCCTCCTGTCGTTGCGGACCGCGCTGGTGGCGGTCCTGGCCCTCCTCGCCACCGTCGTGCCCGCCCAGGGCGCCGGTGCCGACGCCGAGGTGCGGGTGGCCGCACCGCCGGTGGACGAACAGACCTTCGGGCCGGTGTCGGCGTGGGGCACCACGACGGGCACCGACGGGCGGGTCTACATCGCCGACGCTCAGGGCCGGGCGCTCACCCTGCACGGGTTCAACGACAAGACCTCCGACCCGGCGGCCACGTTGACCGACGAGATGCTCGCCGCCGCGGCTGAACGGGGCCTGGATCACTACCGGATGACCATCTACTGGCAGTTCCTCGAACCCACCGAGGGCGTCTACGACGAGGCCTACCTGGACAGCGTGGTCACCGCCATGCGCCGCGCCGAGGCCCACGGGATCCGGGTGATCCTGGACATGCACCAGGACGTCTACGGCGAAGCGTTCGGGTCGTTGGGGGCGCCGGCGTGGGCGACCGAGACCGACGGGTTGCCCTATGAACCCCAGGAGTCCTGGCTCCTGGACTATCTCCAACCCGGGGTGCAACGGGCCTTCGACAACCTCTATGAGGATCCCCGACTGCGCCAGGCCCAGATCGACGTGTGGCTGCACGTGGTCGAACGGGTGAAGGACGAGCCGGCGTTGCTGGGGTACGACCTGATGAACGAACCCTTCGGCGAGATGCGCCCCGGTGAGGACCTCATCACCGCTGCGGCCCGCGTGGAGCGCGAACAGATCACCCCCATGTACCAGCGCCTCACCGACGCCATCGCCGCGGTGGACCCGGACCACTGGGTGTTCATCGAGCCGCCCAACACCGCCTCGCTGGGAATCGAAACCGCGATGGGGCCGGTGCACGGGCCGAAGGTCGCGTTCTACCCGCACATGTACGACACGTCGCTGGAGACCTCCACCTATGATCCGGACTCGGTGGACTACTCCTACGACCCGGGCTTCTTCGGGTCGTGGTCGGGCGCGATCACCTCCTATGTCGACAAGCACCCGATGCCGATGCTGGTGGGCGAGTGGGGCATCGCCCGACCCGAGGCGAACTCGATGGACGCCTATGTCCGCGAGGCGCTGACCACCCTCGAGGCGGTGGCCTCGGGCTGGTCACACTTCGAGTTCTGCTTCGGGAGTGGTTACTGCTCGGTGGACGAAGCCGGCCACGACCGGCCCAACGTGGGCCAGATCTTCGTGCCCTACGCCCGGGCCGTCGCCGGGGCGCCCACGGCGAGCACCTTCGACTTCGACCGGCGGGTGCTGCGGGTCGTCTACCGGGACTCCACCGCTGAAGGTCCCACCGAGATCTTCGTTCCCGAGTCCCGCGTCTACCCGGGTGGCTTCGCGGTGATCACCAGCGACGACGGCGGCGGTTCCTCGTCGCACTTCGATCCGGCCACCGGGGTCCTGTCGGTGACGATCCCCGCCACCGGTGGCGACCACGCCGTCTGCGTGGTGCCCGCCGACTCGGGCATCGACGAATGCCCGACCGTGGTCGATGCCGAGGATCCGGTTGGGGGCGACCCGGTCCCGGCGGTGCCGGTCGCGGCCCGGCCCGACTACACCGGCTGACGTCGCCGGCGGGGCGCGACCCGCACATTGCCATTGTGGTTGTAGACCTCGATGGGTGCTGCGTAGACCTCGCTGAGCAGCACTTCGTCGCACACCTCGGTCACCGGCCCGGTGCTGCGGACCCTGCCCTCGGACAGCAGTACCAGCCGGTCGGCGTAGGCCGCGGCGGCGTCCAGGTCGTGCAGCACGATTCCCACCGCGGCGCCCTGGTCGGCGAGGTCGCGGGCCATCGACAGGGCCGCCTCGGCGTGGGCGACGTCCATGGCGGCGGTGGGCTCGTCGAGCAGGACCATGCTGTCGGTGGTCACCGGGGTGATCTGGGCGATGACCCGGGCGAAGGCGATGAGCTGGTGTTCGCCGCCCGACAACGTGGTGATCGTCCGGTTGGCGAACGAGGCCAGCCCGATGCGTTGCAGCGCGTCCATCGCCAGCGCGTCGGCGGTGGCGGCGGATTCGTGCCACACCGTGCGGCCCATCGCCACGACCTCGCGCACGGTGAAGGGAAAGGCCACCGCGGTGTCCTGGGGCATGACCGCGCGCCGCTTGGCCAGCTCCTTGACCGACAGGCTCGTCAGGTCGTCGCCGTCGAGGTCGACCGAGCCCCGCTGGGGCCGCCGTTCTCCGGCGGCGACGGCCAGCAGGGTGGACTTGCCCGCGCCGTTGGGTCCGATGATGACCGTGACCTCGCCGCTGTGCAGGGTCAGGTCGGCGTCTTGCAGGATGGTGGACCTGCCGGCCTCGACGGTGGCCCCGGAGACGGTGAGCGTGGCCATCAGCGCCCCAACTGGTAGCCGCTGAGTGTCCGGCGCAGCATCACCAGGAACAGCGGTCCGCCGACCACCGCGGTGAAGATGCCGATGGGCAGGTCCGCGAAGGGGACCACGGTTCGGGCGGCGACATCCGCGATGCTCAGCAGCACCGCGCCGCCCAGCGCGGAGAGGGGAATCAGGTACCGGTGCGAGGGGCCCACCGCCAGGCGCAGAGCGTGGGGCACGATCAGGCCGACGAAGGCGATGACCCCGGCGAAGGCGACCGCGGCCGCGGTCAGCACCGACACCAGCAACAGCGCACCGAAACGGAGCCGTTCCACCGAGATGCCCGTGGACGAGGCGGCCGCGTCGCCCAGCGCGAGCACGTCGATCTGGCCGCGGATGGCCAAGCAGGCCACGAAGCCGACCACGAACACCGCGGCGGCCACGCCGACGTCGGCCCACCGGGCACCGGCCAGGGTGCCGAGCTGCCAGAAGATGACCTGTTCACGTGAGGAACGGTCGCCCATGAAGATCAGAAAACTGGTCATGGCCACCGCGACGGCGTTGACCGCGATCCCGGTGAGGATCAGGGTGAGCACCGAGGCGATCCCGCCGACCCGAGACAGCCCCCACACGGCGAATGCCGTGATCAACGCTCCCAGGAACGCGGCGACGGGCAGCGACCAGAGCGCAGTCTGGGAGAAACCGAACACGAACACGATCGCGGCTCCCACCGAGGCCCCGGCGTTGACGCCGATGATGCTGGGTTCGGCGAGCGGGTTTGCGAACACGCCCTGCATGACCGCGCCCGACACCGCCAGCGAGGCGCCGATCAGCGCGGCCAGCGCGGCACGGGGGAACCGCACCGACCACAGCACCCCGTCCACCTGGGAACGGCCCGGGTCCACTCCGTTCACGAGCCCGTCGAACAGTGATCGGACCACCTCGGAGGGTCGGGCGTCGAACTGGCCGATCGACGCGGACAGCACCAGGCTGGCAACCAGCAGCACCCCCAGGATGACCCCGGCGATCAGCGCGCGGCGCCGTCGAGGGACCTCACCGGGATCGACCCGGTCCGAACCGCCCCCGTCGTCGTCGAGCGTGGCGGCGCCGGCGGACACGGGCGCCTCGGCGAGACCTGACGATCCCCGGGCGGGACTACCCAGACGAATCATCGGTGTAGATCGCCCGTGCGAGCGCGACCAGGTTCGCCGGGGTGCGCGGCCCGTAGGAGAGCAGTTGGTTGTCGCCGGCCATCACCAGGCGCTCGGCACGCCCCGCGGTGGTCTCGGCCAGTCCCGGCCGCGCCATCAACCCCTCGACCCCTCCGGTGGATTCCACGCCGTCCTTCATGGTGAGGATGATCTCCGGATCCAGGCTGACCAGCGATTCGGCGTTCGCCGGAGCCAGGTCGGTGATGCCGCTGTCACCGGCGACGTCGTCCAGGCCCAGCTCCTCGAGCACGTCGGATGCACCGTACTCGGGTCCGAAGATGAAGAACAGCCCCGAAGGTCCGCGGACGTACAGCACGATCGCCCGTGGCTCGCGGGGAGTCTTCGAGCGCAGCGCCGCGATCTCCTCGCGGGCCTCGTCGAGCTGGTCCTGGGTGCGGTCCGCCAGCGCGTCGGCTTCGGTGGAAAGTCCGAAGACTTCGCCCACGCGATGGATCGACTCGGAGATCTGGTCGATGTGGGGCACCTCGGGGAACCGCACCACGGTGATCCCGGCGGCCTCGAGCTGGGCGTAGACCCGCTCGGTGCCGATGGTCAGGTTGGTCAGGATCAGATCCGGGCGCAGGTCCAGCACCGCTTCGGTGTTGAGCTCCAGCCCGTCACGACTCACCACGGGAAGGTCGGCCAGGACCTCCTGGGTGTCCGAGGCGGCCCGGCCCACCAGGGTGTCGGCGAGTCCCAGACCGATCATCGTGTCGGTGAGCGTGGCGTACAGATCCAGCGCGATCACCCGGTCGGCGCTGGTGACCTCGACCTGGTTGCCGTCGGCGTCGGTGACGGTCGCCGGCAACTGCGGCGAGGCCGCCTCGTCGGGCGCGTCGACCACGGGCACGTCGGGGACCACGGTGGGACCTTCGATCGACAGCGCGTCCACGGCGTCGGGGTGACCCGCGACGGTGCTGGCCGATCCGTCACCGGGCGCGCGCGTGGTCGTGGAGGCCGAGTCGTCGGAACCCGACCCGCAACCGGTCACCACCAGGACCGCGACCGCCAGAGCGGCCGCGGTCCTCCGTGAGAACGTGGTGGTGCGTCGCAGCGGGTTCACGCCGCGGCCGGACCACTCCGACGCCGGGCGGCGACGATCACGGCCAGCGCGCCCAGGGCGATCAGAGCCAGACCAGGGCCGACCAGGCCGATGCCGCCGAAGCCGGTGGCGGCCAGCGAGCCGCCCGAACGGGGCGAACCGATCACGTTGCCCTCGGCGTCGTAGCAGGTCTCCACGGTCTGGGAGCCGCTGCCCGCGACCTGGACGGTGAGCGGGTCGAGGGATTCTCCGGCTTCGTAGAAGCTGGCGAAGGCCGACGCGCCCGCGGAGGTCAGCGTGACCGCGGCGGTGCCGCCGGAGGTCGAGAGCGACTCGAAGGCCAGGTCGGCCATGGCGATGCCGTCGCCGCCCACATCGTTGCCTTCCATGTCGGTCGAGTCGATGTCGGCGATCAGGGTGCCCGAGGTGCCACCGTTCACCTGGACCCGCAGGTTCGACAGGTTCAGGTTCAGCACCCCGTCGTGGCCGGAGAAGTGCACGGAGCCGCCGAACGACCAGGTGCCATTGTTGGAGGCGTCGACCTCACCGGAACCGTTGGGCCAGATGAAGTCCGAGCCCGAGCGCACCACGCCGCCGCTGGTCTCGATGGTGCCCTTGGCGATGTTGCTCTCGATGTAGTTGGTGAACGACGACTTGATGCCCCAGGTCATCTGCGGTGTGCCCAGGGTGCCCGCCACGGTCTCGGTCACGCAGTAGGGGCCGGTGCCGCCGGGAACCTGGGTCGGGGGCGGGGTGGTGCCCGGTGCCAAGGTGGTCGCCGGAGCCGTGGTCGCCGGAGGTGCCGTGCCCGGGGAGGTGCTCGGCGGGGCCGTGCTGCCCGGGGTGGTGGTGTCGGGGGTGGTGGTGTCGGGGGTCGTGGTCGTCTGACCCGGGTCGATCACGTTCGGGTCGCTGGGGGGCGGCGTGGTGGCCGGTGGCGTCCAGCCCGGGATCAGCTCCATCATCTGCTCGTCACTCAGCTCGATGTCCTCCTGGGTGAGCTGCGTGTCGTCGGTGATGTTGCCGTGGGCCACCCAGGTGATGACCTGGTAGGACACGTCGTCGGTGCTCAGCGGGGGCTTCTCGGCCGGGACCACGACGTCGGTGCTGAAGGATCCCCCGCCGATCAGAGGGGGCGGTAGGTAGACCACGCCCATCGCCTTGGCGTTGTCGTCGTTGATTTCCTGGACCGTCGTGCTGGCTTCCTTCAGAGCGACGTAGATGCCGGCGGCCGGGGCACCGGTCGAGGCGGAGGGCAGGCCGGTGAAGCCGGAGCCCTCGACGTGCACCACGAGCCCGTCGGTCTGATTGGCCGCGGTGACGGTCGAATTCGTCGACCAGGGGCCGTCGACGAGTGCTCCCGCGGGAGCCTGAGCCAGTAGGGTGACCGCGGCCAAGACGAGTGCCGCTGCCAGAGCAGTCAGGGGTCGGGTCGGATGGGAGGGACGGGTGGTCGTCATCTCGGCTTCTCCTCGTGGAAGCGGGAACTCGTGTAAAGTAGACTTTACAACTTTCGATCTCCAAACTTTCCCACAGCGGATTTTCCTACACCGAATCGACGAGGACGGGTGAGCAGCCAAATGTCAGTAGTTGCCGAGGACTCCACCAAGATGGCCTTCTCCGAGGTGATCCGCCTCGCCACGGCCGGGGCCCACCGGGGTGCCGAACGCAGCGGGTTCCTGGCGAGGCTGCTCGGGGGCGAACTGCCCGTGGAGGCCTATGGGCGTCTGGTGGTGCAGCACCGGGCGATCTACACGGCGCTGGAGTCCTACAACTGGTCGATGTCGATGGACGACGTCGCCGGCGAGTTCGTCCAGGACGACGTGGTGCGCCTGCCCGCGTTGGAACGCGACGTGGTCGCCGTGCTCGGTGAGAACTGGCAGGAGCGGGCCGAGGCCGAACTGGTGCCCGCGACCGTGGAGTACGTCGAACGCATCCACGAGGTCGGCAGCAACTGGCCCTCGGGCTGGGTGGCCCACCAGTACGTGCGCTACCTGGGAGATCTCTCCGGCGGCTTCTACGTGGGGTCACGGATCGAGAAGGTCTTCGAGCTCGACGCATCCACCGGCACGGCCTTCTACGACTTTCCCAAGGTCGACGACCCGGACGCCTGGAAGCAGGCCTACCGGACCCGTCTGGACGAAGCGCCCTGGGACGAAGCCGAACAGGAGCGCTTCGTGGCCGAGGTGCTCGAGGCCTACCGGCTCAACACCGAGATCTTCGACCAGCTCTCGGCGGTCGTGTGAGCGGCGACGCCTGGCTCACCGACGAGGTGGTGGCCGCGGTCGCCCACCACATGAACACCGACCACGCCGAGGACAACGTGGTGATCTGCCGTGGCCTGGGCGGGGTGGAGGACGCCGAGACCGCAGAGTTCGTCGGCATGACCACCACGGCCGCCCACTTCCGGGTCACCACGCCCGGCGGGACCCGGCAGGTCGAGGTCCCCTTCGCCGAAGCGGTCACCGAGCGACCCGAGGTACGGGTCCAGGTCGCGGATCTCTACCACCGGTCCGCCGCCCTGCTGGGCCTGCCGCCCCGCTCCTGACCGACGCTCCGCCCCACCCCGACGGCCCGCCGGCCGAAGGGATGGGACGGGGCGGTCCTGCCCGCCCGAAGAGGGCTCAGCCGAACAGGGCTGCGCGCTGGTCGTCGGTCAGGGTCACCGGTGTGGTGGTCAGCAACGTGGCGTCGGTGAGGTTGCCGTGCGCGACCCAGGTGATGACCTCGTACTGGGCGTCCGGGTCGAGCGCCGCCGCCGGGGCCGACAGGTTCGCCGAGAACGCGCCGTCCGAGATCAGCATGCCGGGCAGGTAGGTCACCGCCGGCACGATGCTGGTGTCGAGGTTGATGGCCTCGTTCGGCATCGTGGCCGGGTCGCGCAGGGCCACGTAGACACCTGCCGCCGGCGCACCGGTGGAGGCCGAGGGCAGACCGACAAAACCGCTTCCCGTCACCGCCAGGGCGAGGCCGTCCGCGGCGCTGGCCCCGGTCACCGTGACCGTGGCGGTCCAGGGTGCGGCCGGGGCGAGGCCGGTGGTGACGTCCACGGCGCCCAGGTCCACCTCGCTGGTCCCGTCGCCGATGACGACCGGCGTGGGCTCGGCGCCACCCACGTCCACCGGGGCACCCGCGCCCTTGACCCTCACGGTCCAGGTGCCCTCGGAGGGCACGCCGAGGGTGAAGGTTCCATCGGCCGCGGCGAAGGTGGTGGCCACCGGGTTGCCGTCGCCGTCGATCAGCAACACCGCGGCCGGAACGCCGGCAGCTTCGGCGTCCACGGTGGTACCGGTGATCGTCCCGGCGCCGGACAGGGTGTGGTTCACCGTGACGGTGCTGGCCGCGCTCAGGGTGACCGAGGTGGCCGTGGCCCAGGAGGTGCCGCCGGAGAACTCGGCGCCCACCTGCACTCGGTAGGTGCCCTCGGCGACCGTGGAGGCGTCGAATGCGAAGTGGCCGACGAGGTTGGTGGTGGTCGTGGCCACGACGGTCTCGGTGTCGTCCGCGTACAGCGTGACCGGAACATCGGCAGCGAAGGGCTGGTTCGGGTTGCCGGCCACCGCGGCGGCTCCGTAGGTCACGGTGCCCTCGAGGAGCACCGCGGACCGGTCACAGCCGGTGATCAGCCCGGCTGCCAGAGCCAGGACCACCACGAGCGCGCCGGCGCCGGTCCGGAACCGGCGTCGCCGAGCGGTTGGGGAGTGGGGAGGGTTCATGCGTGCGCTTCCTTTCCATCGGGGTGAGGGATTCGATTCCCTCACCGGGAGAGGTAGCGCAAGCCGCCTTTCGCGGGGCGGAGACGGCGTCGAGGCGAACCGCCCGAGGGGTTGCCGCGGGCGGGGGCGGCTCAGACGGTGATGTCCTTGAGCCGTTGGGCGACGGCGGGCGACACGATCTTCTCGATCCCCTGGGACACGGCCATCAGCTTGGCGAGGTCACCGGAGAGCAACTTGACCTTGCCCGCCATGAAGGCGTTGACCCCGGCCTGGGAGTCTCCGTCGACCAGGATCGCCTTGGCGGTGTGGTAGTCGATCTTGATGGCGAGTTCCGGGTCGTCCATGTGGCCCACGTCGAGGTCGAGTCTGCCGCCGCTGGTGTCCAGATGGGCGGGAACCTCGCCGTCGGCAATGCCCTCGGGCACGCCGATCACGTCGAGGTTCATGCGGACCACGACGGCCGGCTCGCCCAGGTCGGTGGACTCCTCCTGGATCTTCTTCGCAGCGGTGATCCATTCGTCACTCAGGAAAGCAGGCATGATCGACGCATCCTCTCTCGCTCGCCCGCGGGCGATCTTCCAATGGAGTTACCGATGGTAACACCGGCGAGGTCGGTGGAGCGCGTACCGTGAGGCCATGTCGACGACCAGGGACGCCAGCGCCGCGACCGACCGGATCCACTGTCGGATCGACGGCCCGGTCGCCACGATCACCAACGACCACGACGCCCGCCACAACGCCTTCGACGACGCCATGGACGCGGCGCTCTTCGCGATCCTCGCCGACCTGGCGGACCGCCCCGAGATCCGGGCGGTGATCTGGCGGGGCGAGGGCCGCTCCTTCTCCTCGGGGCGGGACACCGCCGCGATCGGCACCCACGAGGGCTCCCATCACGAACTGATGCGGCGCGGCCACCGAGGGATCCAACGACTCTGGGCGCTCGACGCTCCGGTCATCGTGGCCTGCAAGGGCTGGACGATGGGCGGGTCGTTCCAACGGGCACTGCTGGCCGACATCCGGGTCGCCGCCGAAGGCACCCGGTTCCGGCTGCCCGAGCTGTCCCACGGCGTGATCCCCGACACCGGCGGGGTCGCCGTGCTCGCCCAGATGTGCGGCCACGGTGTCGTCTCGGACCTGGTTCTCACCGGTCGGGTCATGGAGGCCGACGAGGCGCTCGCCCACGGCATCGTGTCACGGGTCGTGCCCGAAGCGGACCTCGACGCCACCGTCCAGGACATGGCGGCCCAGATCGCCGAGGCTCCCGCGGTGGCGGTGAAGCTGGCCCGCAAGGTCCTCGCCCGTCAGCTCCGCCCCGCGGTGCGGGCCTCGATGGACGACGAGATGATCTACCAGACGTTCCTCAACCGCAGCGACGACTTCGCCGAGTTCCGGGCCGCCCGGTCCGAAGGTCGCCCCGCCCACTACACCGGGAGCTGACCTGTGCCCGAACCGATCGGTCTGCCGCCGCCACCTCCCGAGGGCTCCACCGCCCTGGCTCCGGACACCTTCGCCGGTACCACCGTGCTGGTCACTGGCGGGGGCACCGGGCTGGGCCGGGCCATCGCCACCGAGTTCGGTCGCCTCGGCGCCAACCTGGTGGTGGCCAGTCGTTCCGAGGAGCATCTGGCCGCCGCCCGGGCGACCTTCGACGAGCTCGGCGTGTCGGGCATCGCCGTGGTCTGTGACATCCGCGACGCCGACGCCGTCGACGCCGCCTTCGACGCCGCGACCGACGCCTTTGATCTGCCCGCGGTGCTGATCAACAACGCGGCGGCGAACTTTCCGGTCCCCGCCGAGGAGATGAGCCCCAACGCCTGGCGGACCGTGGTCGACATCACCCTGACCGGCACCTACCTGTGCAGCCGCGCCTTCGCCCGCCGGCACCTGGCCCGGGGCACCCCCGGGTCGATCGTCAACGTCGGCGCGTCCTACGCCTGGACCGGCGGGCCGGGCTTCGCGCACTCCGCAGCAGCCAAGGCCGGGGTGAAGAACCTCACCGAGACCCTCGCGGTCGAATGGGGTCCCCACGGGATCCAGGTCAACGGCCTGGTGCCCGGCCTGTTCCCCCACGACGACCTGCCCGGATCCATCAGCCGGAACCTCGAGCGTGCCCCGGGCACCGACGACCGGCAACCGGCGATGCGTCAGGGGGCCCGCCGGGAGCTGGGGTGGGCGGCCACGTTCCTGGCCTCACCGTGGGCCCGGTTCATCTCCGGCAACACCCTGGTGGTGGACGGCGCCAACTGGCAGCGCCGCAGCGTGGTGCAGCCCCCGGTCGTTCCGGTCCGCACCCAGCTCGGGCTCGGCCCCTTCGACGCGGCGGCCGCACCGTGAGCGGCCAGCCCCCGGCCGAGCGCACCGCCCCGCGACCGTCGGACCGTCCCGGCCCGGATCGGCTCGACCAGGTCGGCGTGGGACCGCACCCCCGACCGTGGCCCACCGGTGACCACCTCGACCCGGACCTGCTGGCCGCCGGTGACCGCCGCAACGTCGTCGATGCCTACCGGTACTGGCGTCTCGACGCGATCGTCGCCGACCTGGACGCCCGCCGGCACCCCTTCCACGTCGCGATCGAGAACTGGACCAGCGACCTCAACATCGGCACCGTGGTCCGCAACGCCAACGCCTTCAACGCCGCCGGGGTGCACATCATCGGGCGGCGTCGCTGGAACCGCCGCGGCGCGATGGTCACCGACCGCTACCTGCACGTGCACCACCACGCCGACGCCGAGGACTTCGCAGCCTGGGCAAATGAGGCCGCGCTCGAGGTGATCGGCATCGACAACCTGCCCGGGTCGGTCCCCCTGGAGGGCGTGGCCCTGCCCGCGGCCTGCGCGCTGGTGTTCGGCCAGGAGGGCCCCGGGCTCTCCGCGGCGGCGCGTCGGGTCGCCTCCAAGGTGTGCTCGATCACCATGTACGGGTCGACCCGCTCGCTGAACGCGGGGGTGGCCTCGGGGATCGCCATGTACGCCTGGGCGCTGCGTCACGCCGACCCGGTGACCAGTCCGAGCCGGGGGGACCGATGAACGCCCGAGCGCGCCGGGGCGGGGGACGGTCCTCGGAGCGGACCCCGATCGACCGAGCCCGGGAACGCGCGGCGCGCCGCGAGAGCTTTCTGGACGCGGCGATCGCGGTGATCAGTGACGAGGGGCCGGGCGCTTCGATGGAGGCCATCGCCCAGGCCGCGGGCGTGTCCAAGCCGATCCTCTACCGGCACTTCGGCGACCGCGAAGGCCTCGTGGAGGCCCTCGCCGAACGCTTCGTCGGCGAGTTGGCCGAGCAGCTCGCCGAGATCCTGGAGCACGAGTCCGACCCGATGGAGATGCTGCGACGTTCGATCGGCGCGTACGTGGAGACGATCGAGGAGGACCCGAGCCTGTACCGCTTCTTGACCTCGCGCATCCCGCCGCGGGGCGCGGCGCTGTCGAGTCTGGTCGACCGGCTGGCGGCGGTGATCGCCCGCACGCTGGTGGAGGCGTTCCGGGCGGCGGGACTGGACACCGCGCCGGCCCGGCCGTGGTCCTATGGGATCGTCGGCATGGTGCACCTGGCCGGCGACGACTGGGTGGCCCGGCCCGCGGCACCCCGCGACGAGCTCGTCGACGACCTGACCCGGCTGCTGTGGGGCGGGCTCGAAAGCGTCGCCGCGCAGATCACCGACCCGGCCGCGTGGCGGCCCGGAGCCGCGGATCGACCCGAGGATCCGAAAATCCATCGCACCCCTTGATTCTTTCGGATCGGAGTGGTCAAATACGGAGCGAGAGGTTTTCTCTCCCGCTTCATCCGGTCGATTCGGGGTCACAAGGCGCACATGAGGGCCGATCACATCCTGATGCAGGTCCCGGCCACGACCCAGGCGGGCCCCACGGTCCGACTGGCAGCGGTGCAACTGGCCGCGCAGTGCGAGTTCGACCACGACCGGATCATCGACGTCCAGATCGCCGTGAGCGAGGCGCTCCGGCTGCTGCTCGGCGCCTCGGATGCCGCCCGCGGCGCGGACATGGGGCGCCTGGCGGCCCGGTTCACCGTCGGGGCCAGGTCGCTCACCCTGGCGTTGGGATTCGCCGGCGACACCGAGTCGGCCACTCCCGGCGCCGAGGCGGGCCACGACCCCGTCGACCGTGACGAGTCGGACCGGATCTTCGCGGCGACGACGACGTCGTACGCGATTCGGGAGGATGCACCGGTCACGGTGACGGTGCGGTTCGGAGAGGAAGCATCCACCGGGGCGGCCGTGGACTGACGAGTCGCCTGCCATCTGCGAGGAAGGGAAGTGGACATGCACACACAGCTTGTCTCCACGGGGAGGCGACACGAACGGCGGGCCCGCTTCGTGGATTTCCGGCGCAGCCGCAGCCCGGACCTGCGCGACCGGCTGGTGCGACGCCATCTGCCCCTCGCCCGACGGATCGCCCGGCGCTTCGCCCGTCGGGGCGTGCCCTTCGAGGACCTCTACCAGGTCGCCTCCATCGGCCTCATCCAGGCGGTCGACCGCTTCGACCCGGCTCGCGGGGTCCCCTTCGAGGCCTTTGCGGCGCCCACCATCGTGGGCGAGATCAAGCACCATTTCCGGGACCGGACCTGGGAACTTCGGGTACCCCGGTCGGTCCAGGAACGGCACCGGGCGGTGAACGCGGCCGTGGAGCGGCTGTCGTCCCGGCTCGGGCGCAGCCCCACGATCCCGGAGCTGGCCCGGGCCGTGGGAGCCGCAGAGGAGGAGATCGTCGAGGCCATCGAGGCTGGTGTCGGCCACCGGACCCGCCGCCTGGACGACTCCGAGGCGCACCGACCGGGCCAGGCGGCGCTGTCGGAGGTCGATCCGATGTTCGGGCGGGTCGATGATCGTCTCGAGGTCGAGGGGCTGCTCGCGGAGCTGGAACCGCGGTGTCGTCTGATCGTGCAGCTCTACTACGTCCAGGGCCTCAGCCAGGATGCGATCGCGGCCCGCCTCGGGGTGTCCCAGATGCACGTGTCGCGGCTGCTGCGCCGCAGCCTGGCCCGACTCCGTGAGCGGCTCGAGGTCGACCGGTAGCCTCCTGGCGGTGCTCGAGGTTCCCGTTCTCCGTGTCGACCCCACCATCGCCGTTCCCTCCTACGCCCGGCCCGGCGACGCCGGCGCCGACCTGCACGCCACCGAGGATCTGGTGCTGGCGCCAGGTGGGGGCCGGGGCACGGTGGGCACGGGGATTGCGGTGGCGATCCCCGAAGGATGGGCGGGCTTCGTCCAACCTCGCAGCGGCTTGGCGGCCCGGCACGGCGTCACCTGTCTGAACACCCCCGGGCTCATCGACTCGGGCTACCGCGACGAGATCCGGGTCCTGCTCATCAACACCGATCCGTCCACCGAGTACCGCGTGCGCCGGGGGGACCGGATCGCCCAGCTGGTGATCCAGCAGGTCGCCTGGTGCTCCTTCGTGGAGGTCACGGGCCTGGACGAGACCGAACGGGGCACGGGCGGGTTCGGTCACACGGGCCGCTAGCGGTTGCTCCGCCACCCAGGTCAGCGACGGGGCGGACGGGCGAGTCGGATCCGGGCGACGCCCAGGAACACCAGCGTCACCCCGCCGGCGCCAAGCGCGGCCCACGCCCAGGGGGACAACGACGAGGTGCTCGGTCGCACGTGCCCGCGCAGACGCTCCAGCGGGGCCTCCGCCGCGGTCGCCCCGGGCGCGTCGGGACCGTGGGGAGCGGCGGCGTCGGCGACCGCGACGACGGGTACGACCGCGAGGACCGGGTCGGGGACCGTGTCGCCGGTGGACTGGTGGATCGCCACGGGCACCGCGTGGACGGCGAGCATCACGGCCAGAGTGGCGGTCAGGGGCCGGAGCACCCGTGAGGACCGGCACGCCAGGCCGAGTGCGAGCGCGCTGGAGGTCGCTCCGACCACCGCGGCGCCGGCGAGGCCGATGCCGAGCTGCGCCGGGGTCGTGCCGCCCAGGGCCAGCGCGAAGCCCGCCACGGGGAGCGCAAGCACCAGCGCCAGCGCGACGAGCGCGAGCTGCTGGGCCCAGATTCCGGTGACGATCCGGCCCGGCCTCACCAGGGTCCCCGACCAGCCCTCGAGACGGCGGCGCTCGCCGGGACCGGCGCAGGCCACGACCGTGCTCACCGGCGCGAAGACGCCCATCGCCACGGTGACGGACACCACCCACCACTGACCCAGGGCACGGCCCACGACCTCGGGGTCGGCCTCGGAGGCGGCGAACGCCTGGGAGAGTCCGACCCGGTCGACCAGGACGATCGCCCCGACCGCGGCGATCAGCGCCGTCCAGCCGACGAGGATCGACGCGTTGACGTTCGAACGCAGGGCGCGTAGCAGCAGGTCGCGACGGACCGGATTGCCCACCACGGCGCCCGGGTGCTTGTCGGTGGTCACCGGTCGCCCCGCCCTGGGCCGGTCGAGCGGGTCACGTCCTGGTCGGGGCGCGCGGTGCCGGGCTGCAGGTGCAGGTCGTCGAGTTCGGGGGCGACCTCGGCGAACTCGATCAGGCCCAGATCGGCCTCGACCAACTTCTTGAGCAACGCGGCCTGGGCGGCCGCGTCGGGCACGGTGTGGGTCCGCACCGCCCCGTTGGCCAGCCGGGCGCGGATCCGACGGGCACCGCCCAGGCGACCGACCACGTCGGTGGGTGGGCCTTCGTCGACGACCCTCCCGTCGTCGATCACCGCGATCCGGGTGCACCCGGCGGACAGTTCCGAGAGCTGTCGGCTGCACACCACGATCGTGCGGGACACGTCGGTCAGCCGGTGCAGCATGTTCCACAGGCGACTGGAGGCCCGGGGGTCCAGGCCCGTGGTGGGCTCGTGCAGCACCACGATGCCCGGGTCGTTCACCAGCGCCCCGGCGACCCCCAGGAGCTGGCGCGCCCCACCGGACAGCTCGTCGGTGAACGCGTCCTGACGTCCGGCGATGCCCACCAGGGTCAGCAACGTGTCGATCGTGGCGTCCCACTGGCCCCGGGGCACGCCCAGCGCGGCGGCCTGCAGCGACAGGTATTCGGCGACCCGCAGGTGCGCAGGCACGTTGTGGGGGTGGGGCAGGTAGCCGAGACGTCGTCGGATCTCGTCGGCTTCGGTCGCGGCGTCGAAGCCCAGCACCCGCACCGTGCCGGCGTGCGGGGCGCGGGCCGTGGCGATCAGATCCGCGATCGCCGCGAGGGCCTCGGAGGAGTTCCCGGCGATCCCGAAGCAGAGGTTGCGTTCGACAGCCAGGTCGAGTTCGTCGAGGATCCGTCGGGTCCCGCGGCGGACCGTCACGCCTTCGAGGCGCACCGCGGACTGGTCGGGCAGACGGATCTGCGCGGTGACCGGACCGCCGGTGCGGGCCGTGGTCACGGTTGGACCTGTTGGTTCGCGTACAGCCACAGCCCGGCGGTGGTTATGCCGGAGAGGATCGGCAGCAGCACCCAGGCCAGGCCGCGCTTGCCGGTGCGCGCCAGCCCCCAGAAGACGATCGGGATCCCGATCAGGGCGTAGACGGCCAGGGCGGTGACGCCCCAGCCCACGGATGCGGTTGCAGCGAAGAGGATGGCTCCGGGCATCGTCCCTCCACGATCCCACACCCCACCCACCGAGTGGGTGACCCCCGATTTTCCTGGCAGCTCGCCCCGACGGAGGCCCGGTTCAGAACGGCTCGTCGGCGTCGCCGCTGCCCGCGTCGGGACCTCCGGCATCTTCGAGCGCCGCCACCGCGGCGTCCACGTCGTCGCTGGCCAACCGGATCCGACCCCGACACCACACCAGCAGTTCCGCAGCCCGCCGGACCTTGGCGGCGAGCAGGTCAACGTCGAGGTCGTCGCGTTCGAGTTCGGTGAGGATCGCGTCGATCTCGGCGGTGGCCTCGGCGTAGGAGGACGCCGGAGCCTCTGGGTCGGCGGCGGTGTCGGGACCGCCGCTGGTGTCGGCGTCGAGTTCGGACATGGATCTCCTAGTCGGTCGTCGGGGTCACGGTACTGGTCAGGGTGCCGTCGGCGACGGTGGTGTGCAGCGTGTCGCCGACGGTCACATCGCCGGCGCTCCGCACCAGGTCTCCCTCAGCGGTCCGGGTCACCGACCAGCCCCGAGCCAGCAGCCGGGCCGGGTCCGACGCCTGCCGGCGGGCTTCGGCGACGTCGAGACGTTCGACGGCACGGGCGAGCTGTCGGGGCGCGCGCTGCTCCAGATCCTCGCGGTGACGCTGCCACCGGCGAGCCTCGTCCCCCAGGCGCCGGTGGGCGACGGTGACCAGTCGACGTTCGGCGCCGCGCAGGACGGTGGTGGCCCGGGTGTCGGCGACCTGGGCGGCGCGGACCACCCGCCGTAGCCGTTCGGCCAGGTCGAGGCGCGCGGTGTGCAGGCGGCGGTCGACGGACCCGGCGAGCCGGGACGCGAGCTCCTCGAGGTGCGCCTCGGCAGCGGCGACCCGCGCAACGAGAGCCCCGGCCACCGCGGTGGGGGTCTTGAACGCGGAGTGGGCGACCTCGTCGGCGACGCTGCGGTCGATCTCGTGGCCGATGCCGGTGAACACCGGCACCCGGGCCCCGGCGATGGCCCGAGCCACGTCGGGGTGGTCGAAGGCCACCAGGTCGGTGCGGGACCCGCCGCCGCGGACCACCGCGATCACGTCGACCGCGGCCGCCTGGAGCTTGCCGATCGCCGCGACCAGGGTCCGTGGTGCGTCCGCGCCCTGGACCCGAGCGTCGGCGAGCACCACCTCGAAGCGGTACCGGCTCACCTCGAGTTCGTGGACGAAGTCGGCGTGCGCGGCGGATCCCGCGCTGGTGACCAGCCCGATACGCAGGGGCACCGGCGGCACGGCGAGGCGGGCGTTGGCGTCCAGCAGCCCTTCGGCGGAGAGCTGAGCGAGCAGGGCACGGCGTTGCGCGTCGAGCTGGCCGAGGGTGAACACCGGGTCGATCTCGGACATGACCAGGCGGAGCTGCCCGCCCGCCGCCCACCAGTCGACCCGTCCCCTGATGCGCACCTCCACGCCGTCGTCGAGCGCCGCGGCGCCCGGTGCGTCCGCCAGCAGCTCGAGGACCCGGGCGCGTGACCCGCGGAACAGACAGACCGACACCTTCGCCTCGGGATAGGCGCCCTGTTCGGCTCCGGGTTCGATCAGGTCGAAGTACTGGTGGCCGCTGCGATTGGGGCGGCGCAGCGAGCGGATCTCACCCCGCACCCACACCTCCCGGCCGAACTCGCCGCGCAGGGTCCGGCCGATGCGCTCGGCGAGCTGGGCCACGCTCAGGGTGGGCTCACCGTCGGATGCGGCCGCGGCGGGTTCCTCGATGCGGGGGTCGCCCGGCTCCCACAGGGTCACGGGGCGCGCCCCTCGGAGCGATCGGCCGCGGCGAGCACCTCGTCGGGGACCAGCCGTCGGGAGATCCAGTTGCGGCCTCCGGATTCGGCCCACTCCAGCATCGGCGGCAGGAACACCAGCGCGCTGGCCAGGGCCACGAGCACGTTCATGCCCACCACGATGCCGAAGTCGCGCAGCAGCGGCATCGACGACGTTGCGATCACCGCCACCCCGGACACCGCGGTGAGCGCGGACACGATGAAGGCACGGCCGGTGCGGGCCGCGGTGTGCTCGATGGCCTCGCGGGGTGGAAAGCCCCGGCCGCGTTCCTCCACGAAGCGCAACAGCAGCAGCGAGGTGAACTCGGTACAGATCGCCACGACCAGCGGGCCGCCCACCGCGGTGAGCGGCGACAGCTTCAGGTCCAGGAAGTAGGCGATGAGCGAGGCGGTGCCGACCGCGATCAGTACCGGGATCAACGACAGCAGTGAACGCACGATGCTGCGCAGCCGCAACGCCAGGTACAGCGCCACGAAGCCGATCGCCAGGTAGGTGAGCAACACCCGGTTCGACTCGAGGTTCTCCAGCAGGCCCACACCGACCACCGCCAGCCCCGAGGGAGTGAGCGAGACACCGTCGGGCACCGCGGGTGCGGCGAAGCGGTCGCGGAGCCCATCGACCAGTTCGGCCTGTTCGTCGAGGGGGACCACCTCCCGGTCGGGGGTACCGGTGCGGAAGATGACGTTCATCGCCCGGTGGTCCTCGGTGGCGAAGCTCGCCCGGATGGCTGCGGGGGCCACCTCGTACGCGGCGCGCACCGACTCCACACTCGGGGTCACGTGGCTCCCCCCGGGCACATCGTTGATGATGTTGGACACGATCGCCACGACGCTGTTGGCGGTCCGCAGGCGGCCCGAGTTGGTCTGCAACTCGTCGACGGTGAAGGTGTCGACGTAGTCGACGGTGTCCTGGGTGAACACCGTTGCGTCGTCTCCTGTGGCGGTGATGAACACGCCGAGTTCGTTCGACGACCCGGTGCCATCCTGCAGTGCCTCGATGTCCTGGATGACCTGGGACTCCTGGTTCACCCACTGGATGGGGTCGGTCTGCAGCTCCAGGCGGGGTTCCACCACGATGCCGGCGGCGAAGATCGCCAGCGAGGCCACGATGAGGGGTCCGCCGAGCTTCCGGGGCAGTGCACCCAGTCGGATCACCAGTCGACCGAGGGCCTCGGATCGGGGCGTGACGGTGCGCACGGTGGGCGAGCGGTACTCGCGGATGCCCAGGGTGGCCAGCGGCACCACGATGCTGGTCAAACAGATCACCGCGATGCCCACGGCCAGCAGATAGCCGAACTCGCGGATCATCGGCACGTTCGCGAAGTGCAGTGCGGAGAACGCGAACACCGCGTCGAAGGTGACCACCATCAGCGCCGGGGCCAGGTTGCGGGCGGTCTCCTGCAGCGGGTGCGCCGCCTGGTTGATGGTGACCTCCTCCTCGACGCGGGCGTGCAACTGGATCGCGTAGTCGATGCCCACGCCCAACAGCACCGGCAGCCCGGCGATCGTGGCCAGGGTCAGCGGGATCCCCAGGTAACCGGCCAGCCCGAAGGCCCAGGTGAGCCCGAGCGCGATCACGGCGAGCGGCAGCAGCCGCCAGCGCACGTCGAACAGGACCAGGAGGATCACGACCATCACGCCGGCGGCGATGGCCCCCAGCAGGATCATGCCGCCCTGCAGGTAGTCGTTGATGTTCTGCAGCAGTGAGGGCGCGCCGGTGGTCAGGGTCGTGGCCCGGTCGAAGTCGTACTTGGCGACGGTCTGTTGCACGAAGTCCGCCGAGGCGCTCTGTTCGTCCAGGGCCTGGTTGCCCTCGAGGCGCACGATGAGCTGGGCGTGGGTGCGGTCGGGAAAGAACGTCTGCAGCGCCTTGCGAATGTTCCCGTCCTCCGGGCCACGGTTGTCGTAGAGCAGGAACCGCACCCACTCGGGGTTCTCGAGGGTGTGGGGACCTTCCACGGCGCCGACCCGAGCGAGGGTGGTGGTCGAGTCCGCGGAACGGGCCTGGGTGCCGGCGTCGGAGCCGTCGCGGGCGAGCGCGTCGAGCAGCGCGGCACCGGCGACCGCTTCGGTGATGGGCGCGTCGGTGACCGTGCCCGCCCCGCCGTCCTCACCGGGCACCCACTTCTGGGTGATCAGCGAGTTGGAATACTCCAGTGCCAGGAGCGGATCGATCGTGCTCTGGAGCTGGTGCGCTTGGGCGCCCGCCTCCAGCTCGGCGCGCAGCGCCTGCATGGTCGCGGTGTTCTCCGGGGTGAACAGATCTTCGACCGTCGCCGACCCGGTCATCGTGAACATGACGACCATCGCCTGACCGCCGAAGAGGTCCTCATAGGCGCGCACGTCCTTGTAGACCTGATCGGACGGGTTCAGGTAGCTGGACTGGCTGGTGGCGAACTCCAGCCGGGTGATCCCGACCCCGAGGATGAGGGTGATCAGCAGGCCGATGATGCCGACGGTGCCGGCTCGCTTTCCCGCGGTCAGGGCCAGCCAGCCCCAGAATCGCTTCATCGAACGTGGATGCTTTCGTCGAGTACTCGATTTGGTGGCCCCGGCACCCGGCCTCCGTGGTTGCCTCGGGGGAGACGGCGACACCCTACCGTCAGCCCGCGTGCGGCCAGGGCGCCGACAGGGCACCCACACCGGATGTAGGCTCCGACCCGCCGACGAGATCAATGGGGGCGATCACGATGAGCACCGCGACCACGGATTCGGTCGACACACCACGTCGCAGGACGCGCCGGAGCCGGACCGTGTCGGTCCTGGCAGCGGTGGTGGCGCTGTGCGCGGTCTCGGTGGCCGTGCCATCGTCCACCGGGGCGACCCCGGCGCCGTCGAGCGGATCCACCGCAGGTACCGGCGCCGCGGTGGCCGCACCGGGTCCCGGGGCGCCTGCGGCGCTGCCTCGCAGGTCGGCGAACCAACCCTTCGCCCTTCAGTTGCTCGAGCGGTTCGGCCCCGACGCTTCAGGCGCGACCGATGCGGCGGCGTCGCCGCTGGCCGCCGAACTCGACGCGGGTACCCCGGTCGCCAGTGTGGTCGCCGGTGTCGCCCGCAGCCCGCTCGCGGTGTCCCCGATCATGGAGGAAGCGTTCTCCGCGCTGCTCGACCGGGCGCCCGACCAGGGGGGTCAGGACTACTTCGCGGGACGCATCGCCGCTGATGCTTCCATCGAGTGGATGCTCGCCGCGGTCGCGGCCTCCCCCGAGTTCGCCACGACCCGCCCCTCGTCGGCCGAACGGGTCGAGGCGGTCTATCAGGCGATGCTGGAGCGCACCGCCGACGCGGAGGGCTCGGCCTACTTCACGGCCCGTCTCGACGCCGGGTTGTCCCCGGCGGGTCTCGTCGCGGTGATCGGCCACAGCGCCGAGTACGGCGGCCTCGTCACCGCCGAGGCCTACCAGCGGGTGCTGTGGCGGTCCCCGGATGCCGGCGGAGGCGCGTACTGGGCGGCCGTGGCCGCCTCGGCCGGCGCTCTGGCCGTCCAGACCGCGCTGGGGGCGTCTGCGGAATCGGTCGGCGCCGGGTGTGACCCGATCGCCGGTGGGTCATGCATGCTGCCCTGGCCCAACGATCACTACACCCGCGCCGACGCCACCACTGCCACGGGGCGCCGGGTGAACCTGAAGGCCTCGCATCTGCCCGCCAACGTGTCGGGCGTGCACATGGACCCGTCCCAGTCGAACCGCTCCGACGGCTTCAGTCCCGGGTCGTCGCTGCTGGTGCAGATCCCCGGGGTCGACCCGGAGGCGTCGGGCTTTCCCACGATCGACCACCTCGACCGCAACGGTGCCACCGCGTCGGTGGTGCTCGTGGACACCGTCACCGGCGAGATCGTGCCCACCTGGGCCGAGCTCGACGTGCACGACCCCTACGACGACCCGGCCGAGCAGCTGCTGATGATCCACCCGGTGCGCAACCTCGCCGACGGCCACCGCCACGTGGTGGGGCTGCGCAACGTGAAGGACTCGGCGGGCCGAGCCCTGGAGGCCCCGCCGGTGTTCCGCGCGTACCGCGACGGTATCGACAGCGACGTGGCGGGTTTCGCCCAGCGCCGCGATCACTTCGAGACGATCTTCGCCGATCTGGCGGCGGTGGGTTTCGAACGCTCCAGTGCCTTCCTGGCCTGGGACTTCACGGTCGCCAGCACGCCGAACCTCACCGGACGGATGGTGCACATTCGCGACGACGCCTTCGCCCATCTGGGCAGCGCCGCTCCGGCGTTCTCGGTGACCAGCGTGCAGCCCGGAACGCGCGCGGGCACCGCCAGGGTCGTGGAGGGTACCTTCGAGGTGCCCAACTACCTGACG
Source organism: uncultured Iamiaceae bacterium (assembly GCA_964449375.1). GTDB lineage: Bacteria > Actinomycetota > Acidimicrobiia > Acidimicrobiales > Iamiaceae > JAFDWI01. The sequence continues at coordinate 28,618 of CAYVAS010000004.1, read as the reverse complement.
GGCACCGGTGCGCCTGGTGCCACCTTCGAGGAGGACGCGACCGGCCTGCCGGTGCGTAACGGCACCTTCACCGCGGTGTTCCGCTGTGTGATTCCGGAGGCGGCGCTGTCGTCACCGGCAAGGCCCTCGTTGTACGGGCACGGCCTGTTCGGGTCGGTCGCCGAGGTGACCGCCGGCAACATCCAGGACATGGCCGCCGAACACAACATGGTGTTCTGTGGTTCCAACTGGGTGGGGATGTCCACCGACGACGTGGGCACCGCCGCGGGCATCCTGGGAGACCTGTCGCTGTTCCCGAGGCTCGCCGACCGGATGCAACAGGGCGTGTTGAACTTCCTGTTCCTGGGCCGTTTGATGAAGATGTCGCCCGGCCTGGCCGCCGACCCGGCGTTCCGGAACGACGCGGGCGACTCGGTCCTGGCGGCCGGTGAGCTGTACTACGACGGCAACAGCCAGGGTGGGATCGCCGGAGGGATGCTCACCGCGGTGGCCACCGACCTGACCAGGTCGGTGCTCGGGGTGCCCGGCATGAACTACTCGCTGCTGCTGCCCCGCAGTGTGGACTTCGAACCCTTCGAGGCCATCATGACGCCGGCCTACCCGTCACAACTGGACCGGATGCTGGGCTTGGCGGCGGTGCAGTTGCAGTGGGACCGGGCCGAACCCAACGGGTACGCCAACCACATCACCGACGACCCGCTGCCCGGCACACCGCGCCACTCCGTGCTGTTGCAGGTCGCCCTGGGTGACCACCAGGTCAGCAACTACACCGCGGACACCATGGCCCGCACGGTCGGGGCACGCGCCCACTGTCCGGCGTTCGATCCCGGCCGGGTGCCCGACACCCGGCTGCTGTGGGACATCGACTGTCTCGACGCGGCCTCACGGGGCGGTTCGGCGATCATGTACTTCGACAGCGGCGTCCCTCTGCCGGAGCTCACCAACACCATGCCGCCCGAGGGTCACGACCCCCACGAGGACCCTCGCCATGACGCGGATGCCCGCAGGCAGAAGTCCGCGTTCCTGCAGCCCGAGGGCACCAGCCAGGTGATCGACGTGTGCGATGGCGCGGCCTGTCACGTCGCCTGGCGTTAGCGCAGCCGCACCGTCACGGACTGGTCGTCGTCGGTCAGGCGGCTCCAACGCACCAGGTCGTCGCTGGGCAGCGGTGCGTCGACGAACGGCTCGACCGCGGTGCCGCCGTGCCAGTCGATGGCGAACTCGACGAGCACCTTGAACAGTGGCTCGTGCTGGAGGCCGCTGAGGTCGCCGTCGGCGGGGTTCAGCATCGCCTCCACGGCGACGACCCCACCGCCTGACGCGTAGCGGGCCACCCCGGCCTTCATCTCATCGGTCAGCTCCATGGCATTCCGGGCCCCCAACCACTCGTTCCACCGTCGATCGAGTCGGGCGAGCTCGTCGGCTTCTTCCGGGGAGAGTTTGTCGCCGCGCCAGATCACCTCGGGTGCCGTCCCGGAAGGAGCCGCCGGCGGGGACCCCCCCAGCGTCGCGGTCACCACCAGCGACCGAGGGTGCGGGTCCGGACAGGCCCGTCCCACCTGACGGACCAGTTTCGGTTCGACACAGAACGCAACATCGTGGTCGTACAGGCCCAGAGCGAGCGCGGCGCGGTACGCCTGGCTCGTGAGATCCCAGGCCGGATCGATGCGAACGGGCCCGTCGACCGCGGTGGGGACCGTTGCGTTCATCGAGCGGACCAGACGCACCGCTCGTCGGTCGGTGCCGTAACCGCTGGGTCCGGTGGGCAGGTTTGCCAATGCCAACACCGCGATCCCGGCCACGATCGTTCCCGGCGCCGACCGACGCACCGGCGCAGGAATCCGGCCGCGTGCCAGACCGACCAGATTGAGCGCGATCGCGAACCACACGAACATCGCCACGGCCTGCAGCGAGCGCAGGTAGATGACCGGAAAGCCGACCGTGGTCGGCGCCAGGTAGGTGTTCGGCACGCAGGCGAGTGCCGCCACCGCGGCGACGACCAGCGCCCAGAACCCGATCCGGTCACGGCGTCGGAACGCCGCGACCCCGAGCAGGACCATGACGGCCGCCACGACCACGATGGCCATGACGTCGAACACCGAAAGCATCCCGATGGCCTCGGGACCGACGGGTCTTCTGGTGTAACTGGGGGTGTCGACGGTGCCGCGCAGCCAGAACGGAGGTCGGGCGATGGTCGAGATCACCACGTGAAGCGCACGGGTCCAGGAACCGATCGAGGCGCGGGTGTCGCCCGAGCTGGCCAGCAGAAGACGCAGATTGCCGGGGCTGGCCGTGAACTGCTGGATCAGCGGCGGGATCCACATCACGACCGTGATGGCCGCCGACACCACGAGGGACCGGCGCAGCAGTCGGGGATCGCCAGCGTCGATCCGTTCGGCGCGCCGGGCGCGGAGGGAGAGCACCAATCCGACGAGCGCGCACGCGCCGATCACCGGCACCAGCAGGATCAGCACCAGATGCGAGGTCCACAGGAAGTTCGCCAGCAGCACCAGAACGGGCAACGCGACCTCCTCGCCGGTGGCGACGCACCACGCGGCGATCAGGAACACCGCGAAGGGCACCAGGATCATGTCCATGGGCACCGGCGTGATGAGAAAACCGCTGCCCACCGACCAGCTGAACAACGCCAGGAATCCGATCCCCACCAGTGACCGGATGCGGTCGAGTCGCCGGCACAGCAGCCAGCAGCCGGCCAGCAACCAGACCGTGTTCAGCGCGCCCATGGCGACGATCGGACCCCACACGACGCCGAACAACCGGGTCGGGCCGGCCAGCACGTAGAGCTGCCAGGGGCCGGGGAAGTGCACCTCGTGACCGGCGCCGGACGCTCCGGCGGCGAGCATCCCGACCAACGGCGGGTCGGAGCTGAACACGTCGGTCGCCCGCAGGACGGTGAGCGCCGCGTCACCCAGCGGCGGGGTCCGGCTCAGCCCGGTCTGCAGCACCGCCACCCAGACGGGCAGGATCGTGAGCAGGGTCGCGGCCGCCCGGAGCGGGTCGATGGGGCCCAGGCGTGTGGCGAGGCCGTTTCCATGGGAGTGACTGGGGGGCATCGACCCTTCGCAGGCGGGAATCCAGGGCCGCCCGACGCCGCGGGGACAGGGCGCGGAGCGACGGAGGTCGGCCTCCAGTGGGGCACCGGGAGGATACCAGTGCTCCGGATCTCGTCGGGGGCCCGGTGATCGCGTCAGTCAATAGGGTGAGCGCGATGAACACCGGATACTGGCAGGACGCAGCCGCCGACGAGGCGATGCAGCATGAACACGCATTTCTCTGGCGGGCGATCCTCGACACCATCGACGTCGACCCGGCCGGCCGCCGCGTCCTGGACGTGGGATGCAACCAGGGCGGGTTCCTGCGGTTGCTCGCGGATGCCGCATCGATCGCCTCGGGCCACGGGTACGACCCGGCAGCAGCGGCGATCGACGACGCGATCCGGTTGCGTGGCGACCGGCCGCTCACCTTCGCCACGGCGTCCACGGTGCCCGAGGGCTGGGGAGACTTCGAGGTGGCCTTCAGCCACGAGGTGCTCTACCTCATCGCCGACCTCGCCGATCACGCCCGGGCCGTGTACGACGCGCTGGTGCCCGGCGCGTCGTATTACGCCTCGCTCGGGGTGCATGCCGAAAGTGCGTTGACCTCGGCGTGGCACGCGACGGCCGCGGAAGAGATGGCGCTGCCGCCGCTACGGAAGGTCGACGAGGTGGCCGACACCTTTGCCGCCGCGGGGTTCGCGGTGGCGGTGGCCCGGCTGAAGCTCGACTTCGTCCCGGTGGAGGCCCACCGCCACGATCCGGACGCCGACGATCTGGCCGAGTGGCTGGCCTACTACCACGAAGACAAGTATCTGTTTCGCTTCACCCGGTCCTGACCGGCGAACCCCGGCGGCGGTGCAGGTGGGCGCGTCTCAGCTCCCGGGTTCACCCAGGGAGGGGCCGAGCATCCGGGCCACCAGGTTCCGGAACGGCGCCCGAAGGTCGGCCAGGTGGTCGAGGTCGCCGGCGGCGACGGCTTCGGTGGCCAGCGCGACCAGCGAGGTGACCAGAGCCCGGATCGTGAAGTGCTGTTCGTCCTCGGTTCCGGTGAAGGGCACGTCGTCGAGCAGGTCCACGATCAACGACACGAACGTCTCGATCGTGGCCCGGCGCTGCTCGACCACCAGGGGTCCGGTGGCGTAGACCTCGACGAGGAACACCTTGGCCAGACTGGGTGACTGGCCGAGGAGGTCCAGGTACCAGCCCACGAGGGTGTCGATCCGGTCGACGGGGTCGGTGGGCGCGTCCGCGGCGTCGAGCGCGGCGATCGCCGCCTCCATGACCTGGCCGAGCATGCCCACCACGAACGAGTAGGTGGCCTGAAAGCAGTCCGCCTTGTCGGTGAACTGCTCATAGAACGTCGCCCGGGACACCCCGGCACGGCTCAGCACGTCGCCCACGGTGGTCTTGACGTACCCCTTTTCGGCGACCGCGTCGATCATGGCGGTGATCAGCCGGGAGCGCTGGGATTCGGCGACCTCGCTTCGGGACAGCCCGTGGGGGCCGCGGGGGAGCCGGGTGGCGGTCGAGGGCTCGAGCACGCCAAGCAAGGCTACCGACCGTGCCGGCGGGGTAGGTGACACGTGCGGCACCGGACGCCCGGGGTCCGGGTCGCCACGGGAGCCGGTACGATCGTCGGGCATGTCCCGTCGTCCCGTGGATCTGTCGCCCCAGGCGTCTCCCGAAGTGGTGCTCCCTCCCGAACCCGCCGAGGCGCTCGAGGCGCTGCAGGGTGCGCTCGCGGTCGAGGACCGGGCCGAACGCCGCACGGCGGTCGCCGCGGTGGTCGCGGACCGTCCGACCTTCCTGGACGCCTGGGCGGCACTCGGTGCGCTGGGGCGTGACGCGGTGGAGTCTTACGCGGCCGCGCGGGTGGGCTACCACCGGGGCCTGGACGCGCTGCGTCGGAACGGCTGGCGAGGCACCGGAGCGGTGCGGTGGGCCCACCCGGAGAACCGTGGGTTCCTGCGGTGTGTGGCCCAGCTCGGCGAGGCGGCGGCGCGCATCGGTGAAGACGACGAGGCCGAGCGGTGCGCGGTGTTCCTGCAGCAGCTCGACCCGGAGTGGTCCAGCGTCGACCCCACACGCTGAGCTAGGCGCGGCCCGGGTCAGACGTCGAGCCGGTAGACGGTCACCCCTCCCGAGGTGGTCCCCGGGTCCTCCACCAGGTCGCTGACGAACCGTTCGACCGCGGCGCGGTTGGCCGAGGGGCCGACCAGGATCGTGGTCACCCCGTGGTCGGCCAGCTCCTCGAGGTACTGCCGGCGCTGGGCGGCGGTGGCCACGGGCTCGACGTCGTCGGACCCGGTGATCAGGTTGGTGATGTGGATGCCGACGCCGATGAGCGGGCCGTTGTGCTCGGGGGTCCCGTCGGGTCCGACGGTGAAGACGTTGCCGTGGATCAACGGGTACCGGAAGCCGGCGGTGGCCTGCCAGAGCATCGCGTCGGAAGCGAAATACGGGGAGGTCAGCACCACCGGGTCGTCGCCCAGGAGCTGATCCATCGCGGCATCGTCGCTGAAGAAGGCCGGGGTGGTGTCCTGGGTCACCGGTGCCGAGGTGGGCAGCGCCCCAACCAGGGCCAGCGCGAGGGCGCCGATGCCGACCCGGGCGGGCCATTGGGCCCGCCTGGCGACCAGAGCGTCCAGCGCGATCGCCACGATCAGGCCCACCGCGAGGTAGGCGACGGCCATGAAGCGGCCGACCACGATGCTTCCGAACAGGGGGAGGTGCTGGAGCAGGCGCCAGGGGCCTTCGATGCCCGTGGGTTCACCCGCGAAGTGGACCTCGACGCCGAAGGCCAACACGGTGAGCACGCCCAGCATGATCGCGGCGACCTGCACGGCACGGCGGCGCCGGAGCAGCACCACGGCGACGACGAGCACGACGAGCAACGGCACGCCCAGGTACGCGTTGGATTCGTCGAGGCCCTGCCACTGGCGGGACATCTGGAAGGCCCCGGAGGTGTGGAAGGCCTGGAAGGGCGAGGGGATCACCAGGGTCTGCGCGTCCAGGGCGTACCGTTCCACGCCGGGCACGCAGCACCCTGCCGACCGTGGCCCGAAGAACTGGAACCAGATGAAGGGTGCGGCACCGATGAGCGCCACGGCCGCGGCGACCCCGAGCCCTCTGGCGCCGTCGCGCCAGGGTACCGTGGGGGCCCGGCGCACGAGCAGTGCCAGCACGGCCACGGTGAGCGTTGCGGCGATGACCGACACCAGAAGCAGTTCTGAACCGGTCAACAACTGGGCGACCATGGCCACGCCGAGCACCGCACCGACGAGCACGGGGGAGTGGCGGCGCCGGACGAACAGCTCGTGTCCCGCGAGGAGCAGCAGGGGCGGCAGGACGGTGATCACCAGGTTGGTGTGCACCAGCATCTTGAGGGTCATGTACGGCGAGAAGCCGTAGACGAGGCCACCGACGAACGCGGGGACCCGCCGCTGCACGAAGCGCCCGATCGCGGCCATCGCCACCAGCGCCGAGGCCACGGGTGCCGTGGCGTGAAGGAGGTTCCACGACAGCACCGGGCCGAACGCCCAGGTGACCGGGGCCATGACCAGGCCGGGCAGCAGGATCGAGGTGTTCCAGAGCGCGTTGACGCCTTCGGGGTACTGCACGAGGGTGGGGTGCAGCGGGTTCAGGCCTTCGCGCAGCGCGTACGGGACCCATTCGAGCCACCACATGAACGCCTGGGCGTCGCCGCCCACACCGATCCAGCGGTTCGTAGGGTCGCCCCACACCGCGCGGGTCAGCCACAGGCTGCACCCGGCGTACACCGCGGTCGCCAGCGCCCAGGGCCGCAGCCGCGCCCGCCGTCCGGGCCGAGTGCCGGTCCTAGGTGTCGGTTCCCGATCGCTGGAATCGGTGGTCGAACCGGCGGCTCGGCCAGTCCCGTTCACGGTGTGGGGCCGTCGCGTACCGGATCGGCGGGGGTCACGGCGGCAAGCCTATTCGGGGCTGCCCGGCGCCGACCGGGCACCGGAGCGCGGGTCGCGAGCGGGGTCACGGCACCGAGCAGGAAGGTGAACAGAACAACGGTCCCGAACGCGGTTGAACCCCCCTCGATCCTTCCGACCCCGCACGTTCACGAGACCTCGGAAAACCACGGATTCCCGGCCCCTCCCGAACATTCAGGAAGTGCCGGGAATCCGTACGGCGGAGGGTGTGGGATTCGAACCCACGGTGACCCGAAGGCCACAACGGCTTTCGAGGCCGCCCCATTCGTCCGCTCTGGCAACCCTCCGCCGACGATCTTAGCCCCGCGGGGTCCGCCACCGGCATCGGCGGCGAGCACCGGCGGGCGCGCCTGCCAGGCGGCTTCACTCCGAAGGGCGCCGGGCGGCGAAGAATTCGGCGAGGAGCTCTGCGGATTCCTCCGCCCGAACCCCGTGGGTCACCGCTGCGCTGTGGTTGAGGCGTTCGTCCACTGCCAGGTTGTACAGCGAGCCGGTGGCTCCGGCCTTCGGGTCGGCGAGCCCGAACACGATTCTGCCGATGCGGGCCGCCCAGGCCGCGCCGGCGCACATCGGGCACGGCTCGAGGCTCACGTACAGCGTGGCCTCGTCGAGACGCCAGGTGCCCATTGCCAGGGCCGCGTCGCGGATCGCGAGGATCTCGGCATGGGCGGTGGGGTCGGCGGTCGTTTCGCGTTCGTTGTGGCGGGCGGCGACGATCCGCCCGTCGAGCACCACGACCGCGCCGACGGGTACCTCGCCGAGGTCGGCCGCGGCGCGGGCCCGGTCGAGGGCCACACCCATGGCGTCGTGGTCGTTCACGAGGGGCAACCTAACCGGCACGGCCGAGCGTCCGGCTGTTCCCCGCTCGGCTCGGCCGGTCCGCGCCGGGGCCCGCCCGGGCGCGACACTGGGGTCATGACGGCGCTGAACGTGCTGGGGCGGTCCCTGGAGGAGTGCGGCCGGGACCCGCTGACCGGGTTCTACCGCGACGGCTGTTGCAACACCGGTCCCGACGATCGAGGCAGCCACACGATCTGCGCGGTGGTGACCGCGGAGTTCCTGGAGCACCAGCGGCGTATCGGCAACGACCTGTCCACGCCGGTGCCCCGGTTCCGCTTCCCGGGGCTGGAACCGGGCGACCGTTGGTGTGTCACCGCCACCAACTGGTTGCGTGCCCACATCGATGGTGCCGCTGCGCCGGTCGTGCTGGCCGCCACCCATGTCCGGGTGCTCGACGTGGTTCCCCTCGAGGTGCTGCGCGCCTACGCGGTGGACGTGCCCGACGACCCCGAACCGTTCACCGATTGAGCCGCGGAGCGCCCGGGGTCGGGTCAGGGGACCGGTGCTGGGTGGCCGGGGCGGATGATCGCCGGGCGCGGTCCGCTAGAAAGGGACACGGAGCGGTGGCAGAGCGGACGAATGCACCGGTCTTGAAAACCGGCGACCTGCGAGGGTCCGAGGGTTCGAATCCCTCCCGCTCCGCCGTATCCGCAACGCGCTGACCGCACCAAACGGCTCTGAGCGCGGTCACCGCTCGATGAATCGACGGATCGCCACGGTCGCCGCCACCGCGGCTGCAGCGGCCAGAACGAGCGCGCCGGTCCGACGGCCTGTCTTCGACGTGTCGGCGTCTGCCTGCCCCTTCGGGGTTCCATCCGGCCCCACTCTGGGTTCGGGGTCGATCAGGCCCGGCGGGTTCGACCGGGGGATGAGCCACCGGCGACCCTGCACGGTGGCCCGATCGTCCACCCACCACCAGGTGGCCTCTGCGGCGTGATGGGAGAGGTCGACCGTGAGGTAGCCCCGGTGGTCGAGGTCGGCCCACCGGCCCCCTGGGAGCTGCTCCAAGAGTTTGGGCACGGCCCGCTCGGCCACCCCCAGCGCGAACAGCTGACCGAGGGGGGTGGTGGCGGCTGGAGGGCACACCAGTTCCACCGCCACGGGCACCCCGTCGGGGCCGAGTGGCCCTTCGATGGCCCAGGACGAGTGGATGTCGCCCGAGAGCACGAGTGCGCCTCCGTCGCGGCGGGCGAGCGCCTCGGCCACCCGGTCCCGATCCGCCTGGTACCCGTCCCACTGGTCGGTGTTGACCGCGCGGCCGTCGACCACGGCGTACTTTTCGGGGAGGACCCCGTCGAGCAGGTCGGGGGCCCGGATGACCAGCTCGCTCATGACCGTTCCGCTCAACAGCACCGCCCAGCGGGCCGGCGTGTCCAGGCCGTCCTCGGCGAGCCAGCGGGTCTGGGCCGTGCCGAGCATCGTCCTCGCCGGATCGTCGACGGGCGAGGAGCCCTCGTTGCCCGCCTGCAGGTCCCGGTGGACCCGCCCCTCGGTGCAGATCAGGCTGCACAGGTCGCCGGCGTCGAGGCGGCGCCAGGCCGAGCGCAGGTCGGTGGGGTCGGCCAACCGTTTGGGAAGGAACTCCTGGTGCGCCCGCAACGCGGCGTCCATTCGGTCCGCCCACGGGCCCTGTTCGGCGGGGTCGTGGGTCTTGGCTCCTCCCCGCCAGGCATTGTCGGCCAGGTCGTGGTCGTCCCAGATGGCCACCATCGGATGAGCGGCGTGGAGGTCCAGGGCGTCGGGGTCGCTGCGAGCCTGACGGTGCCGCCTCCGGTAGTCGTCGACCGTGACGCAGTCGTGATCCGGATCGGGCACCCGGTCGTCCAGACCCTCCTTGGTGTCCTCGTACACGTAGTCGCCGAGGTGGACCACGAGGTCGACGTCCGCGTCGGCCACGGACTTGTAGACCGTGAATCGTGACTGGCTGTAGCGGGCACAACACACGACGGCGATGCGCAGGCGTTCGGCATCCCCGCCCGGCAGGGTCCGGGTGCGCCCGGTCCGCGATCGCGAACCGTCGGTCGCGCCGAAGCGGTACCAGTAGGAGGTGGCCGGCGCGAGACCGTCCACCGCCACGGTCACCGTCCCCGAGGGCTCAACAGCGGCGTCCCCGGCCGCGACGACAGAGGAGAACGAAGGGTCGGTCGCCACCTCCCAGGAGCACCGGTCGTGGCCGAGCACCCGGGTCCAGATGAGTACACCGTCCTCCAGGGGGTCGAAGCTCGCCACCCCGAGCGGGAAGGTGGCGTCGTCGCGGTCGCGGGTCATCCCACTCGTTCTAGTGCGCGCTCACCCCGCGGCGCTCCGGCGCGGTGGTGCAACCCGCATGCAGCCGATCGATCGCGGGTCTAGCGTGGAACGACTCCACCGGGAGGACCGCCATGCGAACTCTGGTCGCCTACCGCTCACGCTACGGTCACGCCCGCACGTATGCCGAGTGGATCGCCGAGGACCTCGGGGCCGATCTGGTCGATCTGGCCGTCGATGGTTCACCTGACCTCGCCGACGTCGACGTGGCGGTGCTCGTCACGCCGATGTACGCCGGTGGTCTGCTCGGCGCCAAGGCGTTCGCGACTCAGGCCGAGCGCGCATCGGAAGTGCCCCTGGTGGGGGTGACCGTGGGCGCCTCGGATCCCGCGAACGCCAAGAACCAGGAGGTGTTCCGTCGTGCGATCGACCGGGTCTTCTCCGATCGCCTGCGGACGCGGATGCGGTGGTTTCACCTCAGGGGCGGCATCGACTACCCGAAGTTGTCGCCGCTGCATCGCCTGGCGCTGTGGGCGGTCCGCCGCAAGGCCGGGCGTGACGCGAAGAAGGGCGACGCCGATGCACAGGAGCTCGTCGACACCTACGGCGGGGTGGTCGACTTCCGCGACCGGGCGACGATCGCACCGGTGGTCGAGCAGGTGCGGAGCATGGCGACCGACGCGATCTGAACCCGGTGGGCGTCCGCTCCGAATGAGCACTCACTCGAAGGTGACCAGGGAGACGTGCTCGGCGGACAATCTGGCTGCTCCGCCGAGAAAGGCCAACTCCAGGACGAACCCCAGCCCGGCCACCACACCGCCGACCGACTCCACCAGACGGATCGCAGCGACCGCCGTGCCTCCCGTGGCGATCACGTCGTCGATGATCAGCACCTGCTCGCCGGTCGCGATGGCGTCGTCGTGAATCTCGATCGTGTCGGTGCCGTACTCGAGCTGGTACTCCTCGGTGGTGGTGTGCCAGGGAAGCTTCCCCGGCTTACGGGCGGGTACGAATCCGGCTCCCAGCCGCAGGGCGACGGGCGCGGCGATCACGAAGCCCCGGGCCTCGATGCCCAGCACCTTGGTGATGCCCTGCCCGGTGAAGCGGCCGGACAGGTCGGCGATGGTGGCGTCGAAGGCCACGGGGTCGGCCAGCAGTGGGGTGATGTCCTTGAACCCGACGCCGGGGGTGGGCCAGTCGGGGACGTCCCGGATCAGCGCGCGGAGGACTTCACCGGTGGGCATGGGGCGAACCTAGCCCCACCCGCGACTTGACCGTTGGGTCAAGATCCGTTCCTCGCCGTAGCGTGGATCGACGTGTCCGGTCTCGTTGCTCTGCGCCAGCGTGTCCAACGACGCCTGGCCGAACGGGACGACTACCCCCGCTGGGTGTTGTGGGCGGCCCTGGTGGGCATGTTCGCCTCGACCTTTCCCGTCACGATCCTCACCGTCGCGTTGGGCCCGATCGCCGACGACTTCGGCACCTCGGTCAACACGATGTCGTGGGTGATCTCGGCTCCGATGATCGGCTCGGCCGTCGCGCTGCCGGTGCTCGGCAAACTCGGAGATCTCTACGGTCACCGCCGCATCTTCCTCCTGGGATTCAGCGTCGCCACCGTGGTGACCGCCGCGACCGCGTTGGCGTGGGACCCGCTGTCGTTGATCGGTCTGCGTACCGCCGCCACCGTGATCGGCGCGGCGACCATGCCTGCGTCGATGGCGCTGATCATGGGAGTGACCCCGGCCGGCGAACGAGTCAAGGCGCTGGGATGGTGGGCGCTGGTCGCCGCGGGAGCTCCGGCGGTGGGTCTGATCGCCGGTGGCCCCATGGTCGACGCCTGGGGGTGGCGGCCGGTCTTCGTCATCCAGTCCGTCGGTGCCGGCCTCGCGGTGTTCTTCGCCTACCTGGTGCTGCGCGAGACCCCCCGCCGCACCGACGTGGGCTTCGACATTCCCGGGGCCCTCAGCCTCGCGATGGGAGCCGGCGGGGTCATGTTCGCCCTGAACCAGTTGCCCGAGGTCGGTCCGACTCCGGTGGTACTGATCGCCGGCGCGCTCGGCCTGATCGGGTTCGCGCTGTTCGTCTTCGTGGAGCGCCGCGCCCGGTACCCGCTGCTCCCACTCGGGTTCTTCCGCCGTCGGAACTTCACCGCGGGATTGATCGGATCGGCCTTCGCCGGCGCCGCCTACATGGGGGCCTTCGCCGTCGCCCCGCTGATGCTGCAGGACATCTTCGGTTACGCCCTGTGGGCGGTGTCGTTGCTGCTGCTCGCCCGGACCGCGGTCTTCAGTGGTTCCTCACCGATCGCAGGACATCTGGGCAGTCGGCTCGGCGAACGTCCCGTGGGCATCGTGGGTACCGGCCTGGTGGCGGTCGCCATGCTGATCCTGGGTTTGGGCACCCTGACCGAGTCGATCGCCGTGGTGCTGATCGGCCTGGCCCTGCAGGGGATGGGCAACGGCGGAACCGAACCGATCATGTCGGTGTCGGTCGCCAACGCGGTCGAGGAGAAGGACCTGGGCGTGGCCGCCGCATCGCAAAGGATGGCGTGGCAGCTCGGATCCGGACTGGGAGTCACCGCGATGGTGGCGACCTACGGCGGTACCGGCGAACCGGCCGACATGAACGCGGCCTTCCTCATCGGGGCTGTGCTCGCCACGGTCGCGGTGGGTGCCGCGGTGTTCCTGCGGTCCACCCCGCGGACCGTGGAGCTCTCGCGGAAACCCGGCGGTTCCGGAGCCGTCGTCGAGGTGTCCGGTCCTGGCGAACCCGCTCCTGCGGATTCCACCCTCGACGCCTCCGTTCCCCCTCCGAGGTCCGGCGGGTCTGCGCCGGAGGGGCCGGCGCCCGAGCAGCGACCCGGCGCCTACACCGGCTGAAGGGGCCCACCCCTCGAGCGTGGCCTCAGAGCCCGGTGACCCCGGAGTCCTCTCCGAGCGGACCGAAACGGGACGCCTTGCCTCCCGGGCCCGTCGGGATCGACTCGACGTGTTCGACGCGAATCGCGATCGTCGGGTCGGCCCCGGCGCGGGTCAACGCCGCGCCCAGATCGGCGCGTAACGTGTCGGGGTCGAAGGCCGGTCCCGGCGCGGCGATGCGCACCCGCAACACATCGGGACGGTGGTGGACGATCCAGGAACCCACCGGCTGGCGGTCGAGCTCCGCGGTGACCGTCACCGGGTGCACCCCGACCATCCCGTCGTCGCCGGCATCCGCTGATCCCGGGGCGGCGCGAAGCCACAGCATTTCACGGTCCGATCCCTCGACCGACGTCAACCGTGGTCCGGCCCGGCCACAGGCGCACGGCCCCGCGGCGAGCGCCGCCCGGTCGCCGATCCGGTAGCGGATCAGCGGCACGGTCCGCGCGTCCAGCACGGTGACCAGCACCGTGCCCGTCTGTCCGGGCGCACACGGTTCGCCCCGGTCGTCGACCACCTCGACGACCACGTGCTCGTCCAGAACGTGGAGCCCGTCGTGGGTCGGGCACTGGCTGGCCACGAAGCCGGCCTCGGTCGCCACGTACTGGTCGAAGATCTCCACGCCCCATACCGACCGGGCGAGCTGTCGGGTGGCGGAACTCAGGTATTCCCCCGAGGAGAAGACGCGCTCGGGCGCGACGTGGAGCGACCCGGCCTGCCCGGCGGCGAGGAGGTGACGCAGCACGGAGGGGTAGGCGCTCAGGACCGCGGGTTTCCAGGCGTTCAGCTCGTCCACGATCCGGTCGATCGGTCGGGCCGCGTCCAGCGCCAGGCTCGGCGCGCGGGGATCCGCCAGAGTGGCGGGCACCTGGGTGGACAGATGCCAGCGCGACGGCGACCCCACCTTGGCCGAGCGGGCCGGTCCCCGCGGTCCGGGCCCGGCCAGCGCCCGGGCGCGGGCCGCATTCGCGATCAACCCGACCCATTCGCGTTCGTCGAAGGCCAGGATCCCCGGCATCCCGGAGGTGCCGCTGGACATCGCCAGGCGGTAGCGCTCCGCGCGCCCCCGCCGAGTCGGGACCGCGCGCCGCCTGCCGGGTTCGTCGCCTTCGGTGTCCGCGTCCCGGGCCAGGCGCGCTTCGAGGTCGGCGCGGCGCAGACCCCGGTCGGTGACCAGCTCGTCGAAGGACCCGACCAGGTCGGCCTTGTCGACGACCGGCCACGCCGACAACGGACCCGACGACGCCCCGGGCGCGACCCGCTGCCGGTAGTAGGGCGACCGGGCTGCGGCGTGGTCCAGCGCGGCGGCGAGACGCTCGGCGGCCCGGGCTTCCCGGGTGTCGGGGTCGGCGCGGTCCAGACGCGCCAGACCGCCCAGGCGGCGCCTCAGCGCCAGCGCGATGCGCGCCTGGGTCACCCTCGACGGGGTGAGCGGTGGGGTCACGACCCGGGCCCGGGCGATCCGTGCGAGCCGGTCACGGCGCGGTCCGGCGACGCGGCGCGGGCCTGGAAGATCCGCATGGTCAGACCTTCGAAGTGTCGCGTGTCGACCAGGTCGTAGTGGGTCCCGCGCCACAACTCGTAGAGCGGATCCAGCTCCCGGGGTCGTTGCGCGTCGCGGATCAACTCCACCAGTCGGGGCGGTGGGTCCTGGTCGGCGACCTCGGGGTCGAACAGGCGCATCTCGGCACCGTCGGGCCGGTAGTGACGAACCGCGAACAGGCTCAAACGAGGTTCGAGCACGAGCTCCCCGTCGTCGCCGGTCTCTGTGAGCGCCACCGGTACCGCGGCCCGCCAGTCCTCCAGTGACGGCGCGGTGTACCAGGTGTGCAACCCGTGCACCGACCCGACCACCAGGGCCAGGCCCAACGCCACGGCCACGCTGCGCCAGGGCACCCGGCACAACCCGTACGCGGCGACCAGCACCAGCGCGGGTACCACCACGATCAGAAAGCGCGTCTCGAGAAGCGGCTTGACCGTGAAGCTCACCACCAGGGTCACCACCAGCGGCACCGTGAGCCACAGCACCGGCAGCACGCCCTTCCAGTGGGGCAGCGTGCGCGGATCGTCCTCGCTGCTCCGCAGGTGCCACCACAGCATCGAACCGCCCACGGCGACCGCCGCTCCGTAGATGGCGACGTTGTCGAGGTGACCTCCGGTCAGGCCGCGGGCGACGACCCCCAGGTTGTCGGTGGCGTCGGCGACCCACGCCAGGGGATCGCCCGAATAGGTCGCCAGATACCACCCCAGGGGCAGAACCAACACCCCGATCGCTGCCACCGAGGCGGCCACGACCCGCCGGGGCACCGGCCGCAACAGCGCCACCCAGCCCAGGTGGGCCAGCACCACCAACAGGGCGAAGAACTGGGTGTAGATCGTCACCGCGGCGACCACGGCGTAGAGGATCGCCCGGCGGGGGTCCTCGGGCCGCTCCACGGCCCGCAACAGCAGGATCGTCGCGACGATCACCCCGAACAGCACCATCGAGTATGCCCGGAGTTGCTGGCCCCACTGCACCGCCAGGGGATGCAGTGCCAGCAGCACCGCAGCGACCGCGCCGACCCGGGCGTCGGCGATGCGTCGACCCAGCAGAAAGATCGCCGGCACCGCGGCGACCGCGAACAGCACCGACAAGAACCGCAGGAACGCGTCGCTGTCGCCCAGCCGGAACCAGCCGGTGAACAACAGGTAGTACGGCGACTGATTGACCTCCCAGTGGGTGATGCGCCAGAGCACATCGCCAAAGGGCCGGTCGACGATCCCGACCGTGAAGGCCTCGTCGTACCAGAAGCTGCGCCGGCCGAGTTGCCAGAGTCCCAACCCCAGCGCGAGCACCGTGGCGCCCACCGCGACGGCGACGGGCAGGCGGTCCGCCATCGGTCGGTCCGGGAGCCGACGGGCGTTCATCGTCGGGGATCGCTAGCTTGCTGACGGTGCCGGCCGACATCGACGACCCCGCCGACGTGGGCTACTGGGACCAGACCGCCGACCAACGCGACGCGCTGCCCGCGGGCTGGCGGCGCCACGCCCGTCGGGCGCATCTGGACCTGATCGAGGCGTGGATCGGTCGACCGCGGGGCGTGTGGCTCAAGACCGACCTGTTCGAGGAGCGCAGCTCCCACCGGGCGCTGCTGCCGCATCTGGGTGCGGCGACCTGGATCGGTTCGGACCTGTCGCCCCAGGTGGCCGCGGCCGCCCAGCACGCCGGCACCGCCCAGGTGCTGGCCTGCGACGTGCGTGCGTTGCCGATCCGCGGCGGCGCCCTGGACGGCATCCTGTCCACCTCCACGCTCGACCACTTCGACGACCCTGCCCAGATCGACGTCGCCCTGGCCGAGTTCCGTCGGGTCGTCGCCGCCGACGGGCACCTGATCCTGACCCTCGACAACGCCCGCAACCCCCTCGTCAGGTTGCGCAACGCCCTGCCCGCACCCGTTGCCCGACGCACCGGACTGGTGCCCTTCGCGGTGGGAGCCACCCACGACGCCGCCGGCACCCGTGACGCGTTGGAGCGCACCGGCTGGAAGGTGCGCTCCAGCGTGCACCTGCTGCACGCGCCTCACGTGGTGGGCACCCGCCTGGCGGCGTGGTCGTGGTACGAACGGCGGGTCCTGCCCCGCCTCGACCGGTTGGCCTCCACCCGCGTCGCCGGATTGAGCGGCCACTTCGTCGCGGTGCACGCCACGCCCCTCTGATGCCGCCGACACCGCCTAGACCTCCTTGGCGAGGTCGACGGCCAGGCGTCGGAACAGTTGCAGCGCCAGCACGAACAGCGCCGCGCACGCCGCCAGGGTGGCCAACGGCGCGAACCAGTCGTCGATGCGGCCCGCGTACAGCACGTCGCGGAACTGTTGGATGATCCAGCGCATCGGATCCGCGGTGGTGACGGTCTCGATCGGGCCGCTCACCATCTCGCGGTGGTACACGATCGGCACCAGAAAGAACCACACGGTCAACAGGTTGTTCAACACGTAGCGGAAGTCGCGGTTGAACACGTCCAGCAGCGCGAGCAGCATCGAGATCGCGGTGACCAGCAGGATCACCGAGGCCACCGGTAGCACGAGGGCCGGCAACGTGGACCATGTCAGGCCCCGGGGGTGGATCAGCCCCAGATAGCACACCGCGGCGACCAGCAGGCCCAGGAACGGCACGGTCATCACCGTCACCCGGGCGATGGGCAGGAAGTGCAGGGGAAACGGGGCGCGGCGCACCAGGTCCGGTTCGAAGGAGATGCTCTGCAGCGAGTCGTGCACCGCCTGGACCAGATAGGTCCAGGGCAACAGCCCGACCAGCAGATAGACCCCGTAGTCCTCGATCTGCACGTCGAAGACCGAACCGAACACGAACAGGTACAACGCCAGCAGGAACAGCGGCGACACGACCGGCCACACCACGCCGAAGAGGGTGCGCTTGACCCGCAGTCGGGCCTGGCGCTCCACCAGGGTGCCCAGCAGTTCGCGCCGGTGCCAGAACTCGGCCAGGCCCAGGCCCCGGGGGCGCCGGCCCGCCTCATAGACGGTCACCTGGGCGTCGGGCTCCGGTGCGGTGGTGCGATTCACGGCACCCCCTTGACGCGGCGAGCGGCGGCGCTGCGGCCCCGGTGGCCGAAGATGCCGGCGTCCGCCGGGCTGGCGTCACGCCGCCCTCCCGCCCGCAGGTACGCGACGACCGCGGTGTCCGCGTCGTCGACGAGCACCAGCTCACCGGCGTCGAGCACCGCCACCTCGTCGCAGCGGGTCCGCACCAGGTCCAGGTCGTGGGACACGACCATGATCGCGCACCCGTCCGCCTGCAGGGTCGCGATGCGGTCCAGGCACTGGTGCTGAAACGCCTCGTCTCCCACGGCGAGCACCTCGTCCACGAGCAGCACGTCGGGACCAGAATGCACCACCAGTGAGAACCCGAGCCGGAGGCCCATGCCGGCGGAGTACGCGGCCAGAGGCCAGTCCAACGCGTCGGGTTCCAGGCCGCTGAAGGCCACGATCTCGTCGTAGCGGCGGCGCACCTCGGCGCGTTCGAGCCCCAGCAGCACCCCGCCGATGATCAGGTTCTCGTGACCGGTGAGGTCCCGGTGGAAGCCCGCCGACAGGTCCACCAGCGACGCCACCCGACCGACGGTCTCGATGCGTCCCCGGCTCGGCTGGAGCACGCCGGCCACGGTCTGCAACAGCGTGGTCTTCCCCGATCCGTTGCCGCCGACCACCCCCAGACAGGTGCCCGGGTGGACCCGGAGTGATACGCCCCGCAGTGCGTCGTGGCCACCCGAACGTCGCCACCCCAGCCGGGAGCGGGTGCGGTAGGTGACCCACAGGTCGTCGATGCGCAGCGCCGGACGGGTCACTCGGGGAGCGTGTCGGCGGCCACCCGGTCCTCGACGCGGGCGAGGTTCGGCTCGACGCCGCGCATCCGGCGCTGACCCAGGATCTGGGCCACGTCGGGTCCGTGCCACGCCCGGGCGCGGGCCTCGGCCACGGGGGTGCGGCGCGACAGCACACCCCGGAGGAACCCGGCGCCGTAGCACAGGTGCATGCCGACGATCAGGGCCCAGGCCAGGGGCAGCTCGGACGGTCGACGCAGCGTGAGCGCGATGCGCACCGCCCCGGCGAGGGTCACGGCCAGGTACGCCACCACGCCGACAAGCGCGACCGGGCCGAACGCCCAGGTCAGCAGTGGGGTGGCGAGCAGGTACAGGACCAGCAGGGTGGGAACGAGGAAGGGCAGGCGGATGTCGCGGGGGCGTCGCACCGACAACTGCCCCCGACCCCGCCCGTACTTGAACATCTGCTGGGCGAATCCCCGGGGGGTGGCTCGGCGTTCGTGGTAGGCGACCATGTCGGGGGAGTAGTGCATCGCGATCTGGCGGCGGTGCAGTTCCTCGAGCACGTCGTTTTCCTCCGCGCACACCAGGTCGGTGGCGAAGGGAATCATCACCTCCCGGCGCACCGCCAGGTTGCACAGGGTGAAGTACCGCTCGTCGGCCCGGCCGGGCGGGTGGGCGCCGTAGCGGCGACGGACCGGCCCCGATCCCACGATCGAGGCGAGCGCGGCACCCTGGACGAACTGGAACCGGGTGCTGGCCTCGGGGGTGTCGTTGGGGCCGCCGAACACGGCGACGTCGGGATGGTCCGCGGCCAGGCGGGCCAGCCGGGCGAGCAGGTCCTCGTCCACGGTGATGTCGTCGTCCAGGAACAGCAGTAGTTCACCCCGGGCGCGTTCGATCAGCACGTTGCGCGCCGCGCCCGGGTAGGCGCGGTCCACGTCGGCGACCTGCGCGCCGGGGAACCGGCGGTGCACGACCTCGGCGACGCCTGAGTCGCCCTCGGCGCATACCAGCAGCTCGTGGGAAGGCGCATCGCGCTGCGCGGCCAGGCTGGCCAGGCAGGCGTCGAGCACGGCGTCACGCCGCCCCGTCACGATGCAGATGCTGATCTGCGGATCCAACCGTCCTCCGAGGTCGCAGCGGTGGTCCGGCCACCGAATCGACCGGCCTAGGCTACACCCGACATCCCCAGCGGCCCCGACTCCCGCAGGCCGCGCGCCGGTCCGGCGGTGCGCCCGCCGGCCAGATGACGGAGGATCCATGAGCCGACTCGACACTGCCCGGCGTGGGGTGGGCATCGCCCGGGGCCTGCGGTGGCTGGCTCGGAATCCGGTGACCCTGGACGAATCCCGACGGGTGATCGCCGAAGAGGCCGCAACCCGGAGCCAGCGCTTTCTGGACCACCTCGACGAACTCGTGTGGCCCCACCCGCGGGGTCCGATCGCCCGGCTGGCCGCCCACGCCGGCATCGAGCCCGGCGACGTGCGCGCGCTGGTCGCCGAAGCCGGGTTGACCGGTGCCCTGGAGGCGCTGCGGGACGCCGGGGTGTACGTGAGTTACGAGGAGTACCAGGGCCGGGTCGAAGCGGTTCGGGGCAGCGCACGGTTCAGTTTCGAACCGGCGGACTTCTTCAACCCGGTGACGCCCGCCGACTATCTGGCGACCACGGGCGGATCGGCGACGGGGAAGGGCACCCCCGTGGAGCTGTCGTTCGCCTGGCAACGACGCCAGGGCCGGCAACGCCCGGTCCAACACGAGATGGCCGGGGTGCGGGGTCGACCGGCCGCCGTGTGGCTGCCGGTGTTTCCCTCCGCGGCCGGTTTCGGAGCGGTGATGAAGAACATGGCCGGCGGCAACGCCCCGGAACGGTGGTTCTCCCAGATCCCCACCGACCTGGAAGGCATCTCGACGGACAAGCGGATCGCCAACCGCTTTCTACCGGCGCTGGGGGCGATGACCCGAACCGGCCTGCCCGCCCCGGAACACGTCCCCACCTCCGACCCCGAACCGGTGGTGGACTGGCTGCGCGCAGCGCTGGACCGAGCCGGTGGTGCACTGCTCGTCGGGTACGCGAGTTCCCTCACCGCCGCGGCCCGCTGGGCGACCGAGCACGACGTCGACCTGACCGGCGTGGTCGCCAACCCCGCCAGCGAGCCGGTCACCGCGGGCAAGTTGGCCGTACTCGCCGCGGCCGGGGTGCGCGCCTATTCGATGTACGCGTTCGTGCCGGAGGGCACCGTGGGGATCCGCTGTGAGCACTGCGGGCCCGAGGAGTACCACGTGTGGGACCAGGACGTCGCGGTCATCACGCGCCGACGGCCCCGCGGCGACGGCACCGACGTCGACGCGTTCTGTTGGACGAGCCTCGCTTCCGAGGCGCCCCGGGTTCTGGTCAACGTCGAGAACGACGATTACGGCACGGTCCGCCACGGCGTGGCATGCGACTGTGACCTGGGCCGTCTGGGGCTGACCACCCGGGTCGGGGACATCCGGGGGATCTCCAAGGTCGTGACCGCCGGCGTGACCCTGGAGGGGGAGGTGCTGGACCGCCTCGCCGAGATCGACCTGCCCGCCCGGCTGGGCGGCGGACCCGGGGACTTCCAGTTCAGCGAGGTCGACGAGGACGGCCACAGTGTGCTCGTGCTGCGCGCACATCCGCGCCTGGGCGACATCGAACTGTCCGAGGCCCGGGCCGCGATCAGCGAGACCCTGGCCGAATCCGACAACGGGCTGCTCGCCGACTCGGTGTGGTCCCTGCGTCACGGACTGCGCCTGGAGCGGGTGGCGCCGGTGGCCACCGCGGCGGGCAAGACCTTGTCTTTCGACCGGTCGGCCACCATAATCACCGGGGCCCTTGGCGGCTGACCCCACCGTCGCCACCGAGCGAAACCGAGATCTAACGTCATGCATTCCCGTCGTGATTTTCTCCGTCAGTCCCTCGCCGCATCGGCGGTGCTGGGAGCCGGCGGGGTGCTCGCGGCGTGTGGCGACTCGGGATCCGGATCGACGGGCACCACCTTGGCCGACGGTGCCGGCACCGGCGGTTCGAACGCGGGCACGTCCCAGCTCAAGGTGATGATGCCCTTTCCGCTGTACCTGGCGTTCTTCGCCGACTGTGCCGCGAAATCCGCGGGCTACCAGGAGGAGCGCGGGATCGACCTCGATCTGCAGTTCGCGCGCAGCGCGCCCCAGGCACTGCAGCAGCTCGCCGCGGGCAACGTGGACCTGATCCGCAACGCACCGCTCGCGCTGGTCAAGGCCGTGTCCCAGGAGTCGGCGCCCTTTGTGAGCATCGCCACGGTCAACCAGCGGATCATCTACAACCTGCTGTCGTCCCAGGACGCGCCGCTGCGGGACCTCTCCGAACTGTCGGGCAAGACGATCGGGTTGGCGACCCTGGCCGGCAACGCCGAGAACACATTGGATTTCGTACTCCGGTCCGCCGGCGTGGATCCCTCCTCGGTGGAACGCCAGGCCGTGGGCAACGAGGCCGCGTCGTTCGAACTCATCGAGGCCAACAGGATCGACGGCGTCTTCGCCACCCACGAGGCCACCACGTCGATCATGGAGTCCGAGACCGACGCGTTCCTCTACGACCTCGGCGAGGACACCAACCCGCTGCTGGGCACGATCCTGGTGACCACCCGGGAGATCGCCGAGTCCCGCCACGACGACATCGTGGCCTACCTGGGAGGCCTGAAGCAGGCGATGGACGTGATCGTCGACGGCGGTGAGGAACTCGAGGCGTTGATCCCCCAGGTCCGTGCGGACTGGGACCTTCCCCAGCTGGACGAACCCGAGAAGGCGATCCCGGTCATCCAGGGCGTCGGGGACATCTGGCTGGCCGCGGGCCGGGAGAACATGCTCAGGAACGTGCCGGAACGTTGGGACGAGGGCATCGAGGGGTTCGTCGACCTCCAGATCGCTCCGGAAGGGTCCGAAGCGACCGAGTTCTACACCAACGACCTGATCGACGAGGTCCTCCGCTGAACGTCTCGTTCCGGGGGGTCGGCCGGACCTTCGGGGGAGGACCCGGAGCAGTGGTCGCGGTCGACAGCGTCGACCTCGAGGTGGGACCCGACGAGGTCGTCGCGGTCGTGGGTGCCTCCGGGTGCGGCAAGACCACCCTGTTGCGCATGGCGGCGGGGCTGACCACGCCGACCCAGGGCGAGGTGCAGGTCGACGGCCGCCCCGTGTGGGACCACGACCGCCCCAACCGTGAGGTGATCGACAGCCTGGCGGTCGTGTTCCAGGATCCGAACCTGTTGCCGTGGTTCTCGATCGAGGAGAACATCGCGCTCCCCTTGCGCCTGCGGGGCGTGCCCCGGAACGAACGGCTCGCCAGGGCGCGGGAGCTGTGCGAGTTCACGGGTCTGGGTGGCTTCGAACAGATGCGGCCCGCCGCGCTGTCGGGAGGCATGCGTCAACGGGCGGCGCTGGCCCGGGCGCTGGTGGCGTCGCCACGGCTGGTCCTGCTGGACGAACCGTTCGCCTCGCTGGACGCGCTGACCCGGGACACCATGAACCTGGAACTGCAGCGGATCTGGCAGCAACGCCCGAGTACAGCGATCGTGGTGACTCACTCGATCAGCGAGGCGGTCCTGCTCGCGGACCGCGTGGTGGCGCTCACCCCCCGCCCGGCGCGGGTCGCCGGCAGCATCGAGGTGGACTTCGAGCGGCCTCGGCCCTTGGAACTGCAGAGCTCCACGGCGTTCCAGGCCAAGGTCCAGCGGATACGCGAGCACCTGCAGGCGGCCGC
This sequence comes from uncultured Iamiaceae bacterium, assembly GCA_964449375.1. Taxonomy (GTDB): domain Bacteria; phylum Actinomycetota; class Acidimicrobiia; order Acidimicrobiales; family Iamiaceae; genus JAFDWI01. The sequence goes on along the minus strand of CAYVAS010000004.1, from coordinate 5,519 downwards.
CGCGTGAGCCTGCGGGCGCGGTTCGCCGCGCTGGCCCTCACCCTCGGGTTGGTGGCGGCGCTGTTGATCGGGTGGAAGGTCTACGTGGTGGCCGCCGACGTGTCCCACTTCGTGTTGCCGCCTCCCGAGGACGTGGGCCGGTCGATCGTCGACCTGCTGGGCCAGAGCCGCACCTGGCACCACATCTGGGTGACATCCCAGGAGATCGTCATCGGATTCGGCGTGGCGCTGGTCGCGGGACTGATCGTGGGCATCGTCATCGGTGAGTTGCCGGTGCTGGATCGGGCGCTGAACCCGTTCCTGGTGGCGCTGCAGGTCCTGCCGAAGGTCGCGATCGTGCCGCTGCTGATCCTGTGGATGGGCTTCGGGCTGTCGGCCAAGGTCATGGTGGCGGCGATCTTCGCCCTGTTTCCGATCACCGCCGGTACCCGGGCGGGCATCCGGGCCGTGGAGCCCGGGCACCGGGACCTGGCCGCGACCCTGCGCGCCAGTCGGATCCAGCGGTTGCGCTTCGTGGTGCTGCCCAGCGCGCTGCCCTCGATCCTCACCGGCATGGAGGTCGGTGTGGTGCTGGCGACGATCGGCGCGATCGTCGCCGAGTACCTGGCCGGCAACGAGGGGCTGGGCTGGTTGGCGGTGGCGAGCCTCAACCAGCTGCAGGTGGCCGATCTGTTCGCGGTGATCATCCTGTTGTCGGTGCTCGGGTTCGTCGCGTATGCCGCGGTGGGGAGCCTGCGCCGGATCCTGGTGCCCTGGCATCCCTCCGCCGTCGACGTCCGCCCCCCGGGTTTCTGACCGTCGACCCAGCCCCGCCCGCCGCGAACCGGTCTTTGCACCGTCGACCCGGCCCGAAGGGGGCGCGTGGTGCAAAGACGCGAATCGTCCCGTGGCGCGGGCGCCGTCAGGTCTCGATGCGCAGCACCTTGTCGCGGGACCGTTCGCCACGGACCAGGGTGACCTGACGGTTCTTGACCCCGAAGTGGTCGGCCACCAGCCTGCGGACCGCGTCGTTCGCGGCACCGTCAACCGGTGGGGCGGTGGTGCGCACCAGCAGCCGCCCGTCCCGCTCGCCGGCGATCTCGTCGCGACGGGCCCGCGGGACCACCCGCACCTCGACGGTTCTGCTGGCGTGCTCGTCGGCCATGGGCCGCCCAGGTTCGCCCAGTACCGACTGCTCCGCAAGCCCCGTCACGGATCGGTGGCCGGCGAGTGGTCAGCGGGGCCGCACCCGGGGGCGGACGCCCTCGACGCGTTCGACCGCGGCGGCGAGCTGTGAGGCCAGATCAGCCCGCAGCACCCGCGTCGAGGTGGATCCGGCGAGGTTGTGCCGCTGGTGCGGGTCGGCGTCCAGGTCGTAACAGTGGGTCTCGACATAGGTGGGGGCGTCGGGCGTCAGATGGCCCCGCCACGGATTCCAGCCGGGCGCGGCCGCGGCGTAGAGGTGGTGGTCGGTCCGCAACGCGCGGCCGATCTGGGACTCGGAGATCTGGATCAGGACCTCGTCACGCCACGGGGCCGCCGTCGGGTCGACGGTCTGGAGGGGACGACCGTCCAGGTCGTCGGTGAGCTCGCCTCCGGCGGCCTGCACCAGGGTGGGAACCAGATCCAGATGGGTGACCAGCCGGTCGTCCCGGCCGCCGCCGTCGAAGCCGGGGCCGGCGATCACCAGCGGCACCCGGGTCGAGGCGTCGTGGCAGGAGCGCTTGTACTCGAGGTTGCGGGTGCGGAAGTGGCTGCCGTGGTCGCTGGCATAGACGACCAGCGGATCACCGCCGTCCCGGAGGGTCCGCTGGCCTTCGACGAGCCGCCCGACGTTGCGGTCGATCGCCGCGCACGCCGCGAGCGATTCGGCGTAGTTCCACCGCCAGTCCCCCAGGGTGCCGCGCAGATCCCCGGGCACCTCGAAGTCGTCGAAGCGAGCCGCGGCGCCCTTCGGGCCGATGGTGCGGAACCGGTCGTTCTGGTGGTGCGGTTCCAGAAACGACACGAACAACAGGAACGGGTCGTCGCTTCGGGCCAGGCGGGTCATCCGGTCCAACGCCAGGTCGGCCACCGCATCGACCCGGTAACCGGACAGTTCGACCTGCCGACCCTCCTCGTCCCAGACGTGGCCCCGGTACGGGCCACTGGTCAGCTCCAGGGCATCGGCCGCGGCCCACGCGTCGGTGTAGCCGCCGCGCCGTTCCGGTGGGACCGCGGACCTGATGAAGCTCGCCCGGGACCGGCCGGCGGGAAGGCGGGGGCCGATGTCGGAGGCGAGGTGCCATTTGCCGACATACCCGGTCCGGTAGCCGAGTCCGGACAGGCGTCGGGCCAGCGTCGGTACCTCTGCGGGCAGCGCCAGTCCGTTGCGCCAGCAACCGAGGCTGGTCGGCCACCGACCGGTCTGCAGCGCGGCGCGGGCCGGGCCGCACACCGGGTTCACACAGAACGCACGGTCGAACACCGTTCCCCGGCCGGCCAGCTCGTCGAGCACGGGGGTGACGGGAAGCGCCTGGCCGTAGACGCCCATCGAGTCCGGGCGTTGCTGGTCCGTCAGGACCACCAGGATGTCCGGCCGATCAGACATGGGTCGTCATGCACTCTCTCTGGTCGTAGCGATCGACATCCCAACCGGTACGCGGCCTCAGCGCGGCAGCAGTCCTTTGAGGTAGCGGGCCTGGCCGGCGTGCTGGACGGCGTCGTCGACGATGCTCACGAGGCGCACCCCCAGGGTCACCGGCGGGTCCCAGGCCTCGTCGATCACCCGGGTCAGGTCGTCGTCGGTCAGGGTCACCAGGTAGTCGTAGGCCTGCTCGGACACCCGGGTGTGGTAGCCGCCGAGCACGGCGGTGTTCCGGGGCTGGACGGCGGCGACCTGTGCGGGGGTGTGGCCGTAGCCGCTGTTGGCCGGGTCCGGGTCGAGCCCGAACCCCTGGGCCCAGTCACCCTGGGTCCAGACCTGTTCGATACCGGCCACGTCGGCGACCTGCGCGTCGATCACCCGGGCGAGGTGCCACACCAGCCACCCGATCGGGTTGGCGTCCTCGGCGGGCCGCCACACCAGATCGTCGGGCTCCAGGCCGTCCAGGATGTCGGCGACGTGGCCGTCGATCCGGGCGAGGATCTCGACGAGCAGGTCGGGGGCGGCGCGGGACACGCTGGCGATGCTAGGGGCTGTGCCGGGATGTCGCAGGACGCGCGCCGCCCGGGCGGTGAGTCGAAGGTTGGCTCAATCGTCCCACGCCGCGCCCTGGCGGGCCGCCAGCGCGACCAGGTCGTCCAACGCGACGTTCACGTCGTGCAGGTGCAGCCCCCAGTCGGCGCCCAGTGCGTCGGGGAGTTCGGGCCGGGGATCGTCGTGGCCGGTGCGGTGGGAGGTGACCTCGAGCCACGAGTGGGTGGCGTTCGCCCGGCACTCGGCGGTGAACAAGCCCGGATACCCCACCCAGGCCGTGTCCACGGTGCCCGGGGTCGGCTCGACGCGGCCCAGCAGGGACTCGCCCGTCACGAAGGCCGGATGCAGCTCGGCGGGACCGCCGCCGAGCGCGGCCGGGTTGGTGCATATGGCTTGTTCACCGTCGCCGGCCACGCCGAAGCCGGCGGTGGGCGGGGGTGGTCCGTCGAACGCCGAGTAGGCCACCACACAACCGGTCTGGCCTTCGGCGGTGCACGCGGGCAGGTGCTCGAAGGTGCCTCCCCGGTCGCTCCCGGCGGCGACGGTGACGTTGCCACCCAGGAGCATGGCCGACACCAGCCGCTCGGCGACCTCGGGGTCGGTCTCGATCTCGGCGGCGATCAGGTCCGCCAGGACGAAGGAGCCCTGGGAGTGCCCGATCAGGATCACCCCACGGCCGGCGTTGTGGTCCCTCAGGTACTCCTGCCAGGCGGTCCGCACGTCCTGGTAGGCGAATTCGGCCTCGGTGGGGGTCGCCTCCCGGCCGAAGATGCCCCCGATCGTGCGTTGCCGGTACATCGGCGCGAACACCCGGCACACCTGGGAGAACCGGGACGCCTGGGCGGTGGCGACCGCGACCTGTTCGGCGTCGACGGTCCGGTCCGCGACCGCCCGCGGTTGGGTCGACACGGTGGGGTAGACGTAGAAGCAGTCGATCGGCGGGTCGTCGGCGGTCCGTGGCCGTTCCACGGTCGTGGTCCCGTCCGCGGCGACCTGGGTGATGGTGCCCTCGGCGCTGCAGGGGTCCTCGACTCCGGGGAGGCACAGCCACACGGTGTCGGCAGCCGTGTCGTCGCCCGCCGGGACGTCGCTGGTCGCACACCCGGTCGTCACCAGCAGGACCGAGCAGCACACCACGATCGCGCGTCGTGTCAGATCTGTGAGGGCCATGCGGCCGGTCGTTCTCCCGGTCGGAGGGGCGGCGGAGAGCTCACGCCGCCGAAGGGGCCGACGTGGGGGCTGCGACGCCCCCGACAGTAGCGGCGCGGCGCCGGCCCGCCGAGCACCGGCAACCGACCAGGGTTGTCAGGGGCGGCATCGGGCAGACTCGGGTCGTGGCACGCGTATGGATCGAGGGGCGTCTGGTCGAGGCGCACGAGGCGACGGTCGCCGCGGTCAGCCCCGGGGTCCAGGTCGGGCTCGGGGTGTTCGAGTCGCTCGGTGTCGTCGACGGAGTGGCCTTCGCGCTGACCCGTCATCTGGCCCGGCTGTACCGCTCCGCGGCGATCCTCGGTATCGAGGTGCCCGTCGAGGACGAATCGCTGCGTGACGCGGTCGCCGCCGTGCTCGCCGCGAATCCGGAGGCCACCAAGGTACGGATCACCGTGTCGGATCAGGGCCCGGAGGTCGCCCCGGCGGTGGTGGTCGACGCGACCGCACAGCAGGAGTGGCCCGAGACCGCGGATGTGGTCCTGTCCCCGTTCGTTCGCAACGAGTCGTCGCCGCTGACCGGCGCCAAGTCGACCTCCTACGCCGAGAACCTGCTGGCCCGAAGAGCGGCCCTGCGGGACGGCGCGGACGAAGCGCTGTTGTGCGACAGCAACGGGTTCCTGAGCGAGGGGACCGCGTCGAACGTGTTCGTGGTCGTGGACGGGCGCCTGTGCACCCCGTCGCTGGCCAACGGTGCCCTGGGGGGTATGACCCGGGAGCTGCTGCTGGAGGTCACCCCGGTGGAGGTCCGCGCCGACATCACCGTGGAGCAGCTCCGCGCCGCGCCCGAGGTGTTCATCACCTCCTCCACCCGGGGCGTGCACCCGGTGGCGACGATCGACGCGGTGGCCGTGCCCTCGTGTCCGGGTCCGCTCACCGAGGCAGCAGCCGATGCGTACGCGGCACTGCGGGCCCGCACGCTGGATCCCTGAGCGCGCGGCGACGCCGGAGCCCCGGGTCGGGGGCGCTAGCATCGGTGACCTCGGCGGCCGCCGGTCATCGAGGAGAGGTGCCGGAGTCTGGCTGAACGGGCCTCCCTGCTAAGGAGGTGACGGGTTCACTCCCGTCCGTGGGTTCGAATCCCACCCTCTCCGCCGTTGTGATGTCGCGAGACATCTGCAAGGCCCGAACCTGCGATCAGCGGGTTCGGGCC